>JAGQSZ010000038.1 GCA_020439285.1 Microthrixaceae bacterium
CTTGTACCCGAAGGCGTGGAAGAACGGGCTGATCACCAGGTAACGGTCATCGGATCGGAGCCCGACGATGTCTCCCCAGTCACCGAACGCACGCAGTGTCTGGGCGTGGGTGAGCATCGCACCCTTGGGCGCACCGGTTGTACCAGAGGTGAACAACAGGTCAGACAGATCCGCACCGGTCAGACCATCCACTCGTGCGTCGACTTCGGTGGATCCGACGCTCGATCGCTCGACGAACTCGGACAGGGTGAGCACACCATCGGGGCGTTGCCCGGTGTCGCGCAACAAGACGATGTCGTCAAGGTCTGGCAGAGCTCCGATCTCGTCGGCATTGAGCATCGAGACGTAGTCATTGCCGAGGAATCCCTCGATGGTGAACAACAGCTTGGCGCCGCTACGACGGATGATGTCTGCGGCTTCGTGACCCTTGTAGCGGGTGTTGAGCGGAACGAGCACCGCACCGGCGGACTGCAGACCCAGCAGGGCGACGACCCATTCCCAGCAGTTGGGCGCCCAGATCGCGACACGGTCGCCGGGCTCTATTCCCGCGCCGATAATCGCTGCTGCAACTTCATCGGCACGGCAACGCAGTTCGTCGAAGGTGAGCCGCACCACTGGATCGCATGAATGGTCAACTAGCGCCTCATCATTGGGATTCTCCTGGGCTGCCCGTCGGAGCAGACCCGGAATCGTTCCGTAGGTCAGGTCGCTGCGTGTGCCCTCGTCAATATTGCCGTCGTCGGTGGTCATGGCTCTACCTTCCCTCACCCAGTGCATTCGCGCCGCGCAGGGCGTCGATCTTGGCCGAGTCGTAACCGAGGACCTCGGTGAGGATCTCATCGGTGTGCTCGCCGACGGTCGGCGCCGGTGTCGGGTCGACCGGGGTCTCGCCCACGAACTTCACCGGATACGGCTCCATGTCCGCTCCATGGGTTTCGTGTGGCATGAAGCCGAGTCGCTCTATGAACTGGGGATCCTCGGCGAGGGTCTCCGGTGTGTTGACCGGAGCGATCGTGGTGTTGTGCTCGCCCGACCACAGCACCCACTCCGCAGTCGTCTTGGTCTTGAAGACCTCTGCTAGTTCCTTGCGGAGTTCAAGATTGCCCTTCGCGTGATCCGCGAACTTCGAACCGGGCCAGCGTTCGAAGAGGTCCATCCGGCCGACTCCCTCACAGAAGTTGCGCCAGAACTCCTGTTCAGAAGCCATGAACAGGATGTGGGTGTCCGCTGATTCGTAGATCTGATAGCGGACACCTTCTCGCATGCCGGCGGTTCCCGGGGCGCGCCGCTCATAGTTGTCCGACTTGTTGCCGGTCACCTCGGATTCGGGACGCTCATAGGCCTTCCAAGTCTCGGCGCGATACCAATCCATTCCTGCTGCGGCATCCGACTGGGCGATCTCCAAGAAGCAACCCTGGCCGGTCTCACGTGCCCGGAGCACCCCGGCAAGAACACCGAAGGCTCCAAAGAGAGGCCCGGCGTGAATACCCACCGACGGATGTTCGGGAATGCAGGGGAAGCCGTTGTCGTCGTATTCGGGCTTCACCAGTCCAGCCCAGGTGTCATATGCGATTCCGTGGCTGGGAAGGCTTGCATATGGCCCTGTCATTCCGTATCCCGAGATGGTGCAGAACACGATCTTCGGGTTGATCTTGACCAGGTCCTCGAAGCCGAGTCCACGTTTGGCGAGTGCACCGGGCCGCATCGCCTCGATTACGGCATCGGCGTCGCGCACCAGGTCGCGGAATACTTCTTTGGCTTCCTCGGTGCGCAGGTCCAAGGTGATGGAACGCTTGCCTCGGTTGACGTGCCAGTGCATCAGCGAGGATCCCTCGACGATCGGCCAGGTCATCTCGCGGATGTAATCACCCTTCGGTGGTTCGACCTTGATCACGTCCGCGCCGAGGTCTGCGAGGTGGACACCCAAGGCCGCCGGGCCGAGCATCGAAACCTCGATTACCCGCAGTCCGGCGAGCGGAGCCTGAGGGTTGGCGTGCTGGTCGGTCATTGCGATCTCCTGACGATCTTGCGAGAGGGTCGGATCCCGGCTCGACCGGTTGAGGGCCGAACAACGGAATCTGACGAGTCGTCAGATATTACGCGCGGTCAGAGAAGCCACTTCCCATCGGATGTTCGCTGTTTCCAACCAGACGACGCCAATGTCCCGCCGTCGACGTGAACCGTTGTCCCGGTCACGAACCCGCTCATCGGACCGGCGAGCCAAATGACTGCAGCAGCTATGTCCTCTGGTGAGCCGGCGTCTGGCCAAGGCGTGGGGCTCCAACCCGGTTCATCGAGCGCTCCCGAATCGGCGGTGAGTTGCTCATCGCCGGGCGTCGGGATCATGTCAGGGGCGATGGCGTTGACCCTGATTCGCTCATCGGCGAGTTCGAGGGCGAGCGTCCTGGTCAGGTTCGCGACAGCTGCCTTCATCGCGGAGTAGACCCCGAATCCCGGACCTGCCCGGTGTGCCTCCACCGAAGTGATGTTGATGATCGAAGCACCACCGGGCTTATCCGAACCTGCAGCGAGCAGCGGTCGACACAGTCGAGTGATGTCGGCGACCTGGGTGAAGTTCTCTGCGATCAGCGCGGCTTGCGCGTTGGCGGACAACTCGCACACATCGGCCACGAATCCGCCACCGGCGTTGTTGACCAGCACGTGCAGGCTCGGCCACGTGACACTCAGGTCCTCGATCCAGTCAGTCATCGACGCCGTGTCACGAACATCGGCGACAAGCGACGGCGCTTCGCGACCGAGTGACTCCACACGTTCAATGGTCTGGGCAAGTTTGTCACCTTGTCGGTCGACCATCGCTACGTCAGCACCGAACCGGGCCAAGCCAACCGCGGTAGCAGCACCGATTCCTTGAGCCGCACCAGTGACAAGAGCCCGACGTCCCTCCAAAAGGATTGACGTCGGGCTCAGTCTCATGTCGATATTTCTAGCCGGTCTGACCGGCAAGATGTCGGTTCGGTCAGTCGGCCACGGCCAAAGCGGTGACCATACCGAACATGCCCTCTTCGGACTCTGCGTGAGTCAGGATGTGGCAGTGCCATACCCAGATACCAGGCTTGGTCGCTTGGAAGAGCACCGTGTAACGCTCACCGGGACCGACCGAGATGGTGTCGGCGAAGTACGGGTAGTCCAAGGGGATTCCGTCACGTGCGATAACGAGCTGCGGGAACTGATGCAGGTGCATCGGGTGATACTGCAGACCCTCGTTGTAGTAGTTGACGAGCATCCAGTCGCCGGTCTTGAGCGAGTAAGGCTCGGTTGCCGGGAAGGACTTTCCGTTGAGCGAGAGTCCGATGACGCCAGCGTCGTTGAGCACCATGTTGTGCTCCTGGGCGACCTTCAGATCGGCGGGAATCGTGACACCGCTGACCGTCTTGCCACGGGGGATCGTGTAGTCGCTCATTCCGCCGCCACCCTTGGGTGAGAAGATCATCGCGCCCCACATACCGTTGACAACGGTCATCTGACCGTGGTGGTGCGGGTGATACATGGCGATCGCCGGCTCGGTCACCTCGTATTGGTAGGTGAAGGTGCCGCCCGCGGGGACCAAGTCCTGGGTAAGGGGTGCGACGCCGTCCATATCGTTGGGCAGGATCATGCCGTGCATGTGGATGTCAGTGCCCATCGGCAACTTGTTGATGAGCTTGACGCGAATGTGGTCGCCGACCTCGCCACGGAGGATCGGGCCGGGAACGGTGCCGTTGTAGGTCCAAGCCTTGACGGTCTTACCGGGTGAGATCTCCCAGTCGACGATCTCTGCGGTAAGGGTCCATTCCTTCCAGACCACTCCGTCCTCGGTCACGATGTTCGGCTCGAGGTCCTTGCCGCCGATGCCCTTGGTGTTGGCCTTGCCGGTCTTGACAACCTCGACGAACGGATTGAAGGAGTCGAGCATCTGCTGATCCATCTTGACGTAGTCATCGATCGTCATCTCATCGGTTGAGTGCGAGGTCGAAGCTGAACCACTGGTGGAGGCTCCTTCGCCGGAGCCGCCGCTACCTTCGGTCACGGTCAGCTCGGCTTCCATGCCTGCCTCACGGTGTCCGGAAATGGAGCAGTAGACAACGTGAGTTCCGGGGGCGACATCAACCGCTAGCGACTCCGACTCGCCACCATTGAGGTCAGAGGTCTTGCCGCCACCATCGATCACCAGGTTGTGGATCTGGGAGCCCTTGTTGGTGATGTCGAGCGTTCCGCCCGATGCGACATTCAGGTCGCCGCTGATCTTGAACTCCGACAGATCGACAGCCACGTTTGTGGCACCGCCACCCGCGGCCTTGCCGGAGTCGCCGTCACCACCGCTACTGCGGCCGATGAGTCCGATCGACAACACAATGAGTGCCATCGCTATACCACCAGCAAGGACTACGAGCATCCCTGAATAGGGGCTCTCTCCCTTGGTGGAACCCGACACGTCTTGTGTCGGTGTTTGATCTACTGACATAGATCTGCCTTTCGACGTTGTAGTGCGGGCTCGCCCTTGGCATATGCCCGTTGGCCCGTGTCCTTCACCTAACCGCTTCGCTGCACAGGAGGCCGCTGCGGTCCGGGCAAGGATAATCGCTGACCGCAGATGACATATATTCAGCGGCTACATAATCAACGGTGTCGGCCAAATAGGATCTGCGGAGTGTTAGCTACGAACGTCGACGAGGCCGCCCGACGCTTCGGGGATCGACCCGCTGTGGTCGCTCCCGATGGAGTACTCACCTACTCCCAACTATCTGGTGATTCGATCCAGTTCGCTGAACGTCTGACCCAATCCGGTATTCGACCTGGCGACGTCGCAGCACTCGTGTTGCCCTCGGGGTGCGACTGGCTCGTGGCCGCTGTGGCTGTCAATCGACTCGGTGCCGCATACTCGGGAATCAGCCCGGTGCTCACACCCGCCGAACGATCGGCAATGGTGAAACTCATCAAAGCGCGACTCATCTTGTCCACACCGGATCTGGTGGACGGACTGCCTCTGCGTAGCAACGTGATGGTGATCGAACCCGGTTCCCGTGGACACGACCACGACGTCCCAGGTGGTTGTGCTTGCAATGTTGACCCGTCGGAGGCCGATACCACTGCATCTGGTGCTGTCACGGCTTCGTTCTCCGAAGGCGACCCAGCGGTGATCTGTTTCACCTCCGGGACAACCGGCACCCCCAAGGCAGCGATGTATACCGAGGACCAGCTGCGAGCCATCGAATCAATCGACCTTGGCCCCACCGCTTCGGAGATCTGGGACGGGGGCTCACCGATGCTTGCATCTACACAATTTGCACACGTAGGAATGTCGACAAAGCTCCCGTGGTACGTGCGCCTCGGCGTAACCCTTCATGTGATGGAGCGCTGGCGTGCCGACGCTGCACTCGAGTTGGTCAGCGAACAGCGCATGCCCGTCATCGGGGCGATAGCGCCTCAGCTTGCACTAATGGTCCGCTCCCCCCTCGTGAACGAACTCGATCTGAGCTCGGTGAACATGGTCATTGCTGGTGGTGCGGCATCACCCCCGGCACTCGTCAGAGAAGTTCGACGGGCCTTCTCTTGTGGTTATTCGATCCGCTATTCCTCTACCGAGTCCGGTGGCGTCGGACTCGCCACCGATGCGATTTCCGATGACGAATCGGAATGGGCATCGGTCGGACGCCCACGAGACGGCGTCGAGGCTCGGATTGCGGACGAATCAGACCGCGAGGTGTCCGACGGCGAGGTCGGCGAGTTACAGATCCGTTCGGGTGCGACCATGCATTCCTATTGGAACGACCCTGCTGCCACCGCCGCCGCGCTGACCGAGGATCGCTGGCTGCGGACCGGAGATCTGGCTCGGATCGATGACCACGGTCGAGTGGCGCTGGTTGGCCGTCGCAGCGACATGTATATCCGTGGTGGATACAACGTGTTCCCATCAGAGGTAGAAGCAACTCTGCGTGAACACCCCGGGGTTTCCGACATCGTGATCGTCGCCACCAACGATGACGTCATGGGGGAAATCGGCGTGGCGTTGGTCGTACCGAGCGAGGGCGCCTCGACCGACTTGGATGATCTCCGCAAATTCGGCTCACGGGCTCTCGCCCATTACAAGTTGCCAGAACGCATGATGTTCATCGACAGCGTCCCACTCAGTTCCGCTCAGAAGATCGATCGCCGAGCGGCAAAGGACCTCTTCGAATCGGCGCTTTGAACGAGGAGTCCCATGAATGATCAGTGGGCCCATCACCAAGGTCTCAAAGCGCTCATTTGCCAAGCACTCAATTTTGACTCCCAGATGCCGATTGAAGGTGTGTGACGACCATCTTGCCCATCGCGCTCTCCTTGGTGATCGGGTTGATCGCGGCATGGGCGATGACTGTGCCTCTACACCGTTTCAAGGAGTTCCGGCCCAAGTCACGCCGAGACATCGCAGCTGAGGTCGGAGGTGGTGACACTCCCCCGCAGATCGTGCGCGCCACATACCGCCAGGCCATTTGCCCGGACTGCCATCACCACTATCGGGCGACCGACGTAGCACCGGTTGTCTCGTGGTTCCGTGGGTGTCCAGGCTGTGGCACTTCCCTACCCGGCACAGTCCCGCTGCTGCAGATCGGCATACCTGTTCTGCTCACCGTCACAGTCGTGCGACTCTTGGATTTCGTGGGCAATTGGGCCGTGGTTATTCCGTTCATCTGGCTGGTGATCGTTCTGGGCGCGATTTCCTTGGTCGACTACAGAATCTGGTTGATTCCCTATTGGATGCCGTGGGTGGGAGCCGGAGCAGGACTTGTCCTCATCACTGGCGCATCACTGACCATCGACAAGCCAGGCGCCATCCTCTACGCGCTCGGCGGCGGAGTCGCACTGTTCGTCCTGTTCTTTCTCTTATGGATGTTTGCACCCGCAAAGTTGGGGTTCA
The DNA here is from genome assembly GCA_020439285.1 of Microthrixaceae bacterium. Taxonomy (GTDB): domain Bacteria; phylum Actinomycetota; class Acidimicrobiia; order Acidimicrobiales; family Microtrichaceae; genus JAGQSZ01. The sequence goes on from JAGQSZ010000038.1 coordinate 6,896, forward strand.
GCGACGTGCGACTCGCCTTCTTAATAGGAATGTTCCTCGGTTGGCTTCATCCACTTCTACCCATCTACGGATTGCTCTTCGGGAGTCTCGCTGCACTCGTCGTCGGCGGCATATCAATAGCCACCAAGAACGGAGACAGGTTCGCGTTCGGACCCGCCCTGGCTCTGGGGACCTTGTGCGCGGTCTGGTTGGCCGGCCCGATTCTGGCCTGACCTAACCGACCGGTCCCGATCAAGCGGAGTCGGGCCGCGCAGAGACAAGCTGATCGCCCTTTGAGTCAAAGGTGATTCACCTATGGCCCGGCTCACGGATACGAACTACCGTTGACCGCTTCCAATATCTTTGAGACTGGTAACTGTTCTGCAACAGTTCGCCATCAAAGATATTGGTTGTTCGTATTTGGGCGAGTAGAGGTGTCCGGTGGATCAGCAGTGATATCGGGGAATCAGGCTCAGCAACAACTCGCGCGCACACGAAAATCCCGCAGACGACGACTCGGTGTGGCGGGCCTGAGCCTGATTCTGATCACCGGTGGAGCTGTCTCCAACACCATTGCTGTCGGTGCGGACTCAACAACCGGGACGAGCGCGATAGCGCCCTATGACCCGAACAATTTCCACAACGGTGAAGCACAGGCAACTGCTCGGACCTTCCGGTTCAATATCACCCAAGGCATGGCCGATATCGGGATGAGCTACGGAGCGGTTCTCGCCACCTACCGAGACAAGACCGGACGGGCCAACGCTGAAGCTCTCGATCTTGGAGTGTTCCCAACTCTCTATGGCGTCGAACAGTGCGACGGTTCACCACCGATCCTCAACCCGGCGACCTTCGTCCCCAAGACGATCGCCAACTCCAATGAAGAGGGATCTGAGATCCCCAAGCCCATCGACGCGTTCATGCCAGGTTTCGGCCAAGACCCTCACGGTGACCGTGTCGGATCGCAGGTTGCAACCGCCACCGACGCTCCTTCGTCACTCGGTTCCACCGAGTCCGAGGACGCCGACATGTTGTTCATCGCCATCCTCGGTGGCAAGTCCGAGGCAACCACTTCGGTCAAGGACCACGTCAGAGAAGCACGTGCGGTCGTAACGGCACGAGAATTGAAGATCCTCGGTGGACTCTTCACCTTCGAGAATCCCCGTTGGGAAGCAATCGCTCGATCTGGCCGGACCGAATCCGTAACGGGCTCTTTCACTTTCTCGCGAGCCACGGTTCTCGGGATCCCGCGTTCCCCCGAGGACGTGATGATGGACCTCAAGGAGTTCAAGTACAACCTCGAGCAGTTGCTTGCACCACTCGGCGCCCAACTCGAGTTGCCGAAGGTGATCGTGAGTGACAACAAGGTCGAGGTCACTCCGATGAGCTTCAAGTTGCTCGATCCGCCCTTCGGCAAGGAGATGATCCAACCGTTCTTGGGCAACCTCCAACCCCAGTACGAGCAGTTCATCAAGGACGAACTAGCGGCGGACTGCAAGAACGAAGTCAACCTGATGATGGGTGACATCGTCTTGGGCATCCTTTCCGGATCCGGTTCAGCCGAGATCCACGCCGGGGGTGTCGACGCATACACCGACGACACCGACTTCACTGTCGCTCCAATCGATCCCGTTACTTCGGTGTCACAAGGAGTGGCCGTTCCGGGAACACCTGGAATCGAAGGAACGCCCGCCAGCGAATACACCTATGACATTCCGGGCACCTACATCCCGGGCACCGAGGGTACTTACGGCGACTACTCGAGTGGGTATGACACCAGCGATCTTGTAGAGGGTGCGACAACTTCGACAGTGCCCAAGAACAAGACCACCAAGAAGAAGACCAAGTCGAACGACGGTGGACCCACCCGCTTGGTCGGCCGGGACGACCTTCCACAGACAAAGGCCGGCACGGCCGCTGTAGCGGTCGGCGTTGCCGGACTACTCGGCGCATTGGGGCTCACGTTTGGCGAGCATCTCAGAGAACGACGTACACGTAGGAGGATCCCATGAGCGCAGGATCGCGCGATCGCCTGTTCCGCGGTTATGGGCCGCTGATCGGGTTCACCGCACTATTTCTGGCCGTAGCCGTCATGGTCCCGAGCCAGACCCAGACCGTCAACACCGGCGGCCCAGACGGATATGGCGCCACCGACTACAGCGGTGGATACGAAGACGCGTCTGGCGATGCCGCCGAAGACGAAGCAGTGCTTGACGAGACCGAGTCAGCAGACCCTGATGGGACCGTCGATGGCACTGGCACTGCTGGGACCGAAGGCACCGAGGGTTCAGTGAGCGGCGGCGGGACCGGCACTGGAACCAAGGATGGAACCGCTGGCGTTGCGGGATCTGCTGGCAGCAGCGGCAATCCCGTGGGGGGCTGTAACGGTCGGGCCCTCCAGGTTCCGAGCGATCCCTACTCGCCGCCGTGTCGCGAACCTCAGGCCAACAACGGGGCGTCAGCACCCGGCGTGAGCGCAACAGAGATCCGGGTGTCGGTCAGGACCCAGGGTTTCGACAACGGCATGCTCGATGCGCTGTCAAAGGTTGCGAAGGCGAAAATCCCCAACGAGAGCCCCAAGCTCATCGAGGACACGATCCTGGGACTAGTCGACTACTTCAACAGGAACTACCAGTTCTACGGCCGCAAAATCACGCCGATCCTCTACAAGGGGAAGGGTGACATCCTCAAGGAGATGACTGGCGGCGGACAAGAGGGCGCAGAAGCAGACGCCATCTTCGCCAAGTCCGAAGCCAAGGCTTTTGCCGATGTCTCAGCGGTGTCACCGGTGTATGCCGACGCGCTCACCCGTAAACAAATCGTCAACATCGGCGTACCGTTCACGTCTCGGGAGTGGTTGTCGCAGCGTCGACCATTTGCATGGAGCCAGTTCACCGACTGCTCGACGGTCGTGGAGAGCGTCACCTCCTACTACGTGGCCAAACTCAAGGGCCCAACGGCCGACTACGCGGGACCAGGTCTGAAGGGCCAACCCCGCAAGTTCGCAGTCATCGCCCCCGAGAACTCCTGGTACCAGGAATGCGTCAATGCCGGTCTGAAGATCATCCACAATGCTGGCCTCAAAGAGACCCTCAACGAGAAGTACCGCTTGGACATCAACCAGATGAACCTTCAGGCCGGTGAGAAGATGGCCAAGTTGAAGAACTCTGGCATCACCACTGTTGTCTGCGGTTGCGACCCACTGTTCCTCACCTTCCTCACTGCCAAGGCAAAGGAGCAGGGCTTCAACCCAGAGTGGCTCATCACCGGTGTCGCGCTCATCGACAACGACCTGCTCGGTTCGATCATGGAACAGGGCCAGTGGTCTAGGGCGTTCGGGGTGTCGTTCAATGGACCGCCACAACCCGAAGGAACTGGCCTTGGGTACAAGGCCTTCAAGTCCGTTCGTCAGGGTGAGCCATCGATCGGCGTCGAGTTGATCTACAACCAACTCGAATTGCTTGCAATCGGTGTCCAGATGGCGGGCCCGAACCTAAACCCCTCGACGTTCGAAAAGGGCATGTTCGAATACCCCAGGCGCAGTGGGCCTTCGGGAACCTGGGGATTCGGTCCGAACGACTACTCGACCTCCGATGACGCGCAAGAAGTCTTCTGGAGTCCGACGACGGTCTCACCGCAGACACGGACGGCCGGGACCTACATAAATCCGAACAATGGGGCGAGGTTCCCAATCGGTAAATGGCCGTCCACCCCACCGCGGACGGCTGCGGGCTGAGACATGGAAACCCCAAAGCTGAGTTCTCTGCCGCGACCTGCCCAGATCGCGGTCTGGATTGCCGCACCGTTGATCCTGTGGGCAGTAGCCGCGGGTGCGCTCCCCAATGGTGCACCGCTCGGGATCATCCTGACGGGTGCGATCGTGGGTTCCTCGACAGGTCTGGCAGCTGTCGGAATCATCTTGGTGTGGCGAGCCAACCGGGTTGTGAACTTCGCCGCTGGTGGGTTGGGCGGCGCCGCCGGTCTCAACTCCCTGCTGTTGTTCATCAACTGGGGATGGCCCTACCCGGTCGTGTTCGTATCTGCGATCGTCACTGGTGTAGCGCTCGGTGCAATCGTCGAGATCCTGGTGATCAGACGGTTCGCGAACGCCGCGCGGTTGGTTCTGACTGTCGCAACCATCGGTCTGGCACAGGTGCTCGGCGGGTTGGAACTATTCATCTCGAAGTTTCTCTACGGAGTCGAGTCACCAGCATTTGGCGCCTTCGAAACCCCACTCACCTCAATCAAGTTGACCATCGGCCCGGTGATCATGACCGGCGATCACTTCCTGACACTTGCCGTGGTGCCAGTCGTGGTCGCTGCTCTCGCTTGGTTCCTGAAGCGTTCGCTCGCCGGAACAGCGATCCGAGCTGCCGCTGAAAACACCGATAGGGCCAGGCTGCTGGGCATCCCAGTGCGCAATCTGACCACGCTGGTCTGGGCGATAGCTGGCGGGCTAGCGGCTCTGTCGTTGATTCTTCAGGCCCCCTACAGCGGTGTGACGGCATCCGCGTTGGCAGGACCTGCGGTGATGCTCATGGCACTCGCCGCAGCGGTGGTCGCTCGCATGGAATCGATGCCCAAAGCGTTCGGCGCAGCTATCGGTCTGGGTATCGTCGACCAGCTGGTCCGATGGAACACCACCGGGCCCGCACTCGTGGACGTGGTCATATTCGCGATCATCATCGGCGCGCTGTTGATGCACCGTGGTCGGTCACGCGCACATGACTCCGATGGCGGCTGGCGTGACGCCGAGTCAATTGGCGCTCTAGCCCCGGCCATCAACAAGTTGAAAGAGATCCGGGTGGCCAAGGCTGTTGGTGTGGTCGCACTGATCGCTGCAGCCGTTCTGATCCCCCTCGCTGTTCGACCCGGTACTGCAATGACCTTGTCAGTCATGGCGATCTGGGGAATGGTCGCTGTCAGCTTGGTCGTACTGACCGGGTGGGCAGGTCAGATCAGCCTCGGACAGTTCGCATTCGTGGGCGTCGGTGCCATCGCTGCTGGCAACCTGATCTCACGCTGGAACGTCGACCTGTTCGTGTCGTTGGTGGTGGCGGCAGCGGCTGGTGCCGTGGCGGCGCTCATAGTCGGGGTGCCAGCACTCAAGATCAAGGGACCGTTCCTCGCCATTGTGACGCTGTCATTCGCCGTGGTGCTCGACGGCTATGTGCTCAACCCGAATATCTTCCCCGAGTTGATCCCCCAGAACGTCGACAGTCCCCTGGTTTGGGGACGGATCGATCTGAACGATCAGAGGAACATGTTGTGGCTGTGTCTCGCGACTCTCGCCTTGGTGATTCTGCTGGCGCGGGGAGTCCGTAAGGCCAGATCAGGACGACTGCTCATTGCTTCGAGGGACAACTCGAAGGCGGCCGAGGCCGCATCTGTTTCGACACGTTTTTCCACTTTGTCAGGATTCGTTTTCGCAGGTTCCGTGGCCGGTCTTGCAGGCGGGCTACACGTGCTGCTTCTCCACGGCGCACGAGCCGGCTCCTATCAGCCAGTTCAATCCGTTGAGATCTTCTCGATGGCGACGATCGGCGGTCTTGGCTCGGTCGGCGGCGCGATCACTGGCGCTGCCGGAATGCGTGGACTGCAGGATCTGGACGACATGATCCGTCTTGTCGGCGCAGGCGCTGGCGTACTTCTGGTGTTGTGGCTGGTTCCATCGGGTCTCGCTGGACTCGCCGCCAAAGCTAGGGATCTGGTCGTGTCACGCATCGCCGCTAAACACGGAATGGACATGAAGGGCCAGCCGCTGCAGGTTGCTGCAGCGGCTGCTGGATCATCCAGCAGGACGGTGGCAGCTTCGTCACCTGCCGCCCCGAGCCCGGCCGCAGCTCCAAACACGACTACTTCCGTACCGGTAGCTCCGGCGACACCTCCAGCATGGGCTCCGCCGACTCAGGAACTCCCAGCAGCCCGGAATGGAGACCACAACCATCCTGAGCACAACGGAGTTGCCAAACCTCCGCCATACTCCACTTCTGTACCCGGACATAACGGTTCCTCAATCATCCCAACAACGGTGTCTCCTGCCGAGTTCGACCTAGTCGAGCGTTACGTAAATGACCAGACCTCCGTGGATCCGGACTCGATCACGAGTGAACCTGTCGCGAACGCACCGGTCGGCTTGTCTGCAACCGGCGTGAACGTCTCTTATGGACGACTGCAGGTTCTCTTCGACCTTGGTCTTGATGTGGGCGAAGGCGAAATGGTTGCTCTTCTCGGCACCAACGGTGCTGGAAAGTCGACCGTCCTGAAGGCAATCTGCGGACTCGTGCCCCACAATGGCACTGTGATGCTCGGAGACAAGGACATCTCCAAGTTGAGCGCAGAACAGATCGTGCGAGAGGGCCTCGCTCTGATGCCGGGCGGGAAAGCGATCTTCCCAACGCTCACTGTTGCTGACCATTTGCGGTTGGCCACTTGGACCTTCCGTGACGATCATGACCGCATCACTGCTGACACCAACAAGGTGATGACGATGTTCCCCATTCTCGAGGAGCGTCGCGATCAACTCGCTGGCGATCTCTCGGGCGGAGAGCAACAACAGTTGGCGCTCGCCATGACATTGATGCTGCGTCCATCAGTGATGTTCATCGACGAATTGTCACTCGGGCTCGCTCCGATGATCGTGGGAATTCTCTGCGAGGTTGTCCGCAACCTGAACAGCGAAGGCACGACCGTCGTGGTCGTAGAACAGTCGGTGAACGTTGCGCTGACTCTCGCTCAAAGAGCAGTGTTCTTGGAGAAGGGTCGCAGCCGTTTCGAAGGTCCGACCAAGGAACTCCTCGACCGTCCAGACATCCTGCGATCGGTGTTCATCGCTGGCGCTGACTCTCACTCCGAAGGCTCTGGTGATTCGACGACCTCTTCGCCTTCGGAAGAATCCGAACGTTCCGCGCAGGCAATCCGATCCATCGATCTGAGTAGCCTGGGACGCGGCGCCACAGCCACACCCGACCCTGCAGTGGTCGACCTAACCAAGCCAACACGTTCGGGTGTCGCAGTCGGGCGAAACGGGACAGAGCACGCCAACGGCCACCATGGTCAGGACCATCAGACTCAGGATCTCCAGACCGGCGCCCTTGAAGCTCCAAAGCCGGTACTCGCGTGCGCCGGCATCACAAAGCGGTTTGGTGGAGTGAACGCCTTGACCGATGTGAATCTTGAGATCATGCCGGGTGAAATCGTCGGGCTCATCGGTCAGAACGGTGCTGGCAAGACAACCCTGATGGATTGCATCTCCGGGTTCCACAACATTGACGGAGGAATAGTCACCTTCCGAGGAGTCGATATCTCCGAATGGGAACCCTTTGAGCGTGCCCGCGGGCGGTTGGGACGCTCATTCCAGGACGCACGGCTGTTCCCGTCGCTGACTGTCACGGAAACCGTCTCGGTTGCGTGTGAACAGTCCGCAGAGTGCCGCTCCTTGATCGCAGACGCTACTCGCCAACCGGCCTCGTACCTCTCCGAAGATGCCATCGCCGAGAAGGCCGCCGAGATCATCTCGTTGCTGGGCCTGTCCGGCTATGCGAACACCCCGACTGGATCTCTGTCGACGGGCACACGACGAATCGTCGAACTGGCCTGCCTGCTGGCCGAGGATCCTGTCCTCATGTGTTTGGACGAACCTTCCGCTGGTGTTGCACAGAAGGAGACCGAGGCGCTCGGACCGCTACTCCGCCAGATCAGCGAACACACAGGTGCTGCTCTGTTGATCATCGAACACGACATGCCGCTTCTGTCAGGGTTGTGCGACCGACTCGTGGCTATGGAGCTCGGAAGCGTCATCGCATCTGGTTCGCCCGACGAGGTGCTAGAACACCCCGGAGTGATCGCGTCCTATCTTGGCACCGACTCGGCCGCAATCAACCGCTCAGGCGCAACCGTTTCCTGAACGGCCGGGGAACCTCAGTCGGCGTAGGTGAGGTAGACCGCGGCTTCTGGAGCGCACACCTGAACGGTGAAGCTCTCCTCGATGTAGAGCTCGACCGACTCCGAATCATGGCTCGAATAGCCGATGGAGAAATCCTCGCCCAAGACGATGCTGAAGTCGCCGCCGCGCTGGCTGACCACCACTGCTCCGTTGATGCCGGGGGCGAAGACCACCGGCCCTCCGAGAATGAGTCTCAGGTGCTCAAGGACCGGGTAGCCACCCATCTCTGACTGTTCCATCACGCCGGTGAAACACTTGGGCCCAAGAGCAATTGCATATGGGCCACCGACTCCAGAGAGCTTCAGCCGAGTCGTGGCCTTGGCTACAAAAGAGGGATAGGCGTCGTAGTTCTCATCAATGATGATGGGGTCGTGAGGGGTTGCTTCGGTTATTCCGACGATTCCCCCCGGGGCATAGCCGTGGAACACGGCCTTGTCTTCGACCATCGCCGCTCGCCGAGCCGCAAACCGGGCAGGGTCCAGATCGGCATCACAGGAGCCACGGTCGATTGCATCCAGCTCTGACCGAGAGAGTGTGAAGGGAGTCCGGAACTCAACCAGTGGTTGGACATCGCGGATACGGGCGATCACGTCTGGGCCATCAGGCGAATCGATTTCACTTACCCGGCCGGTAGTCACAGCCGAGAGGTGCCATCCACCCGCTGACTCGGTGTCCACAACCCTTCGGGCTGCAAGGAGCTCGCTCAAAGCGGTAGTGACGTCCTGCTCAAGAGCGGCCCATCCGGCCGTCGATATGGGAGCTAGTTCTCGTAGTAAGTGATCCATCTGATTCTCCTGATGGTCGTGTCTGGTGGAGTCTGTCTATTCAGAATGTTTTCCCGCCGTTCAGGTGTTCCCTTGTCCCCGCAGATCTCCCAAGTGAATACCGCCAGTCTCGGATGACCCACCTGGTGAAGAGCCACTCTCTCCCTCTCCTGAGGTCGCCTCCGTCTCAGCATCAAGGATGGATCCATCGGCGAACAGATACGTCCGGAGCTCCTCATCGAAGCGAGGCGTGCTGCGGCGTATCCACTCAAGGACCATCGCTGCGTGTTCGATCTCTTCGTCCCGATTGTGTTCGAGAATGCCCTTCAACTCGGGATCGGTACACACGGCTGCTCTCTGGTTGTACCAGTCAACCGCTTCGAGTTCCTCCATGAGCGACACAATTGCTCGGTGGAGGTCGATGACCTCGTCGGGAAGGTTTTCTCGGGGTTCGTGAAGGCTCTCTGAAGACACTTTGATCCTCTCAAATGTTCGAATGTTCGCTGATTGAAGCTGACCCGAACGAACCTAGCCCGAACTAGACCAACTAGGTGCCCGGAGCATCATTTAGCCAGACCTTCGAACCAATTTGGGACAGGGTCTGCTGGCTCCCACCTCGGGCTTCAACGACGATTGCTCTCCCAGTCACATCTGAGCCGTCTGAACGACAAGTCAGGCCGTGTTTGTTTTTGGGCGCGTGGGTGTGGTCCCGCGGGGTGGTTCCGTGGGACTGGCTGGGGTGGGTTGTTGGCCGGTTCGGGGCGTGCCGGAACGACCTGGGATGGCCGGTGTGTTGCTAGTCCCGGGTGGTCAGTGTCGGTTGGGGCCTC
>JAGQSZ010000003.1:0-10011 GCA_020439285.1 Microthrixaceae bacterium
AGCGACCAGCACCGCTCCGTACGCAATTTTGCGTTCGATCCCAAGGTCTCGCCGACGAGCAACGTCAACGAGAGCGAAGATCCAAGCCACCATCACCGGGATGCTCAACAGGAGCGAGAGCGCCGCCAACACGGTGGAGCGGCTCACGATGCCGCCTCCGGTGAGACGTCGCTCAACTCGGCTGCGACCTCGTCGGCAACTGCGGCCACAGCGTGCTGCCTCAACTCGGCGAGTTTTCGTCCTCGGCCACCGAAAGTCATCACACGATCGCGGGACCATCTCCACCACAGCAGTCCACGTTCAACGACCACAACCAGCGCAGAAAAGCTGATCGGCATCGCTATAACGGCGGTAACGAATCCGGCGAATCCGTTGAGTCGCCACCCGACCCAGGACCAGATCCCGGTCGACACGCCGAACAGGAGCAGCACCACCAGCGGCATGACTGTTGCCATCACAGCGGGCGCCATGCGGATCTTCGATATGAGCCAGGTGAGCCCTAACGGCACGGACCACGCGACCACTCCGATAACGGCGTAGGGCAACATGAGTAGCCAGACCAAGGTGACCAGTATCCGGTTGCGGTCGAGAATTTTGCGCCCGGCCGCTGCCCAAGTATCTGTGACGCCCAGGTGCGTGAGTGCATGGCGGTAGTCATCCGACGCGTCGGTGGCCGCCACAGCTTCCCGTTCGGCCAGCCATGACGAGAGCCGGTCACGAAGGGCAACCGGTACGGGCTTGTCGGGTTCGAGTGAACGCAGGAACGCTTCGGAACCGAGTTGCAGCGCTCGGGCTTCTCGCCAGTCGTCGTAATCGGGAGCGCTCTGACGCAGGCGTTTTTCGATGAGAGCGGTTAGTTCACTGACGACTTTGTGCTCGACCTCTCCCCCGTCATCGGAGAGTTGAGTCAGGTCGACGCCCGCTGCGCGCAGCTCGGCATCAACATCTATTGGCGTTCCCTCACGGACGAACACATCGCTGCGGAATGCTGCTTTGTCGTCGTAGTGGATTCCGACGGGAACGATTCTGATCCCAGAAACACCGAGAGCGCGTGCGCCGATTGCGATCCTGGCCGCGCCGGAGCGTACCCGCCCGATGCTCGGCTCCTCACGTGTGATCCCCTCAGGGAAAATGAGCACCATCTCGCGGCTGCCGAGTGCCTGATGGGCAGCCGCGAACATGTCCGTGTTGTCAGTCGAGCCACGATTCCCACGGTGCACCGGAATGGCACCGACACCATCCATGAAGTTACGAACCAGTGGAACCTTCCAGATCTGGTCATCGGCAAGCACGCGCGGTCGACGGGGTAACACCGACATCAATACGATCGCGTCGGAGACACCACCGAAATGGTTCGCCACCAACAACACCGGTCCCTTGGCGGTGGCGTTCAGGTCGTCGATTGACACTTCACGCCAGGTCACCCATGCAACGGCGTCGATGACGCGCCGCAACAACCGGTGTTCACTCCATGATCCGACACCGACCTCAGACATCGTCGAGTACCTCTGGCCACAACACAGTGGCCCAGATCGCCATGACCGCTGCGGTCGACAGGTGCCACAGACCGTGGAACTGCACCCAGGAATCGGGGTCACACATCCGGCTCGCGCTTCGCCCTTCGACGTAACTCACCACGGCTAGCGAATTAGTGGCCAACAACCCGAAACCCTTCGCTCCGGTCCATCCGGGAAATGCCTTACGCCCACGCAGCTTTCGCCACAGGGGAACTGCAGCGCTCATCACCACGACCCCATAGGCGGGAAGGTCGTGCAGGGTCTGCGCACCGGGGAACTGCGGGCCGTGATAGGCGACGCTGCCGACGCCGTTGAGCGCGACGATCGCGGCGAACACCGATGCCGCTGCACGTTCTTCACGCTGCAATGAGGGCACACGGGTCGCCGCCCACATACCGACCCCTAGAAACGACAAGGACGTGACGGCGTTGACAGGTTGGGAGAAGAACCCGGAGTGCAACGCTTCGCAATCGCTGTCGCCCAGGCTCGCCGGCTGGTTCAGGACCAGATCCCGGGCGCCGCTCACAGCACGGGAAGCAATGGTGCTGATGGCGGTCCGCATTGGCCAATCGTAGACGGCGATCTGAATCTGGCATCGCATGCGGGGACGGGCTCCGAGCCAGCGGAAGGTGCAGCTCCTGCCGCGGCCCGCGGTCAGCGGTCTGCTCAACCCGTCGAACGTCTCCCGACAAACGTTCAATCGGAGTTCATCACGGGTTCACCGTTCGCACACCGCCATGAAACCCGGGCTCCGTACCGTCGCTCGCGTCAAACACAGACATCAAGAGACGCCCAAGGAGGGCAAGAATGATTTCAAAGAAGCTTCGGTTAGCCATGGCCACATCGGTCGTGGTGCCGGCACTGGCACTGGGTGCATGTGCCAAGAAGGACAGCAGCGCGAACAACGCTGATCCGGCGACGAAGGCGAAAGCGGACACCAGCGTGTCGGGCAAGATCGTCGTTTCGGGTTCGTCCACGGTCGAGCCGATCACGGCTCTTGTCCGTGAGGACTTCATCGCTCAGAACGGCAACGTCGACATCTCGGTAGACGGCCCCGGAACCGGCGACGGCTTCAAGCTTTTCTGCAACGGAGAAACTGACATCTCTGATGCGTCACGACCGATCAAGGACGAAGAAGCCCAGGCTTGTGTAGATACAGGAGTCGAGTTCATCGAACTCAAGATCGGTATCGACGGCATCTCAGTCATCGCCCCCGAGGCGAGCCCGGTCAAGTGCCTGAGCTTCGCTGACCTATACGCCTTGGTGGGACCCGAATCCGAGGGATTCACCAAGTGGACCGACGCCGAACCACTAGCGAAGCAGCTTGGATCGAACACGAGCTTCCCTGACGCAAACCTGGTGATCACTGCCCCGGGAACCGAGTCGGGAACATATGACAGTTTCGTGGAACTGGTCATCGAGTCGGTCGGCAAGACCCGTGTCAAGGACGGCAAGATCGCAGAGGACAAGATCGGTGCAACACGAGCCGATTACTCGGCGAGCCCCGATGACAACTCGATCATCGAGGGTGTCGCTTCTGATCCGGGTGGTCTCGGCTGGGTCGGATTCGCATTCGCGGATCAGGCCGAGGGCCTCAAGCTCATGCCGATCACCAAGGACCCCGGTGGCACCTGTGTGGAGCCTTCCTCTGCGACCATCCAAGATGGCAGCTACCCGATCAGCCGAAGCCTCTACATATATGTGAACAAGGCTAAGGCTGAGCAGAACAAGGCGCTGGCCGCCTTCATCGACTTCTATCTCGATGGTCTCGACGGGTTCGTGGAAGCAGCGGACTACATCCCGCTCGAGGATTCGAGCACTACCAAGTCCTTGTGGACAGCACGAACCGTCGGCACACAACAGGGATGATTCCGACCGACCTCGCTGGCGATACGCGACGTCGAGCGATCGACCGCGGCATCGGCATCTGCATGACCGGTGCCGCGGCCACGTCCGTGGTGATCAGCTTCGCGATCATCGCCGTGTTGTTCCGTGACGCGATTGGGTTCCTCTCAAGCGTCGACTTCGGTGCCCTGAGCAACAGCATCTGGTCGCCTCGACTGGGTCGCTTCGGAATCCTGTCACCGGTGCTTGGAACGGTGTGGGTGACTCTCATTGCGGCGTTGGTGGCGGGCCCGATCGGGCTCGCCAGCGCGGTCTTCCTCTCCGAGTACGCAAACCCTCGAGTGAGGCGGATCATCAAGCCGATCATCGAAGTGCTCGCGTCTATCCCGTCAGTGGTGATCGGCTATTTCGCAATTCGGTTCATCGCCCCTGAACTGGTCATGAGGTTGTTTCCCGGCTCCCCGGGGAAGAACCTCATGGTCGCCGGTCTCGGCGTCGGTCTGTTGACCATCCCGCTGATGACATCGGTGGCCGAGGACGCTTTGCGAGCAGTTCCTCAGAGCTTGAGGGAAGCATCGTATGGACTCGGAGCGAAGAAGGTCACGACGGTCACCCGAGTGGTGGTTCCGGCGGCGGTCAGCGGGCTGGTGGCAGGGATGATCCTGTCGATCTCACGGGCGATCGGCGAAACGATGGTCGTGTTCCTAGCCGCGGGTGGAACCGGTGCCAGGCCCACGACACCGCTCGACGGCGGACTCACCATCACCTCAGCCATGGCGTCGGTTGCGAGCGGGACCGACAACGTGGCGGGGGTCGGCAACGCTTTCCAGAGCATCTTCTTCCTGGGCTTGTTGCTCTTCTTGATCACCTTGTCCCTCAACGTCGTGGCCGACCGCTTCGTGCGTCGGGTCCGACAGAAGTACTGAGCACCAATGTCGATCGACACGACACAAACAGCACCAAGACCGACGCCTCCAACGGCACCAGCATCCGCTTCGCAGGCTGTCAGCACCCAGATCGAGAGTCGTAGACGAGACTTAGCGAGCAGCGCGTTTCAGTTGATGCTGATTGCGAGCCTGATGATCGTTCTGGCTGCGCTACTGGCGACACTCGCGAGCGTTGCACCGGGAGGGCTCGAGGTTCTGCGAAGCCGAGGAGTCGCCGACTTCATACAGCGACCGTTCTCGATCCGCCCGCAACAAACCGGTGTGTATCAGGGAATCGTCGGAACGGTGACCTCGGCGCTGATCGTCACGCTGGTCGCGTTTCCCTTGGGTCTGGCATCAGCGATCTGGATCGAGGAATACGCGGGTGACACCCGGATCTCTCGTTTGATCAACGTGGTGATCCGCAACCTCGCCGGCGTACCGGCAATCGTCTACGGGTTGCTTGGATATGCAATATTTGTTGCGGGTCCATTCAAGAGCATCACCGGCGGTCGAAGCGTCCTATCGGCAGGGCTCACGCTGTCGGTTCTGGTGTTGCCAATCGTCATCATCACATCGGCTGAAGCGATACGAGCTGTGCCGTCATCTCTCCGTGACGGGGGCTACGCGATGGGCGCAACCCGTTGGCAGGTCACTCGAACCTTGGTGTTACCGAACGCGATCGGCGGAATTCTCACCGGCACGATCCTCGGTCTCGCCAGAGCCTTGGGTGAGGCTGCTCCCCTGATTCTGATCGGGGCCAAACAGAGCGGCTTCTCCGCTGGAAACTGGGGTGACCTCACGGGAGATTTCACCGCGCTACCTGTGTTGATCTCGGACTGGCCGACTCGGCCAGTCAGCCAATGGGACGGCGTCACCCAAGCATTGATCCTGGTGACCTTGGTGATCATCTTGGGCATCAACGCCGCTGGGATCGTCTTGCGCAACCGTTTCACCGACAAGGACTGAACCCGCACCTGTCCCAACGGGGCGGCGTTCACAGCCAGAGCACCATCGTCCCCGGGTCGAACTCCGGGCCTGCAGGAACGAAGCCACAGCGCTCATACAGCTTGCGTGCGGGGTTCCCCTCCTCCACGCTCAAGCTAATTCCACCGAGCCCAACAGAGCGTGCCCGCTCGATCAGTGCCGACATCAGCACTGAGCCGATACCGCAACTCCTGTGTCCAGCCTCGACCCAGATGCTCAGTTCCGGCACGTCGTCTCTAACGAACCCGTATCCGGAATCGCCTCCGTCGACCAGACAGGTCCACACCGCGCCCAGCGGGTGACCTGTCTGGTCAACCGCTACTAGCCCCAGATCCCGGTCGCTTCGCCACGATGTGAAGTAGTGAGAGATTGCGGGGTCAACAATCACCTGTTCACGGGTGAATCGCTCGCCGCACCAGTTCATGTTGTCGAGCGTCGCCACGATGAGAAGTTCCCGGTCGCTCTCATCAAGTTCGCGCAGCGATACCTCGACTCCAGTCGCACTGGCTGCTTGCGGTTCCGGCTGCTGTCCCATTCTCGGCACGATACCGGCCTTCGACTCGCCTCACCCTTCAACTACTAGTGTCCGGACTCGTGGATTGGGCCAGCGTTTCTGCAGTCCTTGCCGTGGTGATCGGCGTGGCGATCCTGCCGCTGGTCTTCATTCCATACATTGCATGGAGCTACCACCGGGGCCGGACGGGAGTCGGTTACGCGGTCATAAGCGCGCTCGGTGTCATCTACTTGATGTCGCTTTGGACCTACACGATCATCCCTCTGCCCTCACCTTCTGAGTTGAGCTGCCGGATCGAGCCTCAGGTGATTCCGCTGGCATTCCTCGGTGACATCGCCTGGAGCGCCGGACCATTAGCCGTATTGAAGGACCGGGCACTGTGGCAAGTGCTGTTCAACATCATGTTCTTCGTTCCACTCGGTGTCCTGACCCGGCACCTGTTCGGATGGCGCGCCAAATGGTGTGTCCTAGCGGGCTTCTTGGTCTCACTGTTCATCGAACTGACACAGCTCACCGGAGACTGGTGGATATATCCGTGCGCGTACCGGTTCTTCGATGTCGATGACCTGATAGCCAACACGACTGGTGCAGCTATCGGTGTGACCTTGGCACCGTTGGCCCGTCGCATTCCTGGGCAGCACTACGACCCGGCGGACAAACCCGCTCCGGTTCGCCCGATCCGTCGAATCTCTGCGATGGCAGTCGATCTGATCTCGGTGCTCTTGGTCGGTGTCGGAGTTCCGCTGTTCGTTCGAATCGTGCTCTACGTCTCGGACCGCGACTACATGGCGCACACCGAGGCCATTCAAGCCGGCGCCACGATCTCCGCAGCAGTTGTGTTGAGTCTGTTGGTTCCGATGCGGTTCGGCAGGACTCTCGGCCAACGGCTCGTGTTCCTCCAACCGATGCACCCGGATGGGACCAAGCCACGTCCGCTGCAGTGGCTGGTCGCGTTCTCCTCCGGCATGGGGGCATTTGTGATTCTCGACGCGTTGAGCACCTTCGACGTACCGGCCGCTGGTCCTCTGGTGTGGACCTGGGGTGCAGCATCGGCTCTCGTTGTAGCGCTTGTAGACACTCGGGGAATCAGCGGATTCACATCGGGCCTGGTCATGATGGATTCTCGGTCGCTCGCGCTAGGAATTCGTCGGCGACCAGACGCAGTCGATCCTCGCAGGATGAGTTCGGCAGTTCTCGCTGCAGCCGGAACGACCTTCATTGCAGGAGCGCTGCTGGTGGCGATCAGCGAGTTGTCACCCCATGCCGGATCCGAGATCCGCAACCTTGCTCTGGGTGTGTTGTTGATCGCGAACGTGGCAGTGATCGTCCATCTGTCGGTCAACGGGACCGTAATCCTCTTCAGGGAAGGTCGAAGTGTGGCGAACCTGCTCGCTCTGGCGAGCGCCCTAGCCCCGATGGCTCTGATTGGCCTTCTCGCAGTTGGTATCGCGACCCGTAGCGCGTGGTTGGTGACAGCGACCGTCACAGCATTGGTGATCACGCTGTATCTGGCGCTCTTGTTCGTCACGTTCGTCATCTACGGAGAGATCTATGCACATCGACAGCCCTCCGCGGATGTGGATTCCGTCGTCGTGCTCGGCTCGACGGTGTTCGGAGATCACGTTCCGCCGCTGCTCGCTGCCCGCATCGAGGAGGGGCTCGAGGTCATTCGTACCCGGAACGAATTGGGTCACGAACCGTTGCTGGTTCTCTCTGGAGGCAAGGGCACCAACGAGACCGAAGCCGAAGGTGCTGTGATGGCCAAGTATGCGATCGCCAACGGCGCAGACCCCGAGTTCGTGCGTGCCGAGACCCGCTCGACCAACACCGAAGAAAACCTGAAGTTCAGCACTGCCCTGTTGTCAGCTGAAGGGCGTGATGGCCCGATGGTGGTGGTCACGAACGACTACCACGCGTTCCGAGCCGCGATCATCGCCAGAGATCAAGAACTCGACGCTCAGGTGATCGGCGCTCCTACCGCCGGATACTTCTTCCCGAGCGCGGTGATCCGTGAGTATTTCGCGATCCTCGCCCGCTCCGCCCCGCTCTACGCTGCGACGATCGCAGCGATAGGTCTGGTTACGGCGTGGCTGACGTGGGCGGTGGTCAGCTGACGGTGCCACACAAGGCCCGGACCGGCCGTCGTGCAGCACCGCCAACCATCGGCGTCAGCGATTCGTGTAGTTCGCCGGGCGCTTCTCGAGGAAGGCACCCACGGCTTCTCCCATGTCCTCGGTCAACAAGGCAAGGGTCTGGGTCCGGTTCTCGATAGCCATGGCCGCTTCCAACGACGGCGCTGCCAGGTTGGTCCAAAGAACCTGCTTGGTCATCGCGACACCGAAGGGTGAATGCGCGGTAATTGCGGTCGCGATTTCGATGGCTTTATCGATGGGTTCGTCAACGACAGCTGTCGTCAGACCCAAGGCGAGCGCCTCGTCGGCTGGCACTTTGCGTCCAGTGAGCAGGATCTCAGCAGCTGCTCCGGCACCGGCGAGCTTCGGCAGGAGATAGCTGACTCCGAAGTCGCATGCACCGAGTCCGACCCGGATGAACGCCGCAGCGAACGACCCCTTTGGACCCATGACACGGATATCGGCTGCCAGGGCGATTGCCATTCCCATTCCGACTGCTGCCCCACCAACAGCTGCGATGATCGGCTTGGGGTGATGGTGGATGAGCGGAACCAGGCTGACCAGACGCTCCTGGGCAGCGAGACCGGCCTGAACCCGACCAAATTCCTCGGTCCCGGGAATGGGCCGCATGTCGGCAAGGTCTAGTCCGGCGGAGAACGCCCGACCCTCGGCCCCGAGGACGATCACCCGGGTATCAGCATCGCTTCGTAGTGCTTCCAGGGATGCTTCGAGCGCATCGACCAGGTCCAAGTTGAACGCGTTGAGGCTGTCCGGTCGGTTGAGACGGACCACTGTCACACCACCTTCGAGGCGTTCAGTAGTTACGAGGTCCGAAGTGGCATTTGTTGAGGTCATCACAAGATACTATGCAGAGATACATAGTATCTTGTCAATCAATTGACCGACGACGACAGATACCTTCAGACCCATGGGCGCACGTACAGACACAAGAGACCGCATGATTCGAGCGGGAGCCGAACTGCTCGCTTCCAATGGCTACGCCGCGACCGGGATGCTCGACGTAGTTGCTGCCGCAAAGGCTTCCCGTGGTTCGATCTACTTCCATTTCCCCGACGGCAAGGACCAACTCGTTTCCGAATCCCTCACCTTGTCGACGGGCAGGGCCCTGGCTCGCGCCGCAGCGGTGGTCGAGGCATCATCGTCAACCGGTGAAGCGATCGAGCGCACCGGTGAGTACTTGGCGGAGGTTCTCAACGCGACTGATTTCCGGATGGGGTGCCCAGTCGCCACAGTCGCTCTCGAAATCGCCAACACCGACAACCCCGTGCTCGACACATGTCGAACGTTCTTCGATCAGTGGCACTCCATCTACGTCAATAGCCTCCTACGCGACGGGTTGGCCGCAGACGACGCCAAGAACCTGGCCACCATGATCCTCTCGGTCATCGAAGGCGGGCTGATGCTTGCCCGGACTTCGTCAGATACGACACCGCTGATCGACGCGTGCAGGTCTGCATCCGGGCTGATCGACCACTTCACCAATTCATCCCCACAGGAGTCATCGTGAAAGTTCGTGTTCACCACGTCCACCTATTCGCATCAGACCTCGACGCCAGCATCGAGTTCTACCGACGCTGGTTCGGTGGTGAGGTTCTCGCTGATGAGAACTTCGCCGGGGCACGAAACGTGATGATGCAGATCGGAGACGGTCGCATCAACTTCTATGACCAAGCTCCGCGTGACCATGGCCGGAACGCCATCCACCACATCGGAATCCAAACTGATGATCTGCCCGGACTTGTGGCTGAGATGACTGCTGGTGGCATCGAGTTCCGCAAGCCGATCACGGGGTCACCCGGTGTTGGTTATGTCATGGCCGAGGCACCCGACGGTGTGCTGCTCGAACTCTTCCAGGCCGATGGCGACAAGCTCACCGGCGGCGCCAAGGAGTGGTTCGCCTGGTAGAGGCGCTGGGTCGACAGTCTCGCCAATCACCGGCTAACAGCCTTCCCCGCGGCGGCAAAATGAGAAGATCAAGGCCGAGCGACAACGCTCCACAATTCCAAGGGATGTCGAGAGCGAAGTCCTGCATCCGAAGGAGTCATGCCAATGACCCAGATCACAAGGCT
>JAGQSZ010000003.1:10020-50259 GCA_020439285.1 Microthrixaceae bacterium
TCTCCACAATTCCAAGGGATGCCGAGAGCGAAGTCCTGCATCCGAAGGAGTCATGCCAATGACCGAGATCACAAGGCTTGCGGCCACAGACGCTCAAAGTCTTCCTGAAGTCCTGAATCGCGATGGTGTCGTGATCGTCGAAGGACTGCTGGATGAGGATCTGTTGGCACGGTTCAACGCAGAACTGGACGGATTGTTGGACCAGGCTGCGCTCGGAAAGGACCAGAAGTTCATCAACGATGGCGTTGCATGGTTCTTCGGGGACAAGACGCGACACGTGACCGGCTTGGCCAGCAAGTCACGGATCTTCGCTGAAGAAATCCGGACGCTGCCGCCGTACATGGCAGCGTGCGACGCAATCCTGGGCCCGAACTGTTCCGACTACTCGTTGAACTTGGCCCACGTCCTAGACCGTGGGCCCGGTGGTGACCAGCAGATGATCCACCGTGATGAGGATGTATGGATCCACTTTCCCCAGCCCCATCCCGAGATCGAACTCGCATCGGTGATCGCTCTGATCGACTTCACCGCCGAGAACGGGGCGACCAGGGTCGTCCCGGGTAGCCATCTTTGGGATCGGGACCGTCAGGCGACCGATGACGACCTGGTACCAGCAGTGATGGACGCCGGTTCAGCCGTGGTGTACCTGGGCTCCACATTGCATGCCGGTGGCGGCAACACAACCGACATTTGGCGGCGAGCGATGCACGTCAGCTACTGCCTTGGTTGGCTTCGAGCGGAGGAGAACCCGTTCCTGACCACACCCATGGACATGGTCCGCAGTCTCCCCCGCCGCAACCAGCAGCTGTTGGGTTTCGGAGCCCACGACGCCATCGACGTCGGCGGCGGCTATCTGGGGGTCATCGAGTTGCAAGACCCCGTGGAACTTCTGGCGAACGGCGTCCTGTAGACAAGCGAACGGCTGCTTTGTGCGTGCAAGCAGGTCTGATGGCCTGGACCGAAATGCTCACTTATTCAAGGTGGACATCCTCGAATGCACCGGCGGCACCGTCCGAGCGGCGGCATGTCCCTGCCTAGATGAGGTGCCGCAGAGCGACCAGAGCCGCGCCCAACAGTGGTCCATCAGCACCGAGACCCACCGGCACCACGCGGGCACCCTTGGCGAAAGGGATGGTCGCTACGCGAGCCAGCTCTGCGTTCGCTGCATCGATCAAGGTAGCGCCGTAGCCAAGTCCGACCGACCCGCCCACGCACGCCAGGCGCAGATCGCAGAGCACCACCGCGGATGCCACGGCTCTTCCCACCAACGTACCCACACGCCGACGTTCAGCCTCGTCGGCCTCTGCCGCGGGCCGACCTGTACGGGCAGCGATCGCCGATCCCGACGCCTCGGCCTCCAGGCACCCCCGTGACCCGCACGCGCACGGTCGACCGTCGGGCACCACCACCACGTGACCAAGGTGCCCGGCATTGTCTGTGCTCCCGTCGAGCAGGCGGCCGTCGACGACTATTCCTGCGCCCACGCCGGTCGACACCACCATCGCCATGTAGTTGGGCTCGCCTCGCGCCGCGCCCATTCGGCCCTCAGCCAGCGCCAAGGCCTTGGCGTCGTTGTCGACCCAGGTGGGCAGGCCGGTATGGGTGGCCAAGCGGTTACGCAATGGGAACTCCTGCCACTGGGTGATGTTCAGCGGTGTGACCGTGACTCCACCCGCGGCCATCGGCCCGCCACAGCCCACGCCCACTGCCACCGGCTCGTCGCCGCCTGTGGAGCGATGGTTGGCCAAGACCTCGTCGATCAGGCCGGTGAGCTGGGAGAACAACGCCTCACCATCGGCTCCAACCGTGGGGCGTTGGGCGATACAACCGAGGTGGCCGGAGGCGTCAACCACCCCAGCGGCGAGCTTGGTGCCCCCGATGTCGATCGCCAACAGCGGGCCCGGTCCAAACGGGGGCTTGTCCATCCCAGCACAGTAGGCGCTGGCTGACGGTGAGGCGCCTGTGACACCGAGCAGTTCCGCCCTCGATTTCATTAGAGCCCTGCGCACAATTGGATGATTGGTCCGAACGGGCTGCTGTTCAGCGACGGCGCCACCCACGGGGCCCAGGGGTATGGATCGGACCCGTGTTACATGGTCTGCAGCGCTCGGGAAACGGTGTTCTCTGTGCTCGGGACGGGGTGCATGTAGTCATCGACAACGGCCTGCTGATCACGGCGGTCGCCGTCACACCGGTCCATAGAATGAGGGGTAAGAAGGGGGCAGCTATGGCGAAGAAGCCGATACTTATCACCAGGTCATCCAAGAAGAGATGGGCTGATCTGACCGACGAAGAGGTCAAGGAGCTAGCCGCCAAGATCCACGAGAAGATGGTCAAGCAGATCCCGAGGGAACCGAAGACCGACTGACATCGGGTAGCTGGTGCACCCATACGTGGGCGGGCTTCCACGGGAAGGTCGACGCTCGCGACCAGCCAGGTAGGACTGGGAAAATGGTCGCTGCTGTAGTCGAACCGTAAATATGCAGATCACCCTCCGAGGCGCAGGTTGCTCTGAGCGAACACATCGACGAGGGTCGTCTATTCGAGGTGTTCCATGAGGCATTCTTCCGGGTTGATCCGTCTTCGGCGGAGAACTTCGAGGCAGTGTGAATGTGGGCAAACTGGCCTCGCCATCGTGGCCGGCCGGACACGGGTGTGGATCTTGTGGCGCTGGAACGGGGCACCGGGGAGACGATCAGGATCCAATGCAAGTTCTATTCCACGGATCCGACTCTGTCGTGGTTACAGCATCTGGGGACCTTCATCGGCATGTTGGCCCGGGACGATTTCGACGAGAAACTGATCGTCTCCACTCGGCAAGAGCATCTACAGCGGCTTGAATTGGGTCGAGATCCTCGTCCGTGATTGTTCAGCCAGTCCACGCAACCCCACGAATCCCCGAGTTCTAAGGACCGAATTCTGGATGGTTGCAGCGGCAGAAGTCTGATTCTGAACAGGTTGCAACCGCCCCAGGAAGTCAGGAGACTGGACCAACCGTCGCTCCCCACATGACCGATCAGGGCACAAACGCGCGTAGCGGTGTGCCATATATGCGCAACGCGACCATCCCTCCCACTCACCGCTGATGTCGCCGCACCCTGACATCTTCCTTGTAAGAGAAGCGCCCACTTGCTGGACTGACGATCGGGCCGTTGAACTTCAATGGTTCTGTGCAGGTGCGGCCGATCGCGATCAGGCGACTTGGACAGCATCCTTGAGCTTGGCCGGCACCTTCTCCGGGAACGAAACCACCAAGTGCCGATCGAGCGCAGTAGCAACCCGTGCGAGGGTATCAATCCGGTTCCGCGCTCCACCACCTTCTTCAAGACGGGAGATCACAGATTGAGTCGTGCCCATACGTTCGGCGAGCTCACGCTGACTGAGACCAGCCTCGGTGCGCAGGTCATAGATAAGTTGGCCAAGAGCTAGGTCCTGCTCCACCCCGGCCCGAATGCTTGAGTCGGGACCAGGCCGCCTCTTCTTGATGTCGTCCCAACGGGAATAGTTGGCCATCGCCATCTCCTTTAGGGGTACCGCTCGGCACAGACTTCAGCAGCCTGACGAGCTCGGGCAATCTCGTGACGTTCGTTGTTGCGCTGTTTACGGAACGTCGTCAACAAAATGATCCGGCCATCTCTCGTGAACCGATAGGTAATCCTCCGAGCCGTATCACCAAGTGTGAACCGCAACTCAAACAACCCATCGCCCAAGCTCCTCGACAGTGGCATTCGAGCCGACGAACCCAAGGTGAGCAAACGATCAATCACCACAACGATCCGGCCCCACTCAGAATCATCCAATGAATCCATCCACTCGACGATCTCGTCATGGAGTTCCACCTCGACCACACTATTACACTATCGCATTAATGCGATGATCGCACAAGAGCGATCATCGTCTACGGACGGCCGAGCATCACGACACGAACCCATTCCCACATGGGATCTGTGCCCGAAACGGTTCCACACCAACTGTCAGTCACCGGAAATGCCGAAACCTCCGGTATCTCGGGGTCTCCGTGGTGGAGGTACTCGCGCTAGTAGCGAAGCACGAACTGCAAGCTGCCCTCGGGCAAGTCGGCGGCCGCGCCGCTGAGGACAAGCACATCCCGACCGTTCAGCGCCCACGCCATCAGCAGCGCGGGTTGGTGCCCGATCAGGTCGGCGAGGCCGTGGCCCAGTACCTCGATAGCGAGTCCATCGATGCTCTCGCCCGGGTGTACGGAATCAGCCGCACGACGGTCATCAGCCACTTCGAACGCAATGGCGTCGAACGCCGGCGCAACCCGCGCAAGATGACCGCGGCCAAGGTAAAGGCGGCGACAGTTCGATACGCGACGGGCACCTCGCTGGCAGTCGTCGCGTCCGAGTTCGATATGTGTGACCGAACGCTCCGGAGCGAGTTGAAGAGCGCCAGCGTCGGTGTTCGCCAGCGATGAAGACACCCTGTCGGCGGGGTACGTCACCACTCCGAGCAGCAGGGACGCCACGCAGAATAGAGTCCTCACATGAAGATCCAACTGCAGGACCTCTATCACGGGGCGGCTCTCATGCAGGTCGTAGAGGACCCCAACTTCAAGGCGTTGAACAAGGCCTCGGACGGCAAGTACGGGCATTACGTGCTCAACAGCGACACGCGACTCTTCGTGAAGTACACGACCGGAAGCGGGCCGGAGTTCAAGTTCAACCTCTCGCCCGACGACCTCGACTCCATCAGGGCCGACGAGGACAAGGGCCACGCCGTCTTCCTGGTGCTGGTCTGTGGTGAGGAGTCGATCTGTCCGGTGCCAGCGAGTGAGCTGTGGAACGTGGTGGATCGCACCACGACCGCCCCGAAGCAGGTGTGGGTGACCTGGCCGAACGGTGGGTCAATGCGGTTCGGGTGTGGTTCCCATGAGATGACGAAGACGATCCCGCACAACAGTTTCCCGAAGCAGGTCCTTAGCTAATCCCGGCTCAGGGCTGTGAGGTGCTCGTCCGACGCAGCAGCTTCAGAAGGAACAACAGAGATTGAACCCAGGGAGGATCACTCTGGGCGTTCGGGAAGACTAGGGTCCCCGAACTCGCCTGCCAGAAAAAGGCAACCCCCCCGGTATTCCGGGGGTTGCGTGGTGGGCGCGGAGGGACTCGAACCCCCGACATCTTCCTTGTAAGGGAAGCGCTCTAGCCAACTGAGCTACGCGCCCGGAGCCGATGATGATAGCGGGCCGCGCTCCCATGCTCACAAGACGGCAATATCGCCCTGAACAAATCTGAACATTGCTCACAGCCCCCTGTCGTCTGCCGACAGGAACTCCATGACCGACGAGATCACAGCGTCGCAGCACCTTCCGCGCAATCCACTCCCCCGTATCACCCGCAAAGTGTTCCGAGACCTGGCCATCTGGATGATGAGCTTCGGCCTCGTCATGGGCGTGATATTCCCATTCTTCGTCATCGCCTTGGGCGTGCCCTCTCACTACGTACTGTCCCCGCTGTTCTTCGCCGCGACAATCGGTGCAGGACTAGTTGTCGGGCTCAGCAACCAGTTCCTGTCGAGAGCAGTCGTTGGTTCCAGGCTCAGGTTCATGCGGGCACGCATGAACAAGGTCGAACAGAACCTCCGCGACGCGATCTACTCGGGCGAGGCATCGGCATGCACCCCGGAGTCGTGTTCGATCACTGTCGACTCCGACGACGAGATCGGGGCCGCTGCCGCATCGTTCAACCGCCTGGTTGAAGCACTCGCCGCCAGCCATCAGGTCACAGAACTCTCGAGGCGATTCGCAACGACGCTCTCGTCACACATCGAGTTGGGGCCACTTACCGATGCTGTCCTTCGCGACCTTCAGAGCACGGGCGGATTCTCCGCTGCTGCGCTGTGCATCGTCCGCGACGGAAAGATGATGACGACCGCCTCCAACGGGTTCACCGACTCGGCCCACCTTGCAGAATCCGAACCGGTGCTCCGCGCCTACAAGACGCTCGAATCCGTGCGTTTGGACATTCCGGATGACCTGATGATCGACGGCGGTGTCGTTCCCTTCCGGCCTCGCACGGTGCTGGCCCTTCCCCTGCAACTGAGGCTGGTGCCGATCGGTGTGCTCGTCGTGGCCTCCACCGACGTGGTGACCGATGAGATGGAGAACCTCATCAATTTGTTGTTGCCGAATTTCACGGTCGCGCTCAACAACGCGCTCAGCCACGAACGGCTCCAGCGGGTGGCCGCCATGGACATGCTCACCGGCCTCTACAACCGCAGATTCGGCCTCGAGCGGCTAGGCGAGGACTTCGCAAGAGCAGTTCGTTCGCATGAACCCTTGGGGTTGGTTCTCTTTGACATCGATCACTTCAAGTCGATCAACGACACCTATGGCCACCAGGCTGGCGACCGGGTGATCAAGGGTGTCGCTGACGCAGCCCGGTCTGTCCTTCGAGAGGGCGACACCTTGATGCGCTACGGCGGTGAGGAGTTCTTGGCGGTCCTTCCGGGTGCCGGGCCTGACGACCTGACCGATCTCGGTGAACGGATTCGTCGAGCGGTCCAAGAGAACGCCATCACCCATGGCCACGACGAGTTGCAAGCGACGATCAGCCTGGGAGCGGTTTCGTTCCCGTCAACAGAGGTCACCGACACCGAAGACCTGGTCCGCCACGCTGATGCTGCGATGTACGTAGCCAAATCCGCCGGTCGGAACCGACTCAACATGGCCGGCGTCTGACACAGGCGAACGAAACGCTGGGCCGCTAGCGGTCAGCTACTCAATCAGCGGATGGTTCGATCAGTTCGAGCACACGATCTGGGGGTCGGGCTATAACGGCCTTGTCCCCCACTACGACGATCGGCCGCTCGATAAGGCTCGGGTTGGCCGCCAAGGCTTCGAGCACCTCTTCATCGGTCGCATCGTCGAGTTCGAGTTCGCCCCAGAGCACCTCACCGGTTCGGGCCATCACC
The DNA here is from genome assembly GCA_020439285.1 of Microthrixaceae bacterium. Taxonomy (GTDB): domain Bacteria; phylum Actinomycetota; class Acidimicrobiia; order Acidimicrobiales; family Microtrichaceae; genus JAGQSZ01. Next base: position 16,954 of record JAGQSZ010000003.1, read on the forward strand.
CGCGGGTTCGTGGCACCGAGCATCGCCTGAACCCGCTGTAGGTCCGCCACACTCGGCGGTTCGAGTTGATAGTCGACATAGCTCGCATCGACACCACGCTCAGCCAGGATTGACTGCGTCGTCCGACACTTGGAACACGCAGGATTGAACCACACCACGGGCTCGATTCCGCCCGCCATCTTTGCGTTCAGCTCGTCGTCGATGTTGAAGCGATCAGAATTCGTCATCGACCAATCCTCGAAGCTCGACCGGAAATTTGCAAGGCACCCGGTTTCTATAGCTGGCCTTGTTGCAGCTCGGCGCGGATCTGATCCAGTAAGTCGTGGTTGCCAGCCGATAGCGGTTTGCGTCGCACGTCGTGGCCGATCTCGAGCAGATCGCGTCCGTCACGGTCCTCGACAACCGCGCCTGATTCACGAAGCACCAGCCATGCTCCCAGGTAGTCCCAAGGGCCGAGCGCTCCGCTGAAATCGATTGATGCGTCAACGGTTCCATCCGCGACGCTGCACAGGTCGAGCGCTGTTGCGCCGAGTGACCGGTATTGCAGCCAGGACGTGAACGTCGGGTCGAATCCGTTGAGGACGAGCATCGCCTCGCGCAGATTCGAACGCTTCGACGGTGCGATACCCACTCCATCGCATGTCGCCCCGGAACCCCGTCGGGCCTGGTAGCGCCTACCGGTCTCCAAGTTGACGATCAGCGCCACCCGTGGCCCTGCATCGTCGAGAACGCAGAGACTCGTCGCGTACCAAGGAATCCCCCGGGATGCGTTTGTAGATCCGTCCACGGGGTCCATCACGACGATCAACTCGCCTCCCCTGTCGATCAGACCGACCTCTTCGGACAACACGCTCAGCCCGGCTGTTTCGAACAGCGGAAGCGCCGCCGACTCTGCAACGAGGTCCAACCTGAACTGGCCTTCCCTGGTTCCGGGTTCACGCGGGTCAGCGATCTTGGCTGCTAGGTCTTGTCGCAACGCGAGCCGGATAGCCTGTGACGTTTCATCGAGCAGGCGAGCTATTGAATCGTCGTCCACCGGCAGAGGCTATAACGCCTGCTATCCAAGGTCAGGGACAATTACCGGCTGGCTAGCCCATCGGGGCTGAAACTGGCACTCTTGAGGGCGTGGCACTGCTTGATGTGGCCGGATTCGTTTCCGAACTGAAGAACCACGCTGCGGATCATGGATTCCACATCCATGACGAGAGGCACTTCGTCGAGACCTACTCCATGCGCCAGGCATGGGAGGTGGATCTGCACCCCGAGGAGGCCTGCGGCGGACCCGTGGAGTTCCATCTCGCTCTTGAGATCGATCCCCGCACCATGTTCGCATTCGAGGACCAGGTGATGGCCCTCCCCGAGAACGAGTTCCCCGACGAAGCCCATTTCCTGCCGCTCACTTTCAACTGGTCACTGCCGCCGCTTCCGAGATGCCCGGACTTGCTGGTGCTGGCAACCGATATCGCCGGGATCGGCGGGCCCGAGTTGCCCCTTGAGGTCTCAGCTGTTGACTCGTTCCCGTCGGCAACGGACCCATCCGAACGGTCACTCATGGTCGTCGCACGGGTGATGGTGAGCCTGTCGCAGATCTTCAAGGGTGAGGACAACCTGTGCTCGATCCTGGATCGATGCTTGGACGTCAGCAGCTACCTGCTCGAATCTGCCCCGAGTTGGCTTGACGACCACGACTTCTGAGCCGATAGGTACGGTAGCGGGTGACGAGTTCGTCGCCGCTGCCAGCTAAGTGCAGCGCACCAACCCGTCGCATCCAAAACGCGTCCACCGACAAGTACAACCGACCCAACAAGGAACGAACATGTCTGTTCAGTCGAGCCCTCCCAACTGGTACCCGGACCCAACTGGTCGCCACGAGTTGCGCTATTGGGACGGAACCAACTGGACCGAACACGTTTCTGACTCGGGTCGCCAGTCGGCCGATCCGCTGCAGTCCACCTTCGGGGACTCGGTCGACCGGGTCACGTCCATGGGATCCCAACCCTCCACCCATGAAGTCCGTGAAATGGTCACAGGTCAGGGAAGAACGGGCGCTGGGATCAACACCCCGCTCGGATCCGGTAACGGCACGATCTGGGGTGAGCCGGTCCTCGTGGTGAGCCAGAAGGTCAAACTGATCGAGGTCAACAATCAATACGGGGTCTTCGACCAGCACGGCAACCAGATCGCTTTCGTGAATCAAGTGGGACAGTCCGCTGCGAAGAAAGTGATCCGAGTGCTCACGAGCATGGATCAGTACATGACCCACAAGTTGGAGATCACCGACAATCACGGCCAGGTGCAGATGAGGCTGACCCGACCGGCGAAGTTCATCAAGTCAACGGTGATCGTCGAAGCACCCGACGGATCAGAAATCGGCAAGATCGTCCAACAGAACGCGATCGGCAAGATTCGTTTCGCCCTGGAAGCCGGCGGGCAGACCCTTGGCGCGATCAACGCCGAGAACTGGCGGGCGTGGAACTTCTCGATCCGAGACGCCTCCGAGAACGAGATCGCGCGAATTACCAAGACCTGGGAAGGTCTGGCCAAGACGCTGTTCACCACTGCCGACAACTACGTCGTGCAGATCCACCAGAGCATTCCCCAGCCGCTGCTCGCGTTGGTCGTGGCGTCTGCATTGACCGTGGACACGGCGTTGAAACAGGATTCCCGCGGGTTTAGCTGAACCAGCACTTCACGGCATTGATTTTGTGGGCCGGGCGGGGCTCGAACCCGCGACCGGACGATTATGAGTCGTCTGCTCTAACCAACTGAGCTACCGGCCCCAGCGCAGGCAGCGTAGCCGAGCCAGCAACGACACGATTACTCCACCCGCAGTGAATGAAACGGCGAGGCCACGATTGTGGACCTCGCCGTTTTGAGCCGTTGAACGGCTCCTAGATCAGATTGATACCTACGAACGCGCCGACATGCGTCCTAAAGAGGGCTCAGTCGACCTCTTCTGGGGTGAGCCCGCCTGAGCGCACCGAATCGACACGTGCGTTGAGAACCTCTGTCAGGGCGGCAACAGTGTTGAGCCACCACGCCGGCTCCACCACGGTCTGGCCGGGAACAGCGGAGAGCTGCTCGTCGATCTCGATCTTCAACAGCGGCTCGTCGCCCAACTCGGCACGGAGGTCCAAGAGACGATCAATTACCAACGACTTACGGATCAGACCTTCGGGAACCTCGGCGGCCCAGCCAGTGAGCATCAGGCGCGCTGCATCGAATCGTGCCTCGTCGGTTGAAAGTGAACAGGTCTGGTCGACCATTTGCACAGCCTTCCTTTTGTTTGGACTTCAGGAGCCGGTAGTAAACCCTACCGTCAGAATGTAAACACCGTTACCTATCGTAGAAGTCCACAGTGACAGTTGGGCATCGCTTTTGGAAGTTGTTCTGAGAACGGGCAGTTTCGCCCATGGCAGAGCGGAGTGTTTTCCGTGCCAGCAACACCGGCCATACCGTGACCAAGGGCCGCGTGACGTTCCCGGGACTCTCGTGGGATTTTCTTGGGATGGCGTGTCGGCGTTTCTGGCCCAGATGCGAAGAACCCCCCGCAACTGCGGGGGGGTTTCCGGTGCTCCGGGGGTGAGGCTTGAACTCACGACCCGCTGATTAATAGGGAGCTAAATCGGGTGGCAGGCCCGCTAACACGCGGGTTTCGTCACCAAATTGGCCCGGTTCCCCCTCTACCATGCTCGTTGCTGGGCAACGTGCGATGGTCACTCGCAGAAACCGGCACTGCGAATCACGACGAGGATCGCAGCCGCTTGCCGCTCTGTCGGGTCCGGTCGATTCCCTCCAGCGAACCGGATCACGATCCCTTGCACTAGCGATTCATCCGGTTGCCCTTCCCGCATATCGGCGCATGTTGAGATCGCCCAATCGGCCGCTTTCCCGTCGGGTACTCCCGGGTAGATCGCAGCAACTACCGCCTCGATGACACGCGCCTCTGTGAGTGTCGGTCTCGGAGTACACCCTGCAGGAAGATCATGGCACTCAGCGTCGGCGGGTACGTCTCCGTCGAGGTAACTGGACCCTCCGACAGCGTTCGTAGTGGCTGAAGGCGATGCCACCGTGTTGTCTCGGTCGCGCATCCCGGCGATCGTTACCACAACGATGGTCACGGCCACCACACCGAGCAAAGCCAACCACCAACGGTTCCGCGTGCGGAGTTCCTCCTTCGAGTACTTCGGTATTGGCGCGGCACTCGTCGTCGCTGGCGCCGGTCCTGGGTGAAGGTGTGGCGGATACCAGTGCCCGTCGCTCGCCTGCCAGTAACCGTTCTCAGGGGTCGGTTCGGTCACAGCGCCTCCTTACCTTTCATATTCTGGACGGCGACCTGTCTGGTCTGTCGGTCTACACCGAAATGGTCGCAGATCTCCTACTTGGTCCATGGCACGCCCGTCACCGAGAGCGATTTGAGTTCGTCTGGTGTCACCAAATCAACCCGTATCTCCCAAATCCCCGGTCGGTGCTCCACCATCGATCCCATAATCCACCGAGACTACCGAAACGGACTCGGCGGCCAGATGAAGGACGGGATGCCTTGTCACGAGTTTGTCCCGCGACGCGAAGAAACCCCCGCAGTTGCGGGGGTTTCCGGTGCTCCGGGGGTGAGGCTCGAACTCACGACCCGCTGATTAACAGTCAGCTGCTCTGCCAACTGAGCTACCCCGGAACGAAGCGGCTCCGAATCAACTTCGGAGCACTGCAACGATAGCAGTCTCTGAAGGGGTTCCGACAAAGCGATAAACGCGTTGTCAGTCACTGGCCCGTCTCAAGGGTTGATCCGGCGGCTTCTAGTCGGCGCGCAGGTAATCCTCTAGCAGTTGGCGCCGCTGCGGGTGGCGCAACTTGGCGAGCGTCTTGGATTCGATCTGTCGAATTCGCTCACGCGTGACGCCGAATTCGAGGCCTACTTCTTCCAGAGTTCGAGGTCGGGCGCCGTCGAGACCGAAGCGCATGCGGACAACCTGCTTCTCCCGATCCGACAATTCGTCGAGAGCGAACATGATCTGTTCGGACAGAGAGTTCGCTGTCGCCACATCGGCTGGCATGATCGCCTTTTTGTCCTCGATGAAATCGGACAAGTAGCTGTCGTCCTCGTCACCGACAGGCGAATCGAGCGAAAGTGGATCCTGGGAAATACGCAGGATCTCACGCACCCGTGACGGGGTGAGATCCGTCTTCGCTGCGATCTCTTCGACCGTTGGTTCACGTTCGAGTTCCTGAACGAGAGCACGCTGATGACGATGGACCTTGTTGATCGTCTCGACCATGTGCACGGGGATCCGGATAGTCCTGGCCTGATCTGCAATCGCCCGTGTTATCGACTGGCGAATCCACCAGGTCGCGTACGTCGAGAACTTGAAACCCTTTGTGTAATCAAACTTCTCAACCGCACGCATCAGACCAAGGTTGCCCTCTTGGATCAGATCCAAGATGTGCATGCCACGGCCCAGGTATCGCTTGGCAATCGATACCACCAGACGCAGGTTGGCCTGGGTCAATTCGCTCTTGGCTCGCTCGCCATCGCGGGCCTTTCGCCGGATCTGGGCACGCTCGGTGGGATCGAGCGCATCGAGTTCGCCCATGGCGGACAGTTCAGCGAGACGTTCCTCGGCCTCTAGTCCGGCCTCGATACGTTTGGCCAGACTCACTTCCTCCGCTGAGGACAACAGCGGAACCTGGCCGATCTCACGCAGGTACATCCGGACGGGATCGGCAGCGCTCGAGGTCGTTACCCGCCCAGCACTGGATGAGTTTGATCCTTGGTTGAGGTGCGCTCGGCGGGCACGACGTTCAGCCGAACTCAGTTTGTCCTCTGAATCGTCGGAATCATCCGACCCGTCCTTGGGAGCTGATTCCTCAGCCTGGTCCTCGGCTTGTGACAGGTCGCCGTCAAGGTCGAGTTCATCGACCACTTCCATCTGGACCTCGACGCCTCGGGCCGACCAGAAGCTCTTGGTCTCCTCGACGACCTGATCTGTCATCTCCAAACGCAGGAAGCTCAAAGCGTCATCGATTGACAGAACGCCCGAGTTGGCGTCCGCCACAGCCTGCAGCTGCGCCAACTCGTTGTCCGGAACTTTCTGCCAGATGGTCACCGACCCGTTACCCCCGATCCGACTCCCGCCGTTGGTCTCTCAGCCAGACTAGCAACTGATCCAGTTTTTCAACCTCGACTTTTGACCGCCTTAGATCATCCACCTCGAGCTTCAGCCATGTGATGACCTCAACGAACGCGAGCGGGTCGGCAGAACTGCGTGCTCGCGCCTCTAGGTCAGCAAGAACTGACCTTCCCACCTCGGTGGCGAGCCGGATGAGCACATCGTTGACCTCGGCCTCGGATGGATCAACGGCTAGCCGCGCCAGCAACTCCGCTTCCTCGGGCGTTCCACGATCCCGTGCCGAGACCACGTCAGCATTGGATTCCAACAACTCGAAGGTCGAACGAACCAGCGCGTCATCGAACATCTCGGGCACCAGATATCCCTCGATGGAGGGCCTGTTGACGAGGAACAGACGCAGTGCTTCGAGTTCAACCGCGAGGCTCGGGGACCGTTCGTTCACTCGCTTGGATGAGCGACCACCGCCGGGCGCCACACGCTGAGATCGACGGCGGCCACCAGAAGACTGTCCACCTGAATAGCCATAGTCGCCGGGTGGTTCATAGCTACCCGAGTCGTCATAACCACCGGGGTCGCCATATGACCCGTTGTCCACGCTCCACGGGCCCGGGTCGCCATCGTCAGACGCGTAGCCAGGGCTGCTGCCACCACGTCGGTCGGGGCTCCCCTTTCGATCCGCGTTCTGCTTGGTACGCCTTGACGAATCAGCCAGACGGGAACGGAGCAGCTCGACGTCAATTCGACAGAGGTCTGCCAACTGCATGACGTACTGGTCGCGGACGAATGGTTCGGGATGTTCCGCTATCACCTCGAGCGCACGCTCAGCGGTCTTGGAGCGACCTTCGGCACTCGAGAGATTGGAATCAGCCAGCACCCGATCGACCCGGAATCGCAGGAAGGGGCGAGCGTTCTCGACAGCCTCGTTGAGCGCATCGGGATCTGATGAGGCGAGTTCATCGGGATCGAGTCCGTCTGGCAGTTGCACGACAGCGACCTCGATGTCGTGTGCACGTTCCCACGCGTAGACGCGTTCGGCGGCGCTCTGACCCGCTTCATCGGCGTCATATGCCAAGACGAGCCGGTTTGCGAAGCGTTTGATCAGCTTCACGTGATCCTCAGTCAAGGCTGTTCCACATGTCGCGACTGCTCGTGTGATATCCGCTCGGTTGAAGCCGATCACGTCGGTGTAGCCCTCGCACACGATCATCTCGTTGCGTTCAACGGCCTGGGTCTTGGCCCAGTTCAGCCCATACAAGGCGCGGGACTTGTGGTACACGTCGTTGTCTCGCGAGTTCTTGTACTTCGCGCCTTCGGCGTCTGGCAGTTTGCGACCACCGAAGCCGATCACGCGGGAACGGTCATCGAGAATCGGGAACAGGATCCTGGCCCTGAAGAAGTCCTGCATCCGCCCAGCCCTGTTGACGAATCCCAGACCGCTGGCGACCGCGTCAGCTTCGGAGATCCGCAGGTGGCGCATGAGTTGATCCCAATCATCGGGCGCCCACCCGACCTTGAAGTGCTCGACCTCTTCTTTGGTGAACCCTCGACTGCGTAGGTACTTACGGGCGGCCGCCGCGTCCACCCCGGACTTCAAACGCTCGTGATACCAATCGGCGGCCCGTTCGAGTTCGCCGTAGAGCTTCGCCTGGCGCTTGCGTGACTCGCCCTCGTTGGCATCGGTGTAACGCAGCGTGATCCCGACACGGTTGGCTAAGAACTCGATCGCGCCAACGAAATCGGTCTGTTCCTTTTCCCGAACGAAGGTGATCGCATCACCTGACGCCTTGCACCCGAAACAGTGATACAGCCCCGAGGTGGCATCCACGGAGAAACTGGGGGTCTTTTCGTTGTGGAAGGGGCACAGGCCGGTCCAACGCTGACCGACGCGCCTCAGCGGAACGTACTGGGAGATCAACGCGACGATGTCAGTTGATTCCCTGACCCTGACTATGTCCTCGTCGACGATGCCCACAGCGGGACAATTCTACTTGGCGTCGATGGTCGCCTGAGCGGGGACCAGTCCCTGGTCAGCTCATACGCTCCGATAGGTACGCTGGTACCTCGTCTATAGCTATGCGGACCTGGTCCATCGAGTCACGCTCGCGGATGGTCACGGCCCGATCCTCGAGGCTGTCGAAGTCGAAGGTGACGCAGTACGGGGTGCCGATCTCGTCCTGGCGACGATAACGACGACCGATCGCTTGAGTCTCGTCATAGTCGGTCATGAACCGGTCCCGCAGAGTGCGGGCCAACTGCTGAGCAGGTTCGGTCAACTCCGGTTTCTTCGACAATGGGAGTACCGCGACCTTGTATGGAGCGATCCGGTGATGCAACCGCAACACCACGCGCTTCTCACCGCGGACCTCTTCCTCGTCATATGCCGCCATGAGGAACGCCATCGCGGTGCGGGTCGCTCCCGCGGCGGGTTCGATGACATGTGGGACCCAGCGCTCGTTTGCGGCCTGGTCGTACCATTCGAGGCGTTCACCGGAGTGATTGCCGTGTTGGGTCAGGTCGTAGTTGCCACGATTGGCGATGCCTTCGAGTTCGTCCCAACCCCATGGGAACATGAACTCCACATCGGAGGTGCCGGACGAATAGTGGGACAGTTCGTCCTCATCGTGTGGCCGCAGCCGCAGTTTGTCGGCCGGGATTCCGTGGTCGAGATACCACTGGAATCGTTCGGCACACCAGTACTCGTACCACTTGGTCGCTTCTGATGGGTGGACGAAGTACTCCATTTCCATCTGTTCGAACTCACGGGTCCGGAACACGAAGTTGCCCGGTGTGATCTCGTTGCGGAATGACTTGCCGACCTGTGCGATACCGAAGGGCGGCTTGGCACGTGTCGTGTCGATCACGTTCTTGAAGTTGATGAACATGCCTTGGGCAGTCTCGGGACGCAGATACGCGACCGCTCCGGCGTCCTCAACGGGACCAGCGTGTGTCTTGAACATGAGGTTGAACGCACGCGGTTCGGTGAAGGTCCCCCGCTTGCCACAAGTGGGGCACTGATCGGGATCTTCGAGCTTGTCGAGCCGATGACGGGTCTTACATTCAGTGCAATCCACTAGTGGATCGGTGAAGTTGGCCAAGTGTCCCGAGGCCTCCCAGATCTGGGGCGGCGACAGAATCGAGGCGTCCAGGCCGAACACGTCGCCACGCAACTGCACCATCGACCGCCACCAGGCGTCCTTGACGTTGCGGAGCAACAACACACCGACCGGACCGTAGTCATAGGTGGACCGGAACCCGCCGTAGATCTCTGCTGATGGGTAGACGAACCCCCGCCGCTTGGTCAGATTGACCACCTTGTCGAAGAGTTCGGGGGAAGATGATTTGGAACCTTGAGCGTCTTTTGACCCGGACATAGCCACACACGCTAGCGGGGGCACTGCGACACCAAAGCAACGGCCCTTACCGTCGGCATCACTCATAAGGCAATAGACGCCTCACCACGGCGCCATCAGGGTCAAAATATCCGCGACAAAAGCCAATTCAGGCAATAGGGTGCCTGTCTAGTCATCCACCTCGTCAGGCCATGGAGGTCTCAATGAGCGATCCGAATTTCCCGCCCCCTCCGGGTGGGACACCGCCCCCTCCGGGTAATCCCGGCGAGCCGGCGTGGGGTACTCCTCCGCCTGCAGCGCCACCACCAAGTGGCCCGCCTCCAGGCAATTTCGGTGCTCCCCCTCCGGGTAGCCCGCCCCCTCCAGGTGGATTCGGCAGCCCGCCCCCTCCGGGTGGCTTTGGTGGACCGCCCCCTCCAGGTGGATTCGGTGGCGACGGCGGATTCACGCCTCCTCCTGCTCAGCCTTACGGTGGCGGTGGCGAGATGCCACAACTCGATGTCGGCTCAGCAATCAGCTACGGATGGAAGAAGTTCAGCGAGAACATCGGCCCGTTCGTGATTCTGATGGTCGCTGTGTTCATCGTGAGCGTCGTGTTGTCGATCCTGCAGAACCTGCTGTCACCTGACAGCGGCGGCCTGTCATCGTTCATCATCTCGATGGTCCTCGTTGGCATCACCTGGATCGTGACCTCCATCGTCCAAGCAGGCGTATGGCGGGCAGGTCTTGGCGTGACAAAGGGAACGACTCCGTCGATCGAACAGTTGACCAACACCGACAATCTGGTCCCTTACATCCTGACAAACGTCGTCATCGGTATCGGGTTCGTTATCGGCTTGGTGCTCTGTGTCCTGCCAGGTATCGCTTGGCTGATCTTCACTGCATTCGCACCGCTGATTGCTCTCGAAAAGGGAGTCGGTCCGGGTGAAGCGATCAGCCAGAGCATCTCGTGGGTGAAGGACAACTTTGGTCAGGTCTTCGTGATCCTGTTGGTGTCCTACATCGTCTACATCGTGGGTGCCTGCCTGTGCGGTATCGGACTTCTCGCAACGGTGCCGATCGCTCTGGTGGCGATCACCTACACCTATAGGGCGCTGAACAACGAGTTGGTTGTCCCCTAGGGCCAACGACCCGAAGCACCCGGTAACCCCGGGCGCATCAGAAACAAACAAGTCAGTGGTGCGGAGTCGATTCGGCTCCGCACCACTCGTTTTTTCATGGTCGTATGACAACACCCGCTAGACGTGGCCGGGCCCCCGTGTGATTCCGTAGGGATTTAGCTGGGGCCCGGAGAAGCCGATGGGATGGTGTGGGACGTGGACGACCAGTTGGCAGCGGGGCGGTAGTTCGAGAGGAGTGCCCGAGACACCCTGATGGTCGCGTCGTACTGAACCGCCACTACGGGAAGGCCTCCGAGCGGCGGCAGCTCTACCGGTGCTTGCCATCCGACGGGTCAGCGCCGCACAGCTTCGCCGGTGTCGCAGCCAGACTCGTTGGTGACGGCTCGTTGTGTTCGCACTGCGAGAACCCGGTCGCCGGGCACGAGGGCCCGAGGGTTCCTCGGCGCTACGAGTTCCCCGTGACCGAGGCCGCCGAAGCCCTCGTCGCTATCGGCCGGGGGCTCTCCTACACCGAGGCCGCCGACCGGGCACGAGTCCACCGGCGACGTGACCGGTTCGATACCGGGGCGCAACTCGTCGGTAACTGGATCGAGGTCCTCGGCCCGGTCGTGACCGGCCCGTCGTCGGAACCGGCGTGGCCCGAGACCATCGTATTGGACTCGGCCTGGTTCATGGTGAGGAACTCGTGGACCGGTGAGACGACCCGGGCGTTCTGTGTGCTCGGCGCCTACGGCTACCCGGACGTCGGCCCCGGTCGAGCGTGGGCGTTGCACGCCACGCCGCGGTTCCAAGCATCGGACTGGGTCCGGTTCCTCCGCTCGAAATCCAGGCAGCCCAAGATGGTGGTCTGCGACAACGACCGGTCGATCGTCGCTGCGGTTAAGAAGGCGTGGCCCGACACCTTCATCAAGTCCTGTGAGTATCACCTGCGGGCATTGGTGCTGAAAGCAATGACCCCCTACGGACTCGACACCTACGGGAACCCTGCAATGGCAGGGCTCAACGCTGCTTTTCAGAACGTGACCTCGTGGCGGCGCTTCGCCCGGTCCGTCCAGGGCAAGGGTGTCGGCATCGAAGACTGGGTGGACCGGCACGCCGACCAGGTCATCGCACAAGCCCGCCGGCGGCGCTGGCTTCCACAGCATCACTCGACCGGCGCAATCGAAGAGACACTCGCCGCGCTCCGAGAGTTCATGGCGCCCCGGGCGTTCTGCTACCGCAACGCCGAACGAACGAACCGGATGCTTGAACTCGTCCGGGCACGACTCAACCGGGCTGATGACCCCGAGCTCTACGCCGCCGCCATCCGAGCCTGAGTTCAGGCCGGTTCCATCAGCTCGATTCGGTTACCGAACGGGTCATCGACGTAGCACCGGTCGAACCCATCGAGTGGCTGGTCCCGGTAGACGTCGGCTCCGCCCGCTTGCAAAGTTGTTTCGAGAGCTGGCAGGTCATCGACCAGCAGGGCCGGGTGCGCCTTGCGGGCCGGCCGGAAGTCGGCCTCGACCCCGAGGTGGAGCGCCACGTCACCGTTGGAGAACCAGCAGCCGCCACGAACCTCGAGATGGGGTGGTTTTGGAACACGAGGGAGACCGAGCAGTCCCTCGTAGAAGGCGGTGGCAGTCTCTTCTCCGCCTGGAGGCATAGCCAACTGGACATGCTCGAACTGGTAGATCCTCATACGCACCACAGTGCCACATGCTCGCTGAGCGGCAACCGAAGCACCGACTAAATCCCTGCTCAATCACACGGGGGGGCCGGGCTGGCGTCCCGGGATCAGGCTTCGGCGATCAGATGTAGTGAACGCAATTTGCGCTCGATGTGGGCTTCTAGTGACCGTGCAGCGAGGTCCTCGACCTCATGGACCAAGGAACTGTCAGGCAGGTCGAGCGCTGACTTGAGTCCGCCGCCGAGCACTGCACGAGACACCGTCAGAGCTTCGTCAGACACCGCTCGTCCGCTGCCACACGCCCTGCATCGGAGGCCTCCAGCGTCAACCGCCCAGACGAATGGACCATCGACAGAGTTGCACTCGATACAGGCGCCCAACTCTGGCTCCACGCCCTCAGCAGCAAGCAGCTTCAAAAAGAACGCCCCGACCACGAGCGGCGGATTGTCCTGTTCGATAGTTCGAACCCCTCCGACGAGCATGTCGAAGAGCCGCGGACTCGGTTCACGCTCGAGCGCCAACTGGTCGACTGCTTCGAGCAATGCAGCGGACCGCGACAGCCGTGTCAGGTCCTCGCGGGTCCGTCGGAAGTGTTCGAGGGTTTCGGCCTGGTTGACGATGTCGAGCTCGCCCCGACCTTCATAGAGTTGCACGTCGATATAGGACCCGGGTTCCAAACGAGAACCGAACTTGGAACGTGTTCGCCGCACGCCCTTGGCCACCGCTCTGACCTTTCCGCCGCGGCGGGTCAACAGGACGACTATTCGATCGGCTTCACCGAGTTTGTAGGTGCGCAGTACGACTGCGGCGTCACGATAATGGCCCACGGCAACATTCTCTCACCTGTGGGCTTGCCCCGGACCGATCTACAGGCCGCCGAAGCGACGCTCACGCATTTGATACTCGTGGATCGCGTCATAGAGGTTCTCGCGACGGAAATCAGGCCAGAGCACGTCGGTGAACACCAGCTCCGAGTACGCCAACTCCCACATCAGAAAGTTGGAGGTGCGGTACTCGCCAGAGGTTCGCACCATCAGCTCCGGCTCAGGCATCGACGGATCGTAGAGATGCTTCGCTATTAGCTTCTCGTCGATCTTTTCGGCCTTGACACCAGAGGCAACAATCGCCCTCACGGCGTCGATGATTTCGGCCCGGCCTCCGTAGTTGAACGCGACGCTAACTGTCATCGCGGTGTTGGCTCCGGTGAGCGCCTCGGTCTCTTCGATTCTTCGGATGAGGCGACGGGGAACTCGCCAGTCCCGTCGTCCGATGAACTGCAACTTGACGTTCCGCTCGTTCATTTCGTCGCGACGGTTCAACAGGATGCGCTCATTGAAGTTCATCAAGTAGCGAACCTCGTCAACGGGACGACGCCAGTTCTCGGTGGAGAACGCATAGACGGTCAACCATTTGACTCCCGCGTCGAGAGCGCCCCAGATCGTGTCCATAAGGGCTTCTTCGCCTGCGGAGTGGCCCTCGGTTCGGGGCAGGCCCCGGAGTTGTGCCCAGCGACCATTGCCGTCCATCACGACGGCTACGTGTTGAGGAATGCGACTCTTGTCCAACGCGGATAGTTCCACGCAGTGAACGGTACCGGAGACTGAACCCAATGCAGACAATCGGTGCCGCTCCGCTTCCAGACTCGACTACTAGTCCCCCCAAACGGCGCCGGCGGAGTGCGACGTGCGGGACTCAGTAACCGAACTGTTCGAGTGACTTGGCCTTGGACTGCCAGTCCTTCGCGACCGTGACATGCAGTTCCAGATATGTGCCCTCGGGAAGCTGTTTGCGTGCACGCGTACCGACTTCTTTCAGCACGCTGCCGCCCTTGCCGATCACGATTCCCTTCTGCGATTCGCGTTCGACAGCTATCTCGACACGCACCAAAGGCGGTTCGTATTCGGTCACCCGAGTGGCAATCGAGTGTGGGAGTTCCTCCCGTGCCACAGCAAGCAGTTGTTCCCGAACCAGTTCAGCTATCCAGAACTGGTCAGAGAAGTCCCGCACTGTGCCCTCGGGATACCAGCGTGGTCCGGTCGGCATGCGGTCGATCAGGTAGTCGACGAGCGCTTCGACGCCCTTGCCGGTCCGTGCCGATACCGGGAAGTACTCAGCGAAGCCGAATTCCGACGCTTTGGTCAGCTGTTTGAGGATGTGTTCCTCTTTGGTCACGTCGACCTTGTTTAGGACCAGCACCGAGTTCTTGGGCATCCGAGACGCCACGTACCGATCGCCGGAGCCGATGGCTGCTGTTGCGTCCACAACCATGCACGCGACATCGATATCACCCAATGACGAAGTTGCGGTCTCGTTGAGTCGCTCACCCATGAGCGAACGAGGCTTGTGAATCCCGGGGGTGTCGACGAACACGATCTGGGCACCTTGACGGTCAAGAATCCCACGTACCTGATGCCTGGTGGTCTGAGGTTTGTCCGAAACGATCGAAACCTTCTGACCCAAGATCCTGTTGAGAAGGGTGGACTTGCCGACGTTGGGCCTTCCGACGAAGGTAACGAACCCGCTTCTGATCAGTTCGTCATCGGCGTTGCTGTGAAGGCCTACCGCGGCGAGCACCTCTTCGAGTCGGTCACCGCCCGAGGAGGCTTCTTCATCATTCATTCGAGTCCTCCGAAGTGGTTGCGAGCGGGTCTTCGAGCACCAGACGCACGCGCTTGACCCGATGACCGTCCATCTGTTCGACGATTATCCGCGTGGTCCCATGGGTTACAGAATCGCCGGGTTCGGGGACTCGGCCCAAGAGCCCGAACACGAGGCCCCCAAGGGAGTCCCACTGGCCCTCGGGAAGGTCGGTGTCGAGTTCGTCGTTGATGTCACCGACGTTGGTCGAGGCGTCAACGAGAATGTCGCCGTTGGAGAGACGTTGGATCGTCGGAAGGTCCTCGTCGAATTCGTCGTGGATCTCGCCAACTAGCTCCTCGAGCATGTCCTCGAGGGTCACCAGCCCAGCCGTCCCACCGTATTCATCGACCACGATCGCCATGTGATTGTGGCTCGCCTGCATCTCGGCGAGCAGGTCGGACACGAGTTTTGTTTCGGGCACGAATAGAGCCGGTTTGAGGATCTTGTCGACTGTTAGTGATCCGTCGCCCTGGCGCTCGGCACGCATCGCGTCCTTGGCGTAGACGATGCCTTCGATGTCGTCGTTGCTCGCCCCTATGACCGGGAATCTCGAAAGCCCCTTGCTGATGGCCATGTCGATTACTTGTTCAACGGTGGCATCGCCTCCCACGGTGACCATGTCGGTACGGGGCTTCATGATTTCTCGCGCCACGGTGTCACCGAAGTTGATGATGGACTCGATCAGGTCTCGTTCGGACTCCTCG
Organism: Microthrixaceae bacterium; assembly: GCA_020439285.1. GTDB lineage: Bacteria > Actinomycetota > Acidimicrobiia > Acidimicrobiales > Microtrichaceae > JAGQSZ01. Next base: position 32,566 of record JAGQSZ010000003.1, read on the forward strand.
ATGATTGCGTGCTCGGCAGCTTCTTCGGCCAACGCGAGTAGCTCTTCTTCGGTGACGAAGGGTCCCTTCTTCAACCCCTTGCCCGGCAAGATGATGTTGGCGACGCCGATGAGGCCGCGTGCGGGTAGGCGCAGGATCCGGCCAACAAGTTCGACGATAGGTGCGGTCAACAGAGCCGCTCGTTCTGAATCCTGCAGAGCCCACGTCTTGGGTGCAGCTTCCGCGATCACGAAGAGCACGACGACGTTCAAGATGATGCCAACGACGACTCCGAACGGGCCGAACAACTTGGCGGACAGGACACCTACGAGTGAAGCCTGGACCGTCTGAACGATGTTGACCGACAGGTAGACCGAGTTGAGATCGCGTTCGAGGTTCTCGACGATCCGCAGAACGCGGCCCCCCGAACGGGGATCCTTCTGGGCCAGCGCTGCAGCACGCGACCGGCTCATACGCGTGATCGAGGTCTCGGCCACAGCGAGGATCGCTGCGAAGATCGTCAGGATCACCACCACCACGGCCAGGATCAGGTCGACACCGGTCATGACCGTTCACCGTCATCTGTTGCGGGAGCTGAACCCGAGCCGTTGCCGTCGAACCCCCATGGGTCCCGGGCAGGCTGTCCGTGCAGTTCGATCATCAGTTCCTTTTCTCGGGACCACATCTTGGCTTGTTCTTCTGGCTCGGCATGATCCCACCCCGTCAGGTGTAGCGATCCGTGTATGACCAACAGTGCCAATTCGTCCTGGGTCGATCCAGCGTGCTCGCCGGCTTGGTTCTCGGCAACCGATGGGCACACGACAATGTCGCCGACGAGTATCACGCCGGTCTCATCTGAGTCACCCTCGATTCCATCGATGGGAAAGCTGAGCACATCAGTTGGTGAGCCATCACCGTCGAGATGTTCGGCTTTCAACTCTGCGATTCGAGCCGGGTCCACCAAGGTGAGGCTGGCCTCCCCGGTGCTAGCGATTCCTTCTCGGTTCAACACGCCCGCCATGAGTGTGGCCAGGTTGTCGAGTTCGACAACCGTGGTGTCTTCAGAACGCTCATCGAAGGTCTCCACCGTGGGGAGTTCGTGGTTGTCCATGACAGCGTCCGATTCCGAGTCAGTCCTGTTTGGATTGTCGGGACTGTTTGGACTCGTGGCGGTCATATGCGTTGACGATCTCCGCAACGATCCTGTGGCGAACGACATCGGAACCGGTCAGCTTCGCGAAACCCACCCCGTCAATATGTCCGAGCATCGCCTCCAGACCATTGAGTCCCGAGCGACCACCGGGCATGTCGACCTGGGTGGCGTCGCCGGTGATGACCGCCTTGGATCCGAAACCGATTCGGGTGAGGAACATTTTCATCTGTTCGGGCGTCGTGTTCTGTGCCTCATCCAAAATGATGAAAGAACTGTTGAGGGTGCGTCCACGCATGAACGCGAGCGGAGCGACCTCCACCACTCCCCTCTCAATGAGCCTCTGAGCTCCCTCGCTACCCACCATGTCGTTGAGTGCGTCGTAGAGCGGCCGAAGGTAGGGATCGATCTTGGCCATCAGGTCACCCGGCAAGAACCCGAGTCTCTCCCCTGCTTCGACAGCGGGCCGGGTCAGTACGATTCGTTCAACCTCTTTGGCCTGAAGAGCCTGAACGGCCATCGCGACGGCCAACCAGGACTTACCGGTGCCCGCTGGGCCAATACCGAAAGTGACCGTGTTCTTGGCGATCGCGTCGATGTAGTGCTTCTGACCGGCGGTCTTCGGGCGAACATGTGCCCCGCGTGACGTCCGCAGGATCTGAGCGGTGAGAACTTCCGACGGTTTCTCGTCGGCACGGATCATCTCGATCGTTCTGGTGACCACTGGACCCTCGAGGGGATGTCCTCGCTCTATGAGCAGGATCAACTCCTCAAGCAGTCGACCGACCAGCGGCGCGTCTTCGCCTGTTATCGAGATCTCGTTGCCCCGCGCAACAATTGCCGAATCGGGGAATGCTTCCTCGATCACATCGAGCAACTCATCACGTGTGCCGAGCAGGTCGGTCATCATGTGATTGCCCGGTACCCTCACAAGTGTCCGAACCTGTCCTCGGGCGGGAGCTTCCGATGAATCCATTGCGAGCGAGAGTTTAGTGGTCGACGACCCCAACGACGATGTGAGCGGTTCGAGCAACGCTTCCGATGGATCGCGACACAGCGATCCATCAGTCACTGCCGATGCCGATCTGGCTCTGGCTGACCTGCGAGCTGAGATGTCCGCCGAGCGCATTCGTCGGGATCGAGCAGCCGTCGAGCGCTCACGATCAGAGGCGTGTCCAGCAGAACTACTGGCGCACTGTTCTGGTGCGCCGGTCACCGTTCGACTCCTCGGGAGCGCCAGTTGCACCGGCACGGTGACTGAGGTCGGACGCGACTATGTGTGCATTGACACTTCCGTTGGTCCGCAGTGGATCACGCTTGAAGCAGTCCTCGGGGTGACCAGCCAGGTCGATCCAGGTTTTGCCATAGGCGCTGGCCACACCATCGACAGCAGTATCGTCGACGTCCTAGAAGACCTGATGTTCGCCGAGTCAGAGGTCACCGTGGGACTGGTCAACGGCGAAAGGACATCCGGCAGGATCGTCGGTGTTGGAGCGTCGGTGACCCTGAACGATGACAGCGGTTTCACTCTCATCTCCATGAGCGCCATCGCCAAGTTCAACTGCCCCAAGGCACGCTTCCGCTAACGACGCTGGTTCACCTGGGGCATTGCGCCACGGTCTAGACGGTGGAATCGTCCTCGACGTCCGCAGGCTCAACCTCGGTTTCGAGGATTCCCAAGCTTCCGGGTTCGATCCTGCATTGATCGATGAACTTCACGACCTCGTCCGCCCGCAGTCGGATGACACGCCCGAACCTGTAAGCCGGCAGCTTTCCCTCATCGATGAAGCGATAGAGAGTTCTGGGAGTTACGCCCAGCATCGAGGCGGTTTCTGAGGTATTCAGCCAATCGAACTCTTGTGTAGCCACGTGGTGCATCCTAGCGGACGATTGGGACAGTCACGCTCATTCAAGCGAGTTGACCTTTTTACAAGTACTTCAAAGTTATTCTGAGTTTTCACGTCTTTGAATGCATCTTGCATTCTTTCATGCTCATCGTTACTCTCGCGATTCAGCGCTGAGGAGGGCCATGAAGAAAGAGCAGACGGGCGAGCGAACAAGGCGTCTGGTCATGCCTCCCAAGCGGGCGCTCGTTGGGGGTGCCCTCATCGCTCTAGCGGCGCTCGGAGTGTTCGGGGCTCACCGCAACGCCAATTCTGATCACGGCGAACGGTTCGTCGTCGCCACCAGGGACATTGCGCCAGGGACAGTCATCAAGCGAAGCGATCTGGGCGCGGTGAAGCTGGATCTACCCGACGGCATCAGCGCTATCGGCGTCGGAGATGCAACTGACCTGATCGGCAGAGTCGTATCCGGTCCTATAGCGGAGCTCGAGTTGATCAGCGCCGATGACTTCTTGTCCGCCGATCATTTCGTCCAGCCAGATGGCGTCGACTTGGCCATTAACCTACCTGCAGCACGTGCGATGGAGGGCGTAGTCACCGCTGGCAGCATCGTGACAGTACTGAGCACCGATCCCGAGGGAGCCGGCACAACTGTGCTCACCGATGCGGCATTGGTGTCGTCGATACAGGCTCCCTCGCGCGACTCGATCAGCTCGGCGGGAGCGGTCAGAGTTGTACTGAGCGTTCAGGGCCAAGAACTCGCATCGTCAATCGTTGATGCGTCAATACGTAGCGACTTGAGCCTGGTCCTGCCATCGTCCAACGGAGGACAGCGATGACGGGCAGGTTCGTCATCGTTGGTCTCGGTGGGGCGCGGTCACCGTGGTTCTCCAATCTGACGCGCTGGTCGACCACTGGACTTGTAGGGGCCGAGTACACGAAGGCCCTTTCGGCTGACGAGGTACTCGCGATCCTGGGTGCCGGTCGCAAGGTCTCGGCGCTGATCGTCAGCGGTTCAACCCCGGGGCTCGACAGGGACTTCGTGTCCGTCGTCAACTCATTTGGCGTGGCGGTTCTCGTGGTTGACGATGGCCACACTCAACGAGATTGGGAATCGCTCGGGGCGGCTTCAGTGCTGCCCATGTCGTTCGGACCCGACGAGTTGGCAGAGGACCTTGAGCGCAACGCCCAGCGGATCGATCCGACCTCGCGTCGCAGCTCCCGGGTATCGGTGTCGTTCACTTCGCAAGACGACATTGGTGCATTGATTGCGGTTACCGGTGCTGGCGGCGCAGGTGTTTCGACAATTTCAATGGCCCTGTCCCAAGGATTGGCGGCGCTCAGCGGCGCGCGAACTGTTGCGCTTGCCGATCTGACCCGACGCTGCGATTTGGCCATGTACCACGACGTGGGCGACGTAATTCCGGGGCTTCCCGAACTCGTCGAGGCCCACCGCGGCGACACCCCAGATCCTGACCGAGTCCGCGAGTTCCTCTTCGATATCGACAGCCGTAACTACGACCTGTTGTTGGGCCAGCGTCGAAGCCGTGACTCGGCTGCGATGGCACCACTGTCGACTGCTGCAGCGATAGATGGTCTGCGGCGCAGCTACGACATCGTTGTGGCCGACTCGGATCCGACCGTGGACGGGGAGTCAGATACAGGTTCGGTCGACATCGAGTTGTTCAACTCCGCACAGCGTCACGCCTTCTCCGTCGCGTCCGTGGTGATAGTCGTCGTCCAGCCGGGGATCCGTGGGCTTCGCCGGTTGGCCGGGCTGGTGTCGACACTCGGCAACTTCGGAGTGCCAGCTGCCCGACTGGTGCCGGTCATCAATCAGGCACCGCGAAGCGCTCCAGCGAAAGCGTCACTGACGCGTCTGATAGCTGACCTCAACCCGCTCGACGATTCGATCCATCCAGCGGTGTTCGTCAAGTCGATCAAGCTGCTCGAGGACATTCATCATCAAGCGGATGCGCTGCCCAGGTCTGTGTCCATGCCTCTGGCTGTCGCGGTTGATTCGCTGCTGTCACGCGAGGGCAAGCGAAATGGTGTCTCGGCAACCAAGGTCGCTGCCACGGTCACCCCACGCGAACGTTCCCGGGTTGCCTGATGGCCCAGACAACAGAACCATCAGCAACCGGTTTCCAGAGTGTCCAGTCCCCGTTGGAACAGATCGAAACGATCGTCCAAGCACGGGCAAAGGCTGCGTCGATCGACGTCGACAGCGCCACAGGCGCGAAGCTCCTGCGCAGCCTCATCGAAGAAGCCGTCAGGGAATGGACCGAGGACAATTCACGTGGCGGAACCAACCGCGAGATCTCTGATCCTGAGGGCCTGATCGAGCGGGCATTCAAGAACTTGGCGCTCTACGGGCCACTAACCGAACTACTCGACGACGATGACGTCTGGGAGGTCATGGTCAATGCCCCCGATCTGATCTTCGTGCGTCGCCACTCCGTGGGGAGCGGTTTTCATAGCGAGGTGTTCCACGACAACGACCACGTGGTTCGCACGATCACCAAACTTCTAGACGATTCGGGAACGTCTCACCGCAAGCTCGATCCGTCCGAAGGTCTCCAGGACGCCCAGTTGCACACCGGAGCAAGAGTCCACATCGTCCACGGCGACATCGCGCGCGGCGGGAACCTGATGATCAATATCCGGAAGTTCTCCGGCGTGTCGATCAACCGCTTGGAAGAACTCGTGAGCCGAGGGTCGATGTCGGCTCAGGCAGCCGAGTTCCTCAGGGCCGCGGTTCGGTCTCGGCTCAGCATCGTTTTCGCTGGCGCTCCCGGTGCGGGCAAGACCACGTTGTTGTCGTGTTGCGCAGCCGAACTCGACCCGACGCTGAGGGCAGTGATCGCCGAGGAAGTCTTCGAATGCGACGTACCCCTGATGAACGTCGCGAGTATGCAGACTCGCCCGCCGCGTTCGGAACGTGACGAGGTAGATCTTCGTCGCTTGGTGGCCGGGTTCCTTCGCATGGCTCCTGATGTTGCGATCGTCGGCGAGGTCCGCGACAAAGAGGCGCTCCCGTTGTTGTTGACCCTGTCATCGGGCGTGACCGGCTACACGACCATCCACTCGGCATCTGCCCGAGCGGCTCTCACCCGACTGCGATTCCTCGCTCAACTCTCAGACCAACGAGACCTCTCGGTTGCAGCTATCAACAGCCTTGTTTCCGAAGCGGTCGATCTGGTGGTCCATACCGAACGCGGGCCTGATGGCCCAAGGGTCAGCGAGATCATCGCCGTTGAGGACCTGGTCGCCGGCCCCGACTCCGTCGCATTCACCACGACTGGCCTGTTTGCTCGTGACTCCTCTGGCGATCTTGTCGCAACCGGTGAGGTACCGCTTCGTTCAGCGAACAAGTTGGCCAGATTCGGCTACGACATACGTACGCTCATCTCCGAACCGGCACGGTCAAGATGACTTCGTTCGTTCTGGCGGCGCTGGCCGCGATCGGAACCTACCTGCTACTCACCGGCAGTTCCCGGAATCACACAGGGCACTCCACCTTTGATTCCCAGTTGCGTCGATTCGTTGACCTTCCTCAGAAGTTGATGACCGAAGCAGGAATCGAAGGCGTCTCCCCTGTGCAGTTCCTCGGGTCTTCGATGCTCGTTGGGCTGATCGCTGCGATATCCGGAGCGGTCATCTTCGGATTCGGAATCTCATCGGTCCTCATCGGCTGCATCGCTGCAGTCATACCGGCGTTCACGTGGCGGAACCGACGAGCCAAACGCCACGAGGTCGCACGGGAGGCTTGGCCGCGCATGCTCGATGAACTGCGGGTGCTCACCGGTGCAGCAGGTCGACCCATCCCACAGGCCCTACTCGAAGTTGGGTTGAGGGGGCCGGTCGAACTCAGACCTGCTTTTCTCGCAGCCCAACGTGAATGGGCGTTGACTACGGACTTCGACAAGACCGCGAGCGTGCTCAAGGAGCGGCTAGCTGACCCGACCGCCGATGTCGTCATGGAAACTCTGCTGGTCGCCATGGATGTCGGCGGCGACCTGGAACCCCGACTCGCTGCGCTGGCCGAGGACCGACGCCAGGACGAGGCCGACCGAAAGGATGCCCGTGCCAAACAATCAGGCGCCCGGTTCGCCCGACTGTTCGTGATCATCGTGCCAGCAGGCATGGCCTTGGCGGGGCTCAATGTCGGCGATGGCGCCGACGCGTACAGATCAACCGGTGGCCAAGCGTTGGTGTGCGCCGGCATGGGTCTCGTTGCCGTGTGCTGGGTATGGGCATCACGCATCATGAGCCTTCCCGAGCCGTCAAGGGTGTTCGACAAATGAGTCCGAACGGATTGTCGATCATCAACACCGCGATGGTGCTCGACACTGCGCTCGCGTTGATGATCGGCGCAGGATTCGTAGCCGTGCTCAGCACGCTGCCGTGGTTCCGGCGTCGTTCCATGACCACACGCCTCGCTCCGTATCTGCCACACACCGCAGGTGCTGGAGTCACGACTCGTCGAGACATCGGAATCCACGAAACGCTGGAACCGATCCTGACCTGGTCGGGCAACAAGTTGAGTTCAGTACTCGGGGTCATCACAGATCTGGAGACCAGACTGCAACGGGCGGGGCGCCCGATCGACCCGTACAGGTTCCGGTTGCAACAGACCTTGTGGACCCTTGGGGCGCTTGCAACGGGAGTCATGGCCTGGCTGGCATTTGATCTCCCAGGACTGATTTCGATGTTCACGATCATCGGCCTACCGATCCTCGCTTTGTTGTGGACCGAACAATCCCTGTCGCATGCGATCGAGTCCAGACAGCGTCAACTGGTTGATGAACTGCCTGTGACAATCGAACAACTCGGCATGCTGGTGTGCGCCGGGTTTTCGCTCACGTCAGCAATGTCACACATCGCCGTCAGGGGAAACGGTGTCGTGGCGACAGACCTTCAGATGGTGATCAACGACATCCGTCGCGGTACTCCACAGTCAACAGCATTCGAGTCCTGGGCCAGGCTGAGCGGATCGCCAGCAGTCGAGCGACTAGTCGCGGTTCTGGCGCTGAACTCCGAGGCCGCCGATCTGGGAAGCCTCATCTCGAGCGAGGCCAGGGCAATCCGAGCAGAAGCCCACCGAGACCTACTCGAGATGATCGAGCGTCGAGCGCAATTGGTCTGGATCCCCGTGACAGTCGCGACCCTCGTCCCGGGACTCATCTTCTTGGCCGTCCCCTTCTACTCGGCGATGTCCAAGATCACCGGCGGGTGAACCGACGTTCCTTGCCCAATCAACCATCCCGCGCCACGCCGGGAATTACCCCAACAAAGGAGTAACCATGAGACCAACAGCACACGACCTTCACACCAAGTCCATCTGTATCGGAGCTCAGAGCAATCCGGTATCGCCACCCCGGCGAAACGAGCGTGCAGAAGGAGTCATCTCCACTGCGATTTCAGTTCTGATAATAGCGTTCCTCGGTATCGCTCTTTGGACCGGGTTCAACTCGATGATGAACGGCGCGACTGAGAAGACCCGTGCTCAGGTTGAACAGATCGGCAACTAGTTCACCGAGCCAGATTCGGCATCGTCTGCATCATTCGGAACGAGGGTCAGGACTGCTGAGCGCGGTATTCGGAGTCGGAATCGTCGTTGCGCTCGTCGGAGTGTTGGCCAATGTGGCCATCGGACTGTGGGTGCGTTCCACTGTTGACTCGGTAGCTTTCGATGCAGCTCAGTCGGTCGCTACCGCGGACGATTCTGGGGACTCCCCAAGCGCGTTGGCCGCCAATGAACAGGAGGCAATTTCCCGCGCCCGTGAACTGCTTGGAGCATATGGAAACCGAGTCGACTTCGAGTTCATAGACAGCGGTTCGCCCACGGTTATCGCACTCCGGGTCAGAGCACCCGGCACCTCGCTGATGCCCAGAATGTTCGCCGAGTCCATGGTCATCGGAAAGATGGACCGAACAATCCTCGTGCGAAGTGAGAACCGTTGAAAGCGCTGTCCTCCCCTACCGGTCAAAGGCGTGCAACGAAGATGCCTGGGACCGTCCGTACGCGTGCCAACGAACGCTCAGAACGCGGAGCGGTCGCGGGTCTAGAGGGTCTGCTGTTCGCTGTCCTCATCCTTGTGGGCGGGATGGTCCTGATCGTCAATGCGTGGTCAGTGATCGACTCTCGTACGGCTCTAGATGCGGCTGCTCGCGAGTTCGTGCGCACCTACACAAATCAGTCCGATCCGACATCGGCCAGATCTCAGGGAGATCGAGCGGCACGCTCTGTCTTGGCAGCGCGTGGCTCTCAATTGGCGAAGCTCGAAATAGCCGTTGACGAACCCAATGGGTTCGGGCCGTGTTCTCTGGTTTCGGTGCGCATCAGTGCCGTAGTGCCAGCCCTGAAAGCACCATTCATCGACATGTTCACATCGATGGAAATCACCGCTACAGCTTCTGAGCTGGTGGACGCCCATCGAGAGATGACTGCAGACACCAGTTATGACCCCGAGGTGACCGAGTGTTTCGGACCATGACGACTGCTCGTGACTTCTTGACTGGGGCGGCAATGCTGTTGCGGCGACAAACGACTCTTCAACGGGCATCTACTCTGATCCTCGTTCCAGCAATGACAGTCGTATTTATCGTTCTGGCTGGGATCGCTGTGGATCTGAGCGCGATGCACCTGGCTCAACGACGCACCCACACGATCATCTCGGTCGCTGCTGATGACGCTGCCGGAATGATCGATGATCGGGCCTTACAACTCGAGGGCGAAGTTGCCATCGATCCCGAGGCGTCCAGACGTGTGGCGCTAGCTCACATCAATGCTGCGCATCTGCCTGCCGAACTGATTGGCGACCCACAGATCACAATTGATTCAGATCGCCGTGTTTTGACCGTCGAAGTCAAGGTTCAGACTGATCACATCTTCTTGAAGTCGGTCCCGGGCATGGGACCAGAGATCATCACAGTCAGGTCATCTGCCCGGCTCAGGGGATGAACCTTGTGACGAAGCGCTCGTGCTCCCCGCCAACAACTGCATCGGCAGAAGGGGTCGCCACGAGACCCGAGGGCGGGGCGGGATTACCGTTCGCGCGAACTATCAGGTTTCAGAGTCGACAGTGCACCTCTCGCCAGAATCGCATCCAACGAATGCCAACGTAGAACAAATACCGGTAGTATTCTAGGAAGTTATACCGGAAGTACAACAGGAAGCATAAAGGTACGTCATGGCTCTCACTCTTGATCGGGCGGTCGAAGCAAGCGAGATCGTCGATGCGCTCAAGCCCTTTGGTGTAACCCAAGTTGACATAGCCGCGGTAACCCACGTTTCAGATCGAGCCGTGCGCGGTTGGCGGGTCAGCGACATACACCCCGACCGCTACGACCGGCTCGCACATCTCCGCGACCTAGTTCTGTTGTTATCGGACTCTCTCAGTGCCCGTGGGGTCGGTCAGTGGTTGCACGCCAAGAACCGCCTGCTCCACGACCAACGCCCGGTCGACCTTCTAGTAGACGACCGATACGACGAGGTGCGCCAAGCTGCTGAGGCCTTCATCGACGGCGCATACGTGTGAACTTAGCTGTCGCGGTGGCGGCCGCACCGCGACGTCGGATCATCGGTAGCTGGTGGCACCAAGGCCCCACCCGTCATCCGCTGACCTCCTGTGCCAACCCTGCCCGAGGATCAGGCCGCTACCACCGCCAAGATGAGCCCGGTGTTTGGTACGCATCAAATCAGGAACAAGCCGCTTGGGCTGAACTATTTAGACACTTCACAGAAGGCGGAATCGATCCCTTTGAGCTCCGCCGCCGTGTCGGCCGCGTGTCCGTGGACGTTGAGGTACTCGACCTCACTAGCTCAACAGTCCAGAAAAGTATCGGCATCAACGCTGGCGACCTGCTCAGCGATGATTATGCCGTCACTCAAGACGTAGCGGCAGCTGCCAGGGACGCAGGCTTTGACGCGGTCCTAGCCCCGGCAGCAGCCTTACCGGACCGCGAGACCCTGGCCGTGTTCGCCCACGCTCTCGCCAAGGTCCATCCGGAACGATCCGCTATCAGGCAGCCACCGCCCCGGCTAGCGGACCTCCTGCCACTCATACGGCCACACGAACGGGTACCAGACGTCGTCCGGCGTGCCTATTTCACAATCGCAGGAACCGGAGCGGAAGCAATCCGCCGCCGACGTAAATAGCGATGAGATCCCACATCCAACGGTCCGGAACCAGGCTTCCAGACATTATTTTGAGAACGCCGCGCTGCCGAGGACAACCGGGGACCGCTCCCCATTGGCTGACGCCGCTCAGATTGCGATTCTGAGATCTGACCTCACCTACGACGTCAGGCGTGCATGATGACAACTACAGACTCGACAGGTACGACTATCCACGATCATCGCTTCGAGACTCATCCAACTGTTCTCGACGGGGACCGGGTCGTGGAGAAAACAGCATCAGGAACGAATCGGTCTGAGCTGCGCCGTGAAGCTTCTGTTCTCACCCAGATGGACTCCCGTTTTGCGATCAAGTTCATCGAGCTACGCGAACGCAACGACGAGACGGTCATGGTCACCCACGACGCGGGAGCCAGAACTCTGGCCAACTGTTCGAAGCTGTCCGAGTCGGAACTTCGCTTGGCGCTAGTCGACTGCGTCAACGCCGTGTTCGAGTTACGGAGACTCGGATGGGAGCACTCCTCGTTACTCCCTGAGCATGTGATCGTCGGTGCTCGAGGACGGGTGAAGATCTGCTCATTCGGAGCGGCCAAACACGTATCGAGCATCTCGGCAGGAGACAAACGACCGCAGATAAGCGCGGACGTGTCCGCATTGATCGATCTGGTCGTATCAGTTGCGCATCAGGACCTGTCTGATGCGAACTGGCTTGAGCGGCGACGTCGATCGCGTTTCAACAAACAGATCGAGGCCGCAGCGGCCAACGCTCGAACGACTCTCGAGTTGGGCGGAAACGTCGAACGTAGCCTCAAGACCATGGCCCGCTCGATCGCGACGCCAGAGGCCGAGGTCAACAGTTCTCCTGCCCCGAGCCACGCTTCCAATCTGGCTCAGTTGAGGGAGCGAGCAAAGCGGCCCGAGCGAGAGCCGATTCCACCACTCGTAGGACGAGTCGCACAGATCACAGGAATCTCTCTCGCCATCTTCGCTATCGCTGCAGCTATACCCGCGCTGCGGAACAACTCCTCGGAAGCTGTCGCGTCCGCTGGCCTCGAAACAGGCGCGTCGATGGCGACTCGAACCAAGAAGACGTCAGCGTCTGAAGCCAAAGCAGCCCACGTCGAGACACCGAAACCCAAACCCGGCAACATCATCGCCCATGGAACAACGCTGTATTCGATCGGTGCTGATGACGACGTCACGCTCACGGGCGACTGGTTCTGTTCTGGCACTGAGCAGTTGATTCTTCTGCGTCCGAGCACTGGCGAATTGTTCGTGTTCGACACTTGGGCCACTGAACAGAGCCCGACAACAGGTCGCCTCGCCACGACCATGACCGGCGCTACTGCGTTGACCAAAGCGGACAAGGAGTGTGGACCACCGTCCGTTACGACCTCCGACGGCAATTCTGTTGTTCTGGATAGCAACACGCTCTTGGATGACGCACTCGTCGGGACCCGCCGATGAACGCCACGATTCTGTTCGATTCCGCGGACCTCGACAGGGTTGCTGCGATCAGCACACGGGCATTCGTCGTCATCGGTTGCTATATAGGCGCCGTTGTCGTGTTGAACATCTGGGCCCAGCGTTCCCGCAACAAGCGCCTTCGTGGCCTTGTGGCAAAGATGACCCCTCGCTTCATGGGTTTGATATTCGCCGGGCTCGTTGCCACAGCATCGCCCGTGTCTGCCCAGACGAGCTCTACTGACTCGACAACGGATCTCCCGGTCATGACTGTCGTTACGACCACGCCGCCCACGACGCAGCCGTCGCCGTCGCCATCACAGCCATCGACTTCTGCTCCCACCATGAAAGTGGTCTCCGCCCCGGTCGGCCCACTCACATGGATGCCTTGGATGCAGTCAGGCTCGACCGCCACCCATCAGACGTCTGATCGCGTCGTTTCAACAGATCAAACGACTCAGCCATCGGTTCCCACGTTTGAATCTGAAGCACTACCGGAACCGGCACCAGATGCCCGTGTCGAGGAGACTTCCGTCGCGCCAACCGCGAGTGCTGTCCATGTGGTCGCGCCGGGTGAACACTTCTGGTCCATCGCAAGGACCGTTCTGGAGTCCGGCGGTGTGACCGATCCGAGTGAGCCCGAGGTGACCCGGTACTGGGCACAGTTGGTTGAGGCCAACCGCCACCGGCTCATCGACCCTCACAACACTGACCTGATCATGCCCGGTCAAGAACTCGTTTTACCGCCGATCGGTTGAGCACATACCGCCAGCTTCAAAGCTCGCGGAGCTATCCAAACAGAGACGGATTAGCTGACGATGGTCGCGATAAGGACGAAGTGGCAGGCTCCAGCAGCGATGGTCATGGCATGCCAGACCTCGTGATAGCCGAACTTCTCGGGTGACAGGATCGGACGGTGGAGCCCGAAAGCGATTGCACCAAGGGTGTAGAGAAGCCCACCGATGCCGAGCAGAGCGAGTTGCACCCCATTGAGATTGTCGACCAGTACCGGCAGGGTCAGCACAGCACCCCATCCCAGGACGATGTAGAGCCACGAACCGCTCTTGAGTCCGGAACTCTTCCCCGGTTCGATGTCATCCAGGCGCTCACCGAGGTTGACGATCTTGAGCACCACCCCGGCGAGAGCGGTGACCCACGCCACGACCAGCATCGGAATTCCCCAAACCCGTGGAAGCGCCACGAGGCACAGCGGGGTGTAGGTACCGGCGATCAACATGAAGATCATCGAGTGGTCCGCTCGGCGGAACCACATGACTGATTTCTGGGACCGGGCACGCAGATGATACGTAGCACTGGTGCCGAAGAGTCCGGCCAGCGACGCCCAGTACACCGCCACAGCAACACGAGCACCTGTTGTTTCAACAGCGCTCAGCAGATAAAGACCGGCGGGCATGACCACAGCGAAAGCAAGGGCATGCAGCTTTCCTCTCCAACGTGGTCGCAGGCCATACCAATCGGTGATCGTCTCCTGATCGGAGCCTGTTGTTGTTTCGAGGTTGGTATTCGAAATCGAATCGTCGATAGCCATCGTCGTTCCCCCGCCGATTGTGTTTGTCAGTTGGGCGCTTCCGCCTCTTCTTCTCTGTAGGGGCCGCTCATCTGCAGGCCCATTTCTTCCAGACGTCCCCACGCCAAGTCGTCTGAGAGACCAAGTATGCACGCGATCAGACGCAGGTCGTCACGCCGAATGCTGAGTACGCGCCCGTTGAAGTCCTGTCGTTGGACCTGGATCTTCCGCACGTAACGAGAAATCATCTGCGCCTCTGCCCCACCCATCGAAGCGAGTTGGGTCAGATCTAGTCGAAGCTTCGCCTCATGGCTGGACCGGTCACCGCCGCTGCCATCACCTTGGGATGTGGAGCCCTCGGGCAGTAGCTGGTCGACGGGAACACGGTAGATACCGGCGAGCCGCGCCAGCCGCGGAACTGATATTGACCGCTCTCCGCGTTCGTAGGCACCGAGCACGCTCGCCTTGAATTCCTGATCGGACAGTGCCTCAACATCTTGGAGCGACATCCGCTTCTGGCGCCGAATCTGGCGCAGCCGTTCGCCCACAGCGAGTCCATAGGAAGCATCGCGGTCCCCCATGAGGTCCGGTTCCTGTGTACTCCGCTCGCTTGGGTTTAGATCTGTCATTCGGGTTACTCATTTCCGCCGAGGGGCATCGGCCTCACGTCAACAACGTGAGTCCTCCCTTTCCGCACTATCACTCTGAGTCACACTGATACCGCAAAGCCATAGGTGGAGATGCCTAAGGACTCACTCTAAGTGACCAGACGAGAGTGGAGTAATCCAGACATAGTGACGGACCTCACATAGCCTGAAATGAGTCCAACATCGCTGTGGTTATTGTTGGGTCACGTCGACCATCGCGACGGGCCTCCGGTCAGTCGACCCGACTGGTCCTGAGCGCACACATTCGTGCGGCCACGGCGATTGATGCTGTTTCTGCTCGCAAGACGCTGGGACCGAGATCGATGAGGGGTGCATCCCCGTACTCGCCGGGTTCCCAACCCCCTTCAGGACCAATGAGCACCAGGTCGTCGCCGGCACCGAGTTCACGTCCGCCGAAGTCGGCAACCGCCGCTCCCATCGAAACCAGGTGCTCGACATCGGAGATCTCGATACTGGGAACGGTCAGTCGACGGCTCTGACACGAAGCGCTGAGAGCAATCCGGTTCAGGCGTTCCAGGTTTCGCTCGACCTTGTCCTCGCGCCAGCGCGCAACCGAACGACGGGCATGGAAGAACACGATCCGGTCGATTCCCAACTCGGTGAGCTTCTGCACGACGAGCTCGGGCTTGTCCCCTTTGACGATTGCGATACCGACCGACAACGGAGTTCCAAGCTCAGGTGAATCGCCGTGGCTCTCGGTTGCCTCGATCCCGTTCGGAGCGACGAATTTGCACATCCGCCAGTGACCGACGCCGTCAGTGACACACACCTCGTCGCCGGGCCTCAATCGCAATACCCGGCCAAGGTGATGGGCATCCGGGTCGCTCAGACGGGGCACGTCGACATCGTCAACGAACACGAGCGCGTCAGCTGTCAACCAAGGCTGGGGTTCGGGCCGCATGCGGGGATCAGGTAGCGATGTCGACATCTGGTTGTCAGGTGCTCATCCGAGCTGGGTCAATTCTTGAACGCCGTCTTCACCCGAGAGAAGAAACCTTCGTCGACCGGTGTGACCTTGTCGCCACGAACCTCGGCCAAGCGCCTGAGCAGGTCCTCTTCTTCGAATTCCAACTTGGAGGGGATGTCGATACCGATCACAGTTAGGAGATCGCCGCGCCCTCGCCCATCGAGATGAGGTACACCCTTGCCCTTCAATCGGAACACCTTGCCGTGTTCGGTACCGCGGGGGATCTTCAGTTCCTCAGTCCCATCAAGTGTTTCCAGTTCGATCGTCGTACCGAGGACCGCTTGGGTCAGTTCGATCCGCAGCTCTCGAACGAGGTCGTCCTTTCGACGTTCGAAGACCTTGTGGGGTTTGACCCGCAGTCGCACATAGAGGTCTCCGGCCGGACCGCCACGCCCCCCGACTGCTCCCCTGCCGGCGAGCTTCAAGGTGGAACCGTCGTCCACACCCGCAGGCACGTCGACGGTGTAGGTCCGTTCCTCGATCAGGCGACCTGCTCCTGAACAAGTGGGACACGGATCGGCAATGATCTGGCCCTGCCCACCACACGCACTGCATGTACCGCTGCGGACGATCTGGCCCAACACCGTCTGGGCAACGGTCCGAACGTGCCCGCTGCCCTGGCACTGTGGACAGGTCTCCGGGGCCGAACCCGATCGCGCTCCTGTGGATTCACAGTCATCGCAGCGCACGGCTGTCCGCACATCCACATCGCACTGACAGCCGAACACCGCGTCGGTGAATTCGAGAACTGCCTGTGTGTCGAGGTCCTCGCCTCGGGGTGGTCCGCTAGGTCCGCGTTGACGTCCGCCTCCGCCGAATGGATTGTTCATCCCGAAGAAGGAATCGAATAGGTCTCCAAGTCCGCCGGCACCGCTACCGAAGGGATCGGACATATCAAAGCCATTGGTGCTGCCGAAACGGTCATAACGTTCCCGCTTGGCAGGATCAGACAAGACCTCATATGCGGCAGAGATCTCCTTGAAGCGCGATTCTGCTTCGGGATTGTCAGGATTCGCGTCCGGGTGACAATCCCTGGCTATACGCCGATATGACTTCTTGATCTCGTCTGCCGAGGCGTCTCGCTCGACTTCCAACAGTTCGTAAAGGTCGGTCACTTTCAGCCTTCATTCAGGTCAGCCCTCGCTGAGCAAGTTGCTCAGACGTCGGCTGACCACCGCCACAGCGGAGAGAGTTTCTGGATAATTCATTCGAGTTGGCCCGACCACTGCGATCGCACCAGCGGACTCATCACCTAATCGGTATGGAGCGACCACGAGTGAACATTCTGATAGGCGCGCCACCCCCGATTCGGATCCGATCGACACCGCAATTCCGGAGTCCACGAGTTCTTTGAGCAACGAAACAACGACCAGTTGCTGTTCGAGAATTCCGAGTACTGCTTCGACGGTCTCGCGTGCGTCGAAGGATCCTGCAATGTGAGCTCGACCGTCGACGAACACCTGTCGTGCTTCAACCTCGATCGCGCTTCGCAGTTCATCGAGTGCAGCGTTGGCGACGACGGACGCTGGGGACTGACCATCGATTGCCACTTTGGACAGGTCTTCGATCGACTGATCGACAACCTTGGTGAGCACCATGGTCTGGGCATCGTGGAGAACCTCGGCACCAACCGGGTCGGTTAGATCCAGAGTCCTCTTGAGCACCGCTCCGTTGGAGAGCACGACAACAACCAGGACAAGGTTCTGGGATAGTTCGACGAGTTGAACCGATCGCACGGTTGTCACATTGGTGGCCTCACCGACGACAACCGCGGCCGTGCCGGTGATCGACGAGAGCAACGATGTGGTGTCCGAGAGCATTCGCTCGATTTCGCCATGCGCACTGTTGAAGAACTCAGCGACCAGGCGCACATTCGCAGGGCTGAGCGGCTCGTCACCACTCAGGTTGTCGACGAAATGCCTGTAGCCCTTCTCGGTGGGAATACGCCCGG
>JAGQSZ010000396.1 GCA_020439285.1 Microthrixaceae bacterium
GTCGGAGTATCCGACATTCCTGACAGCTTCGGCGACGCCAGCGATGAGCCTGTTTCGTTGGTCACTCTCAACTTGTTCCCGCGTCAGCTTGTGGCGACCACGGGGCAGTGGTCGAGAGCTCGTCATGGCGTGGGAGTCCGTGGTATCAGGTACGTCGGGCTTGTCAACGGTGAAGCTCCAAGGTTCTGCGTACTCGGCCCTAACGGGCGAGTTGACGCAGAACGTAGTGGAGAATGCCGCCGTGGCAGTAGTACTCGGCCTCCATCGGGGTGTCGATCCGGAGTTTTACCTCGAACGAGGTCTCGTCAGCTTTGACTGTCAGATGCTGTGGCATTGGCTCGCCGGCGCGTATTCCATCCAAGCCGCTGACCGAGATCACCTCATGCCCGGTAAGCCCCAGGCTCTCGGCGTTATCACCATTGGTGAACTCGAGTGGGAGGACACCCATTCCGATCAGATTGGAACGATGGATACGTTCGAAGCTCTCAGCTATCACAGCCTTCACGCCCAACAGGATCGTTCCCTTGGCTGCCCAGTCACGAGACGAGCCCGACCCGTATTCCTTGCCAGCGATCACGACCAGGGGAACGCCGTCGGCCTGGTACTGAAGGGAAGCGTCGTAGATCGTGGTCTCTTCACCCTCAGGGAGATGGAGAGTGAATCCGCCTTCGGTGCCCGGGGCTAGTTGGTTGCGCAGCCGGACGTTTCCGAAGGTCCCACGGATCATCACCTCGTGGTTGCCTCGCCGTGAGCCATAGGAGTTGAAGTCCTTGCGTTCCACTCCTGAAGAACTCAGCCACTCGCCTGCAGGAGAACTCGGGGCGATCATGCCGGCCGGTGAGATGTGGTCCGTAGTGACACTGTCTCCGAGAAGAGCGAGCACCCGGGCCCCCGCAATGTCAGACAGCGGTGTCGGCTCTGTGGGCATTCCATCGAAGAACGGCGGTCGATGAATATAGGTCGAATTGTCATCATCCCACGCGAAGCGCGCTCCACTGGGAGTGTCGAGCGATCGCCAACGTTCGTCTCCATCGAAGATGGTTTCGTAGGTGTGCCTGAACATGTCCGATTGCACGCTGGACTCAACCGCTGCGTTGATCTCCGCGCTCGTTGGCCAAATATCACGTAGGAATACGGGCTGTCCGTCGGGCGAGGTCCCCAGTGGATCGTTCAACATGTCGAAGTCCATAGTTCCGGTGATTGCATACGCAATTACCAGTGGTGGTGACATCAGATAGTTCATCCGCACATCGGGGTTTATTCGACCTTCGAAGTTCCTGTTTCCAGACAGCACCGAGACCAGGGCCAGTCCGTCTTTGAACACCGCGTCCGAGATTGCCGGATCTAGCGGACCCGAGTTGCCAATACATGTGGTGCATCCGAAACCGACGAGGTTGAAACCCAGCTTCTCCAAATACGGAGTCAGGCCAGACGACTCGTAGTAATCCACGACGACCCGAGAGCCGGGAGCCAAAGACGTCTTGACCCATGGTTTGCGGGTCAGCCCCTTTTCGGTTGCTTTCTTGGCGAGCAGCCCTGCAGCAAGCATCACCGAGGGGTTGGAAGTGTTGGTGCAACTCGTGATCGCCGCGATGGCAACGTGTCCATGGTCGAGGGTCACCTCGGTGCCGTCGCTCATCGTGACCGGCACGCTGACATGTGCCCGATGAGTCGGTGCTCCTTGACTGTGGGGGTGTGATGCTTCTTGGGTCGCAGTTTCATCTGGT
>JAGQSZ010000397.1 GCA_020439285.1 Microthrixaceae bacterium
TCGCCAGGACAGTTGGCGGTCAACCTCGCGGCAAACCTTCAGGTACAGCCGCTCGTCGCTGAGCAGGTGAAGCAGACCCAGCTCGGAGGCAGCCTCCTCGATCCCGCAGCAGAGGACAGGGGTCGGTGACCCGACGTTGAGATAATCCCCTGTGCAGGTACGGGTCTCGCCGTCAGGGAAGGTGACCAGGACACGGCACCAAACGCAGTCGTCATCGTCGGTGAAGGGAGCAGGGTCGTAGGGATGGGCAACGTCCTCCTGAGTCCAGGTGTAGGGGAATCCTTCAAGAGGCACGGCGCACCGTCACGGTTCCGAACTCGGCAACCTCCACCTCGGCTTCGTCGTCGGATAGGAGCTGGTACGCAACGTGATAGAGCAGCCTGTACAGGAACAGGCTGGTGAACCACTCGTGCGGCAAGTCCATGTCGGCGGCGGCGTCCAGCAGCGCATCGGGTGTCACATCACGCAGAGTGTGAGAGACGGGCGGCGTCTCGGAGTTCAGGTACCAGGTGAGGCAGTACATGTGAGATAGCTTCGCTCCGAACGCATCCCGAAATCCACTCGTTCGGGGACGTGACGGTCAGGCGTTTCGGATCACGGCGGCGGTGTCCGTACCGGAACTGAACACGCCGCGCGGGGCGTGTTCAGGGCTCATTAACCGTGCCGCGTGGTGCTGCCCACGGGACTCCCTAGGAGTGCCCGCCATAGGCGGGTCGGGGCGTTCCAGTGGGATTACACCGCAGCCAACAGATCCAACGGGTCGCCCGTCACCTCTGGTGCGGCGGGCTGCTGTCCGCCAACGACGGGAGCTGGTGGCGGAACCTGTTCCGTCACAGGAGCTGGTGGCGGAACAACGGGCTGTTCGGGCGCAGCGCCAGATGCTGGTGCGGAAGCATCAGCGGGCGCGTCCAGACGGAAGATCCCGTGCCCACCTTCGCCAACCTTGGAGACCTCCTCGACAGGGCGAATCTCCCCGGACTCCATCAGCACCTCGCCGTTTCCGATAGCTACCCCATTCCCATCGGAACCCTTCACAACATCCCCCGGCTGAACGTCCATAGGCGGTACTGGGGTGCCGATGTCGCTGCCCATCGGCGGCAACTGGAAACCAGCCTGGTCAGCCGCCTGGTAGATGGTCGTCGGGTTCTCGGGGTTGGACGCCAACATCTCCCGGACAAGCGCCGCGTGCTGTTCCGTTGGGAACGTCACCTGGCGTCCATCGGGGAGTTCAACAGTGCGTTTCTGCTCGTCGGTGGGCTCTGGCGCTGCGGGCTCGTCAACGGTCTCGGGATCACCGTTCTCATCCGTGACCACTTCGCCGTCCGAGGTGTCGTCGTCGGACTTGTCCGGAGAATCCTCGTCAACGGTCTCGGGATCGGTGATGTCGTCGGACTTGTCAGAAGTGTCCGTGTCCTCGCCCAGGGGGTCGGTGCTGTCCTCATCGCCCAGGGGGACTTCCGTTCCCTCGAACAGTTCAGGCGCGGCGTCGGTCTCGGGTTCGTTCCCCATCAACTGATCGAACGCGGCGGGGCTCATCGAGCTCGTTGGTGTCGTCGGTGTGCTGGACATCGGTGACGTTCCCAGGGGGCTGGTACCAAGGTTCGGCATGGACGGCACATTGCCCAGGGGGCTGGACGGTGTCTGCGCTGTCGGCGTCTGCGCGCTCGGGGACGTGACGTTCGGGCTGTCCGTGTTCGTGCCCAGGGGGCTGGTTGGTGTGTCCGTG
>JAGQSZ010000398.1 GCA_020439285.1 Microthrixaceae bacterium
CCGCTGCGTTGTCTGACCTGTGGGACGAGATCGCTGATGAGCTTGACCGCCTGAGCGACTGGCTGTCGGATGCGGGTTCGATAGGTGGGATGCACTTGTACCGCGCGGCGTCACCCGTAGTGGACATGTACACACGCTGCGTCCGGAAGCGCTGGCAGACCGCTGTTGATAGGTACATCGAGAACCTCCCCTCTCACACCTGCATGAGCTGTGCACGCACTCATGCTCACTTGAACGCTGCGGGGATCCAGTTCGAGGTCGCTTCCTGACCAAGGAACACGGGATCGCGCCTGCCCTTCGGGGCGGGCGCGTTTCCATATTCGGGCTGCGGGAACCGGTAACGTGACCGTCGTGGTGCAGAGTCCTGTGAGTTACTTCGGCGGCAAGGCGTGGCTGGCGGAGCGGTTGACCTCGGCGTTCCCCGCGCATCGGCATTACATCGAGCCCTGCGGCGGGAGCCTCGCCGTGCTGCTGGCGAAGAAGCGTTCCCACATGGAGACGGTGAACGACTTGGACAACACGCTGCAAACCTTTTGGCGTGTCCTGCGTGACCGTCCGAAGGAGCTGGAACGGGTCTGTGCGCTCACACCACACAGCCGCGCGGAACGTGAACTGGCGTATGAGATTTCGCCTGAGCTGGATGAGTTGGAGACCGCCCGCCGCGTCTATGTCGCCTTGACCCAGGGGCGTACAGGCAGCATCACGAGGACTGGCTGGCGACATAACTTACGCCCAACGAGTACACCTTTTCCTGTTGTGCTGCAACGCTATTCGGCGAGGTTAGCTCCTGCTGCGGCACGGCTACAGTCCGTGAGCTTGGAATGTCGCCCAGCGGTTGAGATTGTGCGTTCGTATGGCAAGGAACGTCAGAACCTCCTCTATGTGGATCCGCCGTACGTGACCGACCCTGGTGTCAGACGCGGCGGGGAGTACAAGGTCGAGATGACCTCACGGGACGAACACCGAGAGCTGCTGGACGCCTGCCTTGCCGCCGACGCTGCGGTAGTCATCAGCGGGTACTCATCGGAGCTGTATGACGCCGCGCTGAGCGGTTGGTACAGGTATGAAATCGCGGCGTCCACTCAGCAAGGCAGCGGGCACGGACAGCGCGTGGAGGTGGTCTGGAGCAACCGCATCCTGGTCGGTTTGGGCGACGACGTTTCGGATCAAAACACCGATCAGCGTTTCGAAACGCAAACGCGGTGTGACGGGTGCGCGGCGATAGTTCGTCAACCGAAAACGGGGCGGAAGCGGAGATGGTGTTCAGATGCGTGCAAGCAGAGGTCGCGGCGGATGCTACTGGCGGTCGACGGTGTCCAGGACGAGGAAGCTGCGGGCTGACGAGGGACACGGATGAACGTGTACGACTCACGCTGCGGGTGGCGGTAGCGTCACGGGCATGACTGAATACGTCACTTACGCGGAGATGGAGTTCCGGAAAATCTCGCGTGATTACTTCGGCATCGAGGCTGACCCCTATAGCGATGAGTTCGAGCAGATAGGGGAATGGCATCGCGAACTTTTCCTAGCGGACGTTCCCGATGCGTTGAACGAGAACTACGTCTCACGGGCGACGCAGCTTGGACTGCGCCTGAAGGAGCACTTCGCAAAAGGCGGCGTTCCCCCGAAGGCGGCTCCCGAGCCGAAGGTGATAGACACCGACTTCGAAGATGACGACGAGATCTAGTCCCTGACCTGGGACACAGACAGAACCGAGGG
>JAGQSZ010000399.1 GCA_020439285.1 Microthrixaceae bacterium
TCTACTCGACGCCTTCAGCTTCCCATTCCGCAGGGAAGGGGTCTGATTCCATGGCAACAGAGGCCCTGAAGCAGAAGCAACAGCGCAAGCCGAAGTACAAGGTCCGGGCGTACACCCGGTGCCGTCGTTGTGGTCGTCCACGCGCCGTGTACCGGAAGTTCGGACTATGCCGAGTGTGCCTGAGGGAACTCGCCCATGCGGGTGAGATTCCAGGCGTCACCAAGGCGAGCTGGTGAAAGGCGGTAGATCGATATGACAATGACTGATCCCATCGCCGACATGCTCACCCGTGTGCGCAACGCGAACATCGCGATGCACGACGAGGTGCAGATGCCAGCTTCCAAGCAGAAGAAGGCGCTTGCAACCGTCCTCAAGAACGAGGGTTACATCGTCGACTTCGAACTCTCCGACAGTGCCACTGGCCCAGGCCAGGTGCTGAAGATCGAGATGAAGTATTCCCCGGAGCGCCAGCGAGTGATCTCTGGTATCCGCCGGGTTTCCAAGCCGGGTCTGCGGGTCTACCGCAAGCACAACGAGGTCGAACGCGTCCTCGGTGGTCTCGGTATTGCTGTTCTGTCCACGAGCAAGGGACTCATGACCGATCGCGAGGCACGTCGCCAGCGAGTCGGTGGTGAGGTCCTGTGCCACGTCTGGTGAGGCCGTAGACATGTCACGTATCGGTAAGGCTCCTGTGGCTGTGCCAGCTGGAGTCGAAGTAAAGATCGATGGTTCTACCGTTTCGGTGAAGGGTCCCAAGGGAGAGTTGTCCCGGACCTTCTCCGACAAGGTGGCTATCAGCCAAGAGGATGGCCAGATCGTCGTTGATCGTCCAGCAGATGACCGCGAGAGCCGTGCGTTGCACGGACTGTCCCGGTCGCTGGTGAACAACATGGTGATCGGTGTGTCCGAGGGATTCCGCAAGGAACTCGACATCGTCGGTGTTGGTTACAGGGCCACTGCGAAGGGTTCGGATATCGAGTTGGCTCTCGGTTTCTCCCACCCAGTGCTCATCACCGCTCCCGAAGGCATCAGTTTCCAGGTTCCGGCCCCGACTCGTATCGAGGTCCACGGAATCGATAAGCAACTCGTCGGACAGGTCGCGGCTGATATCCGTGCCTGGCGCAAGCCCGAGCCCTATAAGGGCAAGGGTGTGCGTTACGTCGGCGAGCACGTCCGCCGCAAGGCCGGCAAGACCGGTAAGTGAGGCAACGATGAGCGACAAGACAAAGAAGAAGCAGGTCAGCAGGGCGCGGCGTCACGCACGTGTTCGCAAGACCGTTGTCGGTACACCGGAACGTCCACGCTTGTGCGTGTTCCGGTCCAACCGTCACATCGTTGCGCAGGTCATCGACGATCTCGCCGGTGTCACCTTGGCATCGGCCAGCACGCTCGAGTCGTCAGTGACAGCTGACGGCTCCAAGAGCGACAACGCTGCCAAGGTCGGTACTGCGATCGCCGAACGAGCCAAAGCAGCAGGTATCCAGGCGGTCGTGTTCGACCGCGGCGGATTCCAGTATCACGGGCGGGTAGCCGCCCTGGCCTCGGCCGCAAGAGAAGCAGGACTGGAGTTCTGATGGCAACAGGCAAGGACAATTCGGACCTGCAACTGCGCGAGTCGCGGGTCATCAACATCAACCGTGTCGCCAAGGTCGTCAAGGGTGGTCGTAGGTTCTCCTTCACGGCGCTTGTCGTCGTCGGTGACGGAAACGGTCGCGTTG
>JAGQSZ010000400.1 GCA_020439285.1 Microthrixaceae bacterium
AGTGCGTTGATGTCACCGCCGGGTGAGTTGATGTAGATGCTGATGTCGCGGTCGGGGTTCTCTGATTCGAGAAACAACAACTGTGCGCAGACAAGGTTGGCGACCGTGTCATCGATGGGCGTGCCCAGGAAGATTATGTTCTCACGCAACAAACGCGAGAACAGATCCGAGTACCGCTCGCCACGGCTGGTCTGCTCGATGACGTTGGGCACCATGTAGTTGACCGGATTCATCAGATCGCGTGTTCCTTGGTTGAAAGTTCCCGAAGTGTGATTATGCGTGCTCATTTAGCCCCCTTGAAGCGTTCTGTTGACCCGTGTCAGTCGTGATCGTGATCGTGGTGATCGTGGTCATGATCATGGTCGTGGTCGTGATCATCGACGGGCAGAGCGAGCAGTTCCTTGTCGATCTGGTTGCCGTCAGCGTCGACGACCTCAGTGCGCTCCACGAGCCACTCGAACGCCTTCCGCTTGCCGATATCGACCTTCACCATCGAGAGCTGGCCATTGTTGCGCAGCGCTTCACGCGCGTCTTCGATGCTGAGGTCCGAATCGAACAGGAATCCAGCGATCTCCTCATCGAGCTCCTCATCGGTGGGATGCAGCGACTCGGCTTCGATAACCGCCCGGAGTGCGAGATCGACCTTGATCGATTCCTCGGCACCTTCCTTGAGTTCGGCAACGAAATCCTCGGGGTCACGACCCATGATTCGCAGATAGTCATCCAACTGCATGCCACGTTGCTGTAGTTGGTAGGCGAGGTTCTGGATGCGAGCCTCGACCTCTGATGCGACCAGCGATGCAGGAGCATCGATCTCAACGAGCTTGGCTAGTTCCTCACCAATGGCGTTTCGGGCCGAAACACCCGAGTCGCGCTCACGAGCTGTCGCAATGTTGTCGCGAATCTCCTCACGCAACTCATCGACGGATTCGAACTCGGTTGCATCCGCAACCCATTCGTCATTCAGCTCGGGAAGCGCACGCTCCTTGACGTTTGCCACCGAGATCTTGAAGTGCACGCGGCCTTCTTCTTCAGGATTCGGGTGATTGGCGTCGAACTCGACCTCATCGCCTGCTTTGACCGCAAGCAACTGCTCGTCGAACTCGGGAACGATCATGCCCGAGCCAATCAGATAGAGGTACCCATCGGCGGTCAGTCCCTCGACTTCTTCGCCGTCCTGGGTGCCGCTGATGTCGATCGTGACATAGTCGCCATCGGCTGCTGGACGATCGACCTCTTCTATCTGGCTGTACTGGCCACGGAGACGATCGACTTGTTCGTCGATGTCGGACTCAGATGGCTCCGGATTGAGGATCTGTACCCTCAGGCCACCGTAACCGGCGACCTGAACGACTGGCCTGGTTTCAACCACTGCTTCGAAAGTGACTGCGCCTTCTTCCTCACCGGCTGTGAGTTCGAGTTCGGGCGGAGCGATCACGTCAACGTCGCCCTCGATGACTGCTTGGCTGTAGAACTCGGGTACTGCGTTCTTGAGAGCCTCCGAACGGGCATAGTCCGTACCGATCTGACGCTCGAGCAACTTGCGTGGCGCCTTACCTGGACGGAAACCGGGAATCCGGACCTCTTTGGCGATTTGCTTCCACGCCTCTGCGATGGACGGTTCGAGTTCTTCCTCTTCGAGTTCGACGAGGACCTTGACCTTATTGCCCTCGAGGGGCTCAACAGTTGACTTCAT
>JAGQSZ010000401.1 GCA_020439285.1 Microthrixaceae bacterium
CTTTGGAATGACCGAGGCGTGCCCGGCGATCGTGTTCTATCACGGTGGTGGTTGGGCGGCTGGTGACTTAGATACCCACGACGGTTCGTGTCGGGTTCTCGCCGCCGAGAGCGACTGTCTTGTTGTTTCGGTCGACTATCGGCTCGCTCCCGAGCACCCATTCCCGGCTGCGGTCGACGATTGCATCGCGGCTTATGAATGGGTGCACCACAACGCGTCGGAGTTGTCGATCATTCCGGGAGTTGTCGGTGTGATGGGCGATAGCGCCGGCGGAAACCTGTCCGCCGTGGTCGCCCAACAGATGCGCAATTCGGATCTACCAGCACCAGTAGCCCAGTGCCTGGTGTATCCCGGCACTGACATGTTCTTCTCCGAAGAATCCCATGAATTGTTCCGAAGCGGGTTCTTCTTGGATCGTGCTTCGATGGAGTGGTACCGAGCGGCGTATCTCCCCGATGAGGCCGACTGGGCCAATCCGCTCGCCACTCCACTCAAGGCCACTGACTTGTCGGGACTTGCTCCCGCTTATGTCATCACTGCGGGCTTCGACCCGCTACGGGATGAGGGGCATTTGTACGCGCAACGAATGGTCGAGGCCGGTGTAGAGGTTCGTTACCGCTGCTATGACGATCTGGTGCACGGGTTCTTCGGGATGGGAGTCCTGCCAGATGGTTTGGCTCGAATCGAGGAGATCTGCGCCACGATGGGCCAGATGATGCACGCTTCGACATGATGTCCAGCGAGGAACCAAACGCAATCCTCAACGGATCAGCGGGCGCGCAAGAGCCGCGCAGCATCTACATCACTTCACCGGAGGGTCATACCGGTAAGTCGCTGGTGGCGCTCGGGCTGATCGAGTTGTTGGTCCGACGTGTGGGAAGCGTCGGGGTGTTCAGACCCGTGGTGCAGTCACTCGATTACGAGGACGCCATGGGCAGGCGGCTCGTCTCCGCACTTGGCGACAGTCCCACCAAACGGCTCGGCATCGGAGTCACCTACGACGATGTGCACCACGATCCCGAGGAGGCGATTTCCAAGATCGTCAGCCGCTACCGGCACCTCGCCAAGGATTGTGGTGTGGTCGTGATCGTCGGATCGGACTTCACCGACGTTGCCAGTCCCACCGAGTTCTCCTTCAATGGTCAGGTCGCCACCAACTTGGGGGCACCCGTGCTGTTGGTCGTTAGCGGTTTCGACCGGACTCCTGACGACATTGCCCAGGTAGCCGATCTGGCGACGCGGGAACTCGCTCAGTCGCACGCCCGGACTGTCGGTGTGATCGCCAACCGCTGCGACCCCGAGCAACTCGATGAGGTCAACGAGGCTCTCACCCACGTTGATCTTCCGACATGGGCGCTGCCGGAGGTTCCGCTGTTGTCGGCTCCGTTGGTAGCCGAGGTCGCTGACGCGCTCGATGGAGAACTGCTCTTTGGCGATCAGTCCATGTTGGAACGTGAAGCCGAGAAGATGCTCGTGTGCGCTATGACCATCGAGCACGTTCTGGAGCGTTTGGAGGACGGTCATCTCTGCATCGTCGCCGGAGACCGCTCGGATGTGGTCACGGCGTTGGCCGCAGCCCATGTCGCACCCGGCTTTCCATCTCTGTCGGGAATCATCCTCAACGGTGGCTACACCCCGGGCCCCAAGACCGAGGACCTGCTTCGGCGGCTCGACACCCGGCTCCCGGT
>JAGQSZ010000402.1 GCA_020439285.1 Microthrixaceae bacterium
ACGAACCGGAATGGCTCCTCGAATGGCGCCTCAACGCGTTCCGCCATTTCCTCACCATGGAGGAACCCCATTGGCAGAACGTGAACTTCCCCAAGATCGATTATCAGGACATCAGCTACTGGGCAGGCCCCAAGAAGAAGGGTCCCGCACCCAAGAGTCTTGACGAGATCGATCCCAAGACCCGAGAGATGTTCGACAAGCTCGGCATTTCACTTGCGGAACAGGAACGACTCTCAGGCGTTGCTGTCGACGCCATCGTCGACTCGGTATCGGTTGCCACCACGTTCAAGACCAGGCTCGCCGAAGCCGGCGTGATCTTCTGTTCCTTCTCCGAGGCGGTCAAGACCCACCCGGAGCTCGTCCGCAAGTATCTGGGCACCGTGGTCCCGCCACGCGACAACTTCTTTGCGGCGCTCAACTCAGCTGTCTTTTCCGACGGCTCGTTCGTGTTCGTCCCGGCTGGGGTTCGCTGTCCAATGGAGCTGTCCACCTACTTCAGGATGAACGCGGCCGAGACCGGCCAGTTCGAACGCACGCTCATAGTTGCCGAGGAGGGAGCAACTGTCTCCTACCTCGAGGGTTGTACCGCCCCGATGCGCGACGAGAACCAGCTGCACGCAGCCGTTGTGGAACTGATCGCACTCGACGACGCGAACATCAAGTACTCGACAGTGCAGAACTGGTATCCCGGTGATGAGAACGGCGTAGGCGGTATCTATAACTTCGTTACCAAGCGTGGAAAGTGCGCGGGGGCCCGCTCCAAGATTTCTTGGACCCAGGTCGAGACCGGTTCGGCAATCACGTGGAAGTACCCGAGCGTGGTTCTCCAAGGCGATGACTCGGTCGGCGAGTTCTATTCCGTTGCAGTGACAACCCACTACCAACAGGCCGACACGGGAACCAAGATGACCCATATCGGCAAGAACACGACTTCCACGATCGTGTCCAAGGGAATCTCAGCAGGCAAAGCACAACAGACCTATCGAGGTCTTGTGAAGATGATGCGCTCGGCGACAGGCGCTCGTAACCACACCCAGTGCGACTCGCTGTTGATCGGCTCTGACTGTGGGGCACATACCTTCCCCTACATCGAGGTCAAGAACGACAGTTCCGAGGTGGAACACGAAGCAACCACCTCCAAGATCAGCGATGATCAGCTTTTCTATTGTCGCCAGCGCGGAATGAACGAAGAGGACGCCACGTCCATGATCGTCAACGGATTCTGTCGCGACGTGTTCGACGAACTCCCAATGGAGTTCGCAGTTGAGGCTCAAGCCCTGATGAGGGTGAGTCTCGAAGGGAGTGTTGGTTGATGCTGCAGATCGAGAACCTGCGGGCCAAGATCGATGGACGGGAGATCCTCCAAGGTCTTGATCTGTCGATCGGTGCCGGCGAAGTCCACGCGATCATGGGCCCCAACGGCGCGGGTAAGAGCACGCTGTCAGCTGTGCTCACGGGCCGCGACGGCTATGAGGTCTCTGGAACAGCGACCTTCGAGGGTGAGAATCTGCTCGAGATGCTCCCCGAGGAGCGTGCTGCCAAGGGAGTGTTCCTCGCGTTCCAGTATCCGGTGGAGATTCCCGGTGTGGGAAACATGTACTTCCTTCGGACAGCGGTCAATGCTGTCCGTAGGGAACGCGGCGAACCGGAAATCGATGCTGTGTCGTTCATGAAGACCGTCAAGCA
>JAGQSZ010000403.1 GCA_020439285.1 Microthrixaceae bacterium
TCTCGCGTACTTGCGCTCTCGGGCCTCGGCACTGCGCGATGGCCAGCGATGGAGGCACGAGCGGCTCAGGCTGTTAGGCGGCTCCCGGGGTATCGATGCCCTCGCGGAGTCCTAGTAAGTGGAACTCAGGGACCGCGGGGCACGGGCGTTGCTCCGCCACCCGACCTCATCATCGGAGAATCGGGCGACAGCATCGTCGGTGCGCACGCATCACCCAGCATTGTTCTCGTCGACGAGCTCAGGACCGACCCAAGCCTCGCGTCCAAATTGGTTGTGTAGGAGTTGGAATGCTGACGCAGACTCAGGTCATCTCGGGTATTGCTGAAACGATGTTCACCGCCGGCTACACGGCGGTCGAGTCTCTCGCCCCCAAGTATCTGACTCAGGTGTTTGAGGACGCCTATGGCGTGGTAGCAACCGCCTTCTTCAGCGACTGGCCTGAACTTCATGCGTCTTGGCCCGACGCGCAGGGAGAATTGGTCGAGATTCTGTCCCAGGTGCTGGATCGGACCGAGCCGAAGGCCTGGGAGGGGTATCTCGTGCTAGTCGTCGCGGCACCGGTCTTGGCGGATGAGGCCCGTGCGGTTGCTGCGCTCAGAAAGGACATCACACGGCTCCGCAAGCTGGTGATTGTCGGCGATGAGCTTGAGACGCTATCGGACCTGCACCGGGCCCTTCTTCCAGTTCTGCCGCTAGACGCATCAGGCACCGGTAAGTCCTCGACTGGCTTCATGGACGCGCTCCCCACTCTCTTGGCCGACTCGTCCAGCATCCCGATATCGACGACCGCGGCGCTGATTGCGGCATTCCTTGAGAATGAGCCACTGATGGAGGCGATTGACCAGGAGCTACATCGCAGATGAGCTACCGGATCAAGCAACTCTGTGTGTCAGGCTTCCGAGGGTTCGGTCGATCGGTCGAGCTAGATCTTGATGGAGACGTCATCATCCTCTATGGCGTCAACGGTTCAGGAAAGACGTCCCTCATGGACTCGATTCTCTGGGTACTTACGGGATCAATCGCTCGACTTGGAAGTGCTCCAGAGATCGTCAGTCGGTACTCCTCGGCGGGTGAAGCCAGAGTCGAGGCCGTGCTTGAGTCCTCCAGCGGTTCCAGGATCCGAGTCATCCGTCGGCACGATGGAAAGGATGCTTCGCTGTCGTTGCAGGTCGATGATCTCGATGCAGTGCGTGGTCCGTCAGCCGAGGGTGCACTGCTTGAAGCCCTTTGGCCAGATGCTCAGCTCGCCCAAGATCCATCCGAGGCGCTTGTTCGGTCGCTCACTCGAGCGGTGTATCTCCAGCAAGATGCGGTGCGTGACTTTGTCGAGGCCGACGGCGAAGAGGAGCGATTTCGTGTAGTCGGCGAGATCGTGGGCGCCGGTCGAGCAGGGGAGCTCAGTAGTCAACTTGCGAGCGCTCGGAATCGCTGGTCGCGAGGCACGACGGCAGTGGAGAAGGAGGCGGACCCGAGACGTGCTCAGCTGACTCAACTCAGGGCGAAGGCGGCAAATCTCGATGCAGTTGAACTTGATACCGATTCGCTGAACACCGTCTGGCGCACATGGCTGCGACAAGCGGCTTCGATACTCGGCGAGGCGATGGAGGCCAGCGACCGGTCGCGTCATCTGGATAGGATTCTCACGGCCTTACGACTGGAGCAAGGTCGCCTCC
>JAGQSZ010000404.1 GCA_020439285.1 Microthrixaceae bacterium
CCAAGCAAGTGTCTTGCGTCGTGTCGGGGAAGAGTGTAGATCTGGGTGCCTGCCGAACCAGTACAAGTACACTCCACATGGAAGGCTCGCCGCAAACAGCGTCAGCCAGGGCGCCGGTCCGGTCATCAGATAGCTCATCCGCTGGGTCGCTCAGGCCCGAATTGTTATCGCGCCGTTAGTGCTGGCCGGTAGGATTCGTACATGAGAATCAGAGGAAGAGTCTCGGTCTTCGTGGTAGCGGTGGCGTCCATCGGATTGCTTGGTGCGTGCGGCGGATCTGGTGAATCAACCGCGAAGATCGGGGCGAAGAAGACCTCTTCAACGACGGCCTTCGATCCGGGACCAGATGACCCCGGCGAGATGGAAGAGCCCCCTGAGGATCTTGGTATCTCGTCGGGTCCGACAGAGGAATTCGTCAATATCATCGAGCCCGTCAACGGCGCGTTTACTGTCGACGTTCCCGTGGGATGGGACAACCTCGCGTACTCAGTCGTCGATGGCCAGGCTTACGAAGAAGTCGTCAACTCAGTCAGTCCCGATGGCGAAACGGTTCTATTCCTGGGCGACCCGAAGCTCGCCACCTATTGGATCCCATCGATGGCCGATGACATCGTCAGGCAGATGGCACAGTTCGTCGAAACGATGGTCCTCGCTGACTACTCACCGGCCCCTGACTATGTGCAGCAGTGGATTACCGACAAGTTCGGAACATTTGACGGTTTCACGATCACTAACACTGACCGACTACCTGAAGTGGAACAGAGCGCGCGTGATGGCGCAGCGAGCGTCGGAGGTCAGCTCGCGGCAGCTGACGCGGCCAGAACGTTCTTCACCTTCACCGACTCTGACGGCAAGCAGACAAATGCGGCAGTCAGTGCTTTGACGATGAACTTCGGGATCTCGTGGCGAGTGTTTATCACCGGGATCGCCACCACCGGCAACATCGCTGACTACGAAGGCATGCTCGAACACATGGGTAACTCGAAGAAGACCACCGAGGAGTTCAAGGCCAGCCAGAACCAACGCCATCAACAGACCATGGCGATGATCCAGCAACGCACCGAGGAAATGACACGTCGCCATGAAGCCAACATGGCGTGGATCCAGGACTCGGCGAATGCGCATCAGCAGCGTATGCAGTCGATCTGGCAGGCGAACGACGCGAGCGTCGCTGGGTTCTATGACCGGATGGCCTCAGGCGATGTCGAACACCGACAGTTCCTAAACGCCATCAACGGCGAGTCGACGGTGCAGAACTCCTCTGGTCAGAAGATGCAGGTCGACAACAGCTATCAGCGTTACTACGTCAACAAGAACGACAACAGCTATGTCGGCGGCGACATCAACTTCGGTGACTCGCAACTCCGTGCGCTCGGCCTGAACCCGAGCGACTACGAAGAGGCCAACATCGTCAAGGGCTGAGTCACACGGGGATGGGCTGCCGGCGGTCCGTTCCCCCCGTGACTCGTCTTGCCTGCCTATGGTGCCCCCCGAGTGATCGGGGGTCGATAATGGGGCTCCTGATTTCTGAATCGCCCGTAAGGAGCCCGAGTGGCAGACGCAGTTGCAATTGCGCATCAAATCGCGGAACAAGTCCTGTTCCCGAATGCACTGAAAACTGATCGCAGTGATCTGCTGGAGGTCGACAATTTGGATGCG
>JAGQSZ010000405.1 GCA_020439285.1 Microthrixaceae bacterium
TCCCTCCGATGTGTTCGAAGCGAGCCGTCATCCGCCGACAGTTCGTGGTCACACCAACGGTCTCCAACGCGATGTCTTACATGTCCGACAGAGCCGCTGGAGAACCGGGTCTTTCGCCCGTCGTTGTTGTAGCGGACCGGACCCGGATCATCAGGGTCAACTGTCAGCGCGGACTGGTTCGTTCCGGCCGCGGGCATCGCGGCGATGCCCACGACCCCTTGCCTGGCGAGGCGTTGCAGGTTCGCTCCGCGAAACGCCATGTCGTAGACACACCACCGCAGGCCTCCATCGCTAGCCGCGATCACACGTTGGAGCAGTTCATCGGCCGCTGGGGTTTCTGCGCCGTCACCTACTAGCCCGGGCTGTTGAAACCGTCGCATACCGAGCACAACCCTCTGGTGCGGAAGGTCGCCGTGAACTCCTGCTATCACGAACGGCACCCCTCGTAGCTGTCGGCCGTCCTTGGTTGTGGTCCACACTTCTGAGACGCGGGGGCCTTGCACCTGCTTGGGTTCGAGCACGGTGACTTCACCCGTGAACGGATCGACGGTGCGTTGCGGTTCGGTCCACCACGTGTCATCGGAGCGTCGAACACCTCTTGTTCGACTCCCCAGTGGTTCTCCGGTGTCGGGATCGATGGTCACCCCTGACTGCGGTTCCCACCACGTGCCGTCAGCGAAGAGCGTGTTGGCACGAATCGGTGTCGTGAGATCCCAATCGTCGCGAGGCACCGCGAGACCAGCCAGACGCGCGAGCTTGAACGCTTCGAGCGTGAACGCCTGTTCCATCTCCAACAAGACTTCACCGATGTCGTCGCCGATCTTGTCGCGGAGATGACGCAACTTGTCGAAGGTCGGAGGGGCTTCTGGTAGCGAACGCCCCACAGAACCAGCGACGCGTGTGAGACGACTCCACACATCAGGATCGCTCAGCTCATCATCGAGAGCGTTAGCTGAGCGGAGCACCGGGCGCGCGGCCACGTACGCCAACAACGCCACAGCGTCATCGGCATGAACCCCGAAGCGCTGCAGTGGAGCGGCGATCTCCTCCAGGCCAGGCATCGAAAACACCGCATCGAGCTTTGAACTCGTACCTCTGGACATCCTCCGGGCCCTTCTCCGTGTCTGGTGCCGATCGTGGACACTCACATCGGCGCGATCCCGGCTCTTCTGAGAGCGAAGGAGCAACATCCCAACAAGAACCCTGTGAACCACAGGCGCCGAGAGACCTGTGAACAAGAAACGTTTGACCCTCGGCGTGAACGTCGGCATACTTGGTTCCATGGCAAAGCGAACAGCGTTCCTCGTAGACCTCGACAACCTCGTTGGCGGCACCAGCGCCTACGACCCACAGGCGATGCAGGCCGTGGCGGCGTTCTTGCCGAAGCTGCAAACGGGCGACGACCACGTCGTGTTGGCGTACTGCGCCAGTCTCGTACCAGAGGTCATGCCCTATACCGAGTTCACGCCATACCGGCACCTGTGGGGCCGCGGTCCCGACGGAGCAGACCACCAGCTCCTGTCAGTGATCGAGGACGAGCGACTCGCAGCCCGCTTCGAGGAGATCGTGTTGGTGAGCGGTGATGGAATCTTCGCTCCAGCAGTAGCTGCGCTCTGCGCCGGCGGCACCTCGGTGGTCGTGGCATCACGATCACG
>JAGQSZ010000039.1 GCA_020439285.1 Microthrixaceae bacterium
GGCGGCCTTGAGCTTGGCCGGGACCTTCTCGGGGAACGACACGACGAGGCGTAGATCAAGGGCAGTGGCAACCCGGGCGATGGTGTCGATGCGGCCGCACCCTCCGCGTCCCCCGCGCAGACCTCGATCGGCTGGTCGGGTGGACTGCCTAGCCGCCTTGTGTCCTCGCAATCCTCGAATCTGAGGATTATGCTCAGATTCGTGAAGACAGCGAACTTCGCCGATCTGTGGGACGAGCTGCTGGCCGAGGGCCACAGCACGTTCACAGCTGCGGAGCTTCGACAGCGTACGGGCGCATCCATCGATGCCGTGTACTCGGCTGTGAAGTACGCCATGGACAGGCACCGGCTGTTCTCACCCGTGCGGGGCCTCTACGTCGTGGTGCCTCCCGAGCACCGAGCAGCAGGGGTGGTGCCCGCCGTACAGTTCGTCGACCCCATGATGCGCCACCTGAGCCTCGACTACTACGTGGCCTACGCGTCAGCGGCGCAGTCGTGGGGTGCTGCACACCAGGCGCCTCAGGTCTTCGACGTGGTCGCCTCGCGGAACGTCTCGGACCGCGCCCTGGGCCCCGTCCGCATGCGGTTCCACACCTCGTCGCGCATCGATACCGATGCGGTGCGCCGGGTCACCGGGCCTCGCACGATGGTCAACGTCGCATCACCCGCGTTGACTGCGATCGACCTCGCATCCCGTCCCCGTCTCGGTGGTGGCCTGTCCGCGGTGGCAACGATCCTCTCCGAGCTACCCGACCTCGACGGCGACCGTCTCGCTGATCTGGCCGCTCGTCGAACCATGGCCGATGCCCGACGCCTCGGTTGGCTCCTGGAGCTCGTCCGCGACGACCTCGACCTAAATGCCTTACAACAGGTTGCCCGTCCCGAGCATGGGCGCCCCACACTGCTCGCTGCTCGCGGCTCGCGTCAGGGCCACGTCGATGACCGCTGGAGTGTCATCGTCAACACGACCGTGGAGCCCGACGAGACGTGATCTCCCCTGACGCCCTCAACGCCTGGCGCACCACTCATCCATTGGCTGATGACGACCAGGTCGAACAAGACCTCGTGATGACCCGAGTCGCCATCGAGATCGCATCACACCCCGACCTGCGCAACCGGCTGGCGTGGCGCGGTGGGACCTGCCTCCACAAGCTGTTCCTCCCCACCCCACTGCGCTACAGCGAAGACCTCGACTACGTCGCCTACGGCCTATCGGTCGCCGACAACGACATGCGGACCATACGCGCCGCGATCCGCGATATCGCCGAGCACGCCGGTCTCGGTCTCGCTTCCCATCCGACTACCACCAAGAATCGGCTGGCTGAACGCTTCACCTACACGAGCGTCAACGGGCTCTCGCGACGCCTAAAGGTCGAGATCAACCTCGACGACGTGCCGCACGCCGCGCCGCTCGATCGGCGGCACCTTGCCGTCGACACCGACTGGTGGACCGGCGCGACCGACGTCCTCACGTTCAAACCAGCCGAGTTGGTCGCCACCAAATTCCGCGCCCTCGCGCAGCGCAGCAAGGGCCGCGACCTCAACGACCTCGACGTCGCCCACCGGACCCTCGGCATCGACGACGACCAGCTCGGCCAGATCGCCGCCCACTACCTCCACCACGCCGGAATCCAACCCAGCCAGTTCCGTGCCCGCCTCGCCGCGCACCTCGCTGACCCCGACTTCGTCGGCGACGTTGCCGTGTACCTCGTGGATCCTGCGACCGCTGGCGACCCACACACGCTCATCCACCGCTGGATCCGCTGGACCGACCGCCACCTCGACCTGCCATTCGCCCGCCTCGCCTACGACCAGTCACCCAGCAAGCGCAAGGCACGAGCCATCACCGACATCGAGGACCACCTCGCCGCAGGCCAAGAGCAGTGCCCCATCCATGAACTCAACCAAGGGACCTGGCGACGCTGTACTCACACCCTCGACGACACCACGTGCCCCCACCACGACGCCGTCGAAGACTCCTGACCTGCAGCCCACCCCAACCTTCACCCGGTCCAGGTCACAGACGAACAGACCTGCCAAGACAAACCGGTTGAAGCGTCCCCTCAGTGCGCGGCAGTCCCGACCGATGCATCTCCGGCTATCTACTAGTCGTTCGACGCAGCGTCTTCATCGTCCTCCATCAGTTCCCGCAGGTCGTCGGGCCCGTCCAGGTGGATGTCGATCCCCTCGGCCCGATAGGCAGCACGGCCTACGAAGTGTGCGGCGCTGGGAGCCGTCACGAAGATGATCGCTGCCGCGAGGAGGATCTTGTCGGTTCCACCATCGATCGCTATCGCTCCGGCGATGCACACGAGCGCGATCCCTACCGTCGGCGCCTTGGTCGCCGCATGCATACGTGCATAGAGATCAGCGAAGCGCAGCACCCCGATACCGGCAAGAAGGATAAGCATCGAACCTGCGATGACGAGGACACCCACGAGCACATCGACCATGTCAACCACCCCTGCGTTCGATGAAACGCGCTCCGGCCGTAGTACCAACGAAGCCGATGAACGCCACGACGAGCGCCACGTCGAGGAACAGGTCGGTCCGACGCCAAATCGAGTTCACCACGATCGCCGCCACGGCGGTGACCACCAGCCCGTCGAGGGCGATTATGCGGTCGGCGAGCGATGGCCCGATCACCACACGGACCATGAAGCAGAAACTCGCCAGGGCCAGTAGAAGGGCAGCAGCGACGATCATCTACCCCTCCACACGGTCGTGTCGTCGACGACCAGCCCTTCGAGGGCGTCGTCATCACCGAATGCCGTGACGGCCAGGACCTCGAGCGTGCGGACCACATGGCGGAGGCCGTTGATGTCGCGCACGTCGAGTGCGTGTACATACAGGGTCAGTGGCTCACGGCGGACCTCGAGGGTCAGCGTGCCGGGGGTCAGGCTGATGGCATCAGCGATCAGGGTGACGAGCGCGTCAGAACAGCCGCTCAGTGGCACTGCGACGATCGCCGTGTTGATCCTGTCCCGTGGGGTGATGACCGTCCGCGCCACGACGAGTGTCGACGCGATCAACTGGTAGAGGAAGTAGCCGGCGAACTTCACCGCGGCAATCGGGCGGATGATCACGTTGCCCTGCCGACGTCGGTCGAACCATGCGACGACGACCACGGCCAGCACCAGTCCGCTGAGGAGGTTGGCGATCGACGGATCGGACCACAACAGGATCCAGATGGCGGTCAGCAACACGACCCGGACGACTCTTGTCATGGGCCCAGAACTCTTTCCACGTAGGTGTGGGTCTCGATCAGGTCCCCGGCAGTACGTTGGGAGAACGCGTACAGCGGTCCTGCCCAGACCGCGATCGCAATACTGATCGCTACGAGCGTCGCGGTGGCGCCGGTCATCAGCACCCATCCACTGCGGGCTGGCGCCAGCGATCCGTTCGATTCAGTCACGATCCTGCCCCAGAAGGCGTTGGACCAGATCTTGTTCATGGAATAGATGGTCAGGAGGCTGACCACCAGACTGGCCACGACTATCAGGTACTCCTGTGATGACAGACCGGCCTCGACGAGTGCGAGCTTCGCGACGAAGCCCGAGAACGGGGGTATCCCAGCCAGGCTGAGGGCTGGCACGAGGAACAGCACCGCGAGAAGTGGTTCGAGTCGCGCCACACCCGATATCCGGGCCAGTTCGCTACTACCGGCACGTTGTTCTACGAGCCCTGCGACCAGGAAAAGGCTGGTCTTCACGACGATGTGATGGACGATGTAAAACACGGCGCCCGCCAGACCGGCGATCGTGAACAGGCCGAGACCCATCATCATGTAACCGATCTGGCTGACGATGTGGAACGACAGGATCCGTTTCATGTCGTTGCGGCTGATCGCCCCCAGCACACCGACGACCATCGTCAGTCCGGCGATCAGCAACAAGAGCCCTCCGGGTCGGGTGTCGATCGGGAACAGGAGCGTCTGGCTGCGGATGATCGCGTAGACGCCGACCTTGGTGAGCAGTCCCGCGAACACCGCCGTGATAGGGAGAGATGCCGTCGGATAGCTGTCGGGTAGCCAGAAGAACAGTGGGAACAGCGCAGCCTTAACACCGAATACGACCATGAGCAGGACCGCCAGACCGCTGCGGACCCCATCGGGTAGATCGGCGATCTTGACGTGCAGATCTGCAAGGTTGACCGTTCCGGTCGCCGCGTAGATGAACGCCAGCGAGATCAGGAACACCGTCGACGCGATCAGGTTGATGACGATGTAGGTCATTCCGTTGCGGACCTGATCGAGACGCCCTCCCAGGGTGATGAGTACGTAACTGGCCATCAGGGTGACCTCGAACGCGACGAACAGGTTGAACAGGTCACCGGTCAGAAACGCCATGGCAATACCTGCAGCCAGGATCAGGTACACGGGATGGAAGCTGCCATGTCCACTCTCGGCGCCCGGATGTCCGATCGCGAACACCACTACGGCCAGCAGCATCACGGATGCCACCACGAGCATGATCGCCGCGAAGCGGTCTACGACCAGACTGATGCCGATCGGTGAGGCCCAGTCACCCACCTGGACCGAGAACGGCCCATCGTGGTCGACACGGATCAACATGACCACGCTCGACAGGGTGACGACCGACAGGATCATCACGCTGATGAGACGTTGGGCCACGCGTCGGTGGACCAGTCCGACGGCCACGCCGGCACCCAGCAGCGGCAACATGACGGGGAGAGCGATCAGCGTGTTCATCCTCGCCCTCCGCTCGCGGGGTCACCGGCCGGGTCATCGGACGCCGAACCGGCCACCGATTCCCGGACGCGACCGTCAGCGGTCCGATCATCGGTGTTGCGATCGCCAGCCGTACGCTCGCTGCCCGTACGGCTTGAGTTGCGCTCAGCCAGACGGTCGCCGACGTCGTTCTCCACCTCGTCGTTCGAGGTCAGCAGCCAACTGCGGTAGGCAAGGGTCAACAGGAAGGCGATCACACCGAACGTGATGACGATCGACGTAAGTACGAACGCTTGAGGCAGTGGATCGGCGAAACGGTCAGCATCTCCACCAGCGAAGGCCGGATTACCGCCGTCACCACCCGACAGCAACAACAGCAGGTTGGCTCCGTGGCCGATGAGCCCGACGCCGATCACCACCCGGCTGAGTTGGCGACCCAGTAGGAGATAGGTACCGCACGAGCACAACAGGCCTGCAACGACGACGAGCAAGAGGGTCATGATCGGCCCTCGTCCGGACCGCCAGTGACCGGATCCGTGACATCGTCGGGATCATCACCCAGCGCCTCGACTATGCGTAGCAACAGGCCGATGACGATCAGGTAGACACCGGTGTCAAACACCGTGGCCGTGGACAGGTGCACGGCGCCCAGGACCTGCACGCTCCACTCGACCGACTGGTGATCGAGTGGACCCAGTCCGAACAGCAACGGCGCTATGGACGTGGCCGCTGCCAATGTCAGGCCCATCGACAGGACCGTCGCTGGTCTGATGCCGAGGATGAAGCGGACGTCGTCGGATTCGCTGGCGATGTAGCGCAGCGCGATGGCCGAAGCCGCTACGAGACCTCCGACGAACCCACCACCGGGCTGGTTGTGGCCCGAGAACAGGAGATACACCGACAGCACGACCGCGGCATCGAAGACGAACCGGACCGTCGTGTCGAGTATCAACGAACGGCCAATCATGGTGCGCCCACATCCTCGGTCCTACGGCGCCGCCGTGGGTGGACCGGATCCGCTGGCCGACGACGACCGACGCGGGCGATCGCGACCACACCGATGCCAGCCGTGACCAGCACCGAAATCTCACCCAGGGTATCCATACCGCGGATGTCGACGAGGATCACGTTGACGATGTTGCGGCCACCACCCCGGGGCAGCGCCTGTTCGGCCATCTCACCCGACACCGAGGGTTCGGTACGAGCGCCGCTCGACGCTATGGCCATCAACACCACGAAGACACCCACCGCAGCGGAGATCACTATGCGTAGAGGTCGCCTGATCGTGGTGGAGCGCAGTTCGAATCGATCTGGCAGGACCCGCAGCACCAGCAGGAACACGACGACCGACAGCGTCTCGACCGCGAACTGCGTCAGCGCCAGGTCCGGTGCACCCTGGAGGACGAACAACATCCCCATCGCGTAGCCGACCACGCCGAGCAGGATCGCTGCAGCGAAACGCCGTCCGATGAGAGTTGCCGCGACCGCACCGACGACCAGCACCACGGCTATCGGCAGGTGTGCCGGTGTACCGATCAGCATCGGCCAACCCGGCCACCACCGTCCGGTGACCATCGCCACCATCGGGGCGATCACGACGGCCGAGAAGATGACCGCTGCGTAGATCGGCAGGGACCCTGACTGGACGATCCGGGTCAGGCGGCCTGCGAACCCCAAAGTGGATCGTAGGACTGCGTCATATCCCTGGAGCCCGGACACCGGGAACGTCAGACGTGCCTGCGCACTGGCAACGGGTCGACGCAGGACGAACAACGCGGCACCGACACCCAGCGTGATCACAGACAGCACCAGTGGTGTGGTGAGTCCGTGCCACAGCACGAGATGTGCATGTGCCCCGGGATCCAGCGCGTGCGCGGCGGCGTCGACCATACCCGACCAGACCCGAGGCGCGACACCGAGGACGACCGAACCGGTCGCCAGCAGCACACCGGTCGAAGCGAACCAGAACGTCGGGGTCCGTCGGGCCGGTGGGCGGTCCGTCAGCTCCGGGGATACCAGGTCGGGGAGGACGAGCGCGGCCACGAAACGCAGGCTGTAGGCGACGGTCAGCATCGATCCGATCACGATGCCTACGAGGACCAGTCGGTCGAACCCGGACCTGTCGACCAGGGCGCCGTAGGCCTGTTCCTTGGAGATGAATCCCGCCAGCAGTGGCACACCCGCCATGGACGCAGCGCTGAGGAGCGCCACGGCCTTCGTCGGACCCCAGCCTCGGCCGAGGTCGGGTAGTTCACGGATGTCGCGTGTACCCGCCTTGTGATCGACGATGCCGACCACCATGAACAACGCTGCCTTGAACAGTCCGTGGGCCAACAGCAGTGCACAGCCAGCAGCAGTCGCCGCTGGCTGGCCGATACCGAACAACACCATCAGGAATCCGAGCTGACTGATCGTCCCGAACGCGAGCAGTTGTTTCAGGTCGAATGGCCGCAGTGCCCGCAGCCCACCAGCGATCATCGTCACCAGCCCTACGGTCACGACCACCGGTCGCCATGGCCCTACCACCGCGAACGCTGGAGCCAGACGTGCGACCAGATAGACACCTGCCTTGACCATCGCGGCCGAGTGCAGATACGCGCTGATCGGGGTCGGCGCCACCATCGCCGTCGGCAACCAGGAGTGGAACGGATACTGCGCCGACTTCGTGAACGCTCCGACCAGTATCAGCATTAACGCGACGGCGGTGGTCGTACCGGACGGCGGCGCGGTGAGGATCTCACTGATCGTGTACGTACCAGCCTGCTGGCCCAACAACACGAACCCGGCGAGCATCGCTAGCCCACCGAGGCTGGTCACCAACCACGCCTGCTGTGCTGCCGAACGGGCTTCTGCCTCGGTGTCGTCGAGTCCGATCAGCAGATACGACGTGACCGACGTCAGTTCCCAGAAGACGTACAGGGCCAGCAGGTTGTCAGCAATGACGATCCCGACCATCGACGCCGCGAACAATGTCAGCAGTCCTGCTGCCCGGGGCGAACTGGGTGAGTTCCCGAAGTAGTGCCAGGCGTAGGCGAAGATCAGCGCGCCGATCCCGGAGACCAGGATGAGCATCAGTGTCGAGAACGCGTCGACGCGCAGATCGAGTCCCAGGCCCAGGCCGGGTACCCACTCGGACTTCTGGCTGACCGCCCCGCCATCGGACATCGCCCCGGCGTTCACGAGCAGCCACACGACCACCGCAGTCGGCGCCGTTGCGGCGATGGGCCACACCCAGCGCCCCAGACGCGAACCGACGAGGAATACGACGGTCGCGCACACGACGTGCAGCCCGATGAGGAGGAATAGCACCGCTGTGCCTCAGATAATCCGACGTCCGGCCAATGATGTCCGTGCTTCGACGACGAGAACTACATCCAGTCCGCGTTCGTGCCCCAAGCGCTCCGCTACGTGGTCTGAGCGACCGGGCACAAGTACCAGTTCAGCATCGGGCACACCGAGCTGCATCGCCGTGTCATACAGCTCACTGTCAGCACTTCGGATCACATCATCATCCACGTCACCTTCGAGCGTCTCGTAGGTCACAGCCTGGGCAACCGTCACAAAACCAAGCTCGTCCCGCAGTGAGTGGACCTCCGACAACACGTAGTCCAGGGGCGAACCAGCTTTCTGGACCAGAACGAGAACGTTCAGCTGACCACCGTGATCGGCGCCAGGTCTGAGAACCAACGGCGGTGCTTCAGCTTCTTGTTCACGGATCGTCCTAGACAGCTTGAGCGCCATCAAGGGACCGAGTCCAGCACCGACCACGACCGTGATCCGAGCATCATGGCCACGGCGCACCAGCACCAGTGCCAGCACGACGCCGACGCCTATCCAGCCAAAGAAGAACGCCGGCATTGCCCACGGAGAACCAGCAAGTCCGCCTGTGGAATCCGAGTCCGCGGCGAGAACCATGAGCGGGCCCTGGTGCTGTACTGCGCTGAGATGAAGAGGCATCACCCGGTATCCTGTCCGATCGCGTCGGTTCCTAACGCCGACCAGACTTCCCGGCACGCCAATGGCCACGCTAGTCGAACGAACCACACGAGCACATTCTCAGTCCCTTAGAACAGTGCTCACCACCTTTGGCAACGACACCTCCTCAGCGACA
This sequence comes from Microthrixaceae bacterium, assembly GCA_020439285.1. Lineage (GTDB taxonomy): Bacteria > Actinomycetota > Acidimicrobiia > Acidimicrobiales > Microtrichaceae > JAGQSZ01. The sequence continues at coordinate 8,801 of JAGQSZ010000039.1, forward strand.
TGGTGTTGGCGACATCTGTGTTCGGTCACATATGCCCGGTACCCCGCCCACTCGATCTCCTAGGCCTCCATCGTCCTCCCAACTGCAACGCTGTGACACTGGACGGATCGAACGTGGTCAGCGGAGTCGGGCGAACGCCTCGGCCGCAGCTGTCTCACCGGCGACCAGCAGGACATCTCCGTGGGCAAGCATCGTATCGATCGTCGCGTAGGTGAACGATCCGCCCTGCGGTTTCACGCAGACGACAGTCACATGGTGTCGCTCGCGAACTCCTGAGTCTGCGAGTGTATGTCCGACGAGTTCCGCTGGAACGACGGTCTCGACGAGAGCGAACCGTTCATCGAGTTGGAACCAGTCCAGTATTCTGCCGCCGATCATGTGGGCAACCTGATGACCCATATCATGTTCGGGATAGACAACATGGTGGGCCCCGACACGTTCGAGGATACGGCCATGTTGTTGGCTAACCGCCTTGGCCCAGATAGCGGGTACTGCGATCTCATCCAGCGCCGCGGTGGTGAGGATGCTCGCCTCCAGATCTGAGCCGACCGCGACGATGGCGCAGGCTAGGTCATCAACACCGAGCTGGAGCAAAGCATCGGTACTGGTGATGTCGGCCTGGACGGTATGGGTGATCATCGACGAATAGTGCTCGACCGGGGCTTCGTCGTGATCGATTCCCAGGACGTCGTAGCCGAGGCGGACCAGCTCTGAGGCAACCGCTGCGCCGAATCGCCCTAGGCCAAGTACTACGACGGACTCACCGGCCTGGGGCCGATCGAATGGACGTTTAGCCCCCAACGCCCATTGTCGTGCAGGTTTGTCAGCCAATGATGATCCTCTCCTGAGGGTGACGGTACGCCCGTTGACGTTCGCGTAGGACGAGTGCGGCGAACAAAGTCGGTGGTCCGACGCGTCCGACGAACATAAGGCTCGTGACGATCAGACGCGCTGGCACCGCCAGGTCGGGCGTGATTCCTGTCGACAGACCGACAGTACCCAGCGCTGAGACGGCCTCGAACACGACAGCGTCGAGCCCGAACGGTGTCAACGCCAGAAGCAGCATGGAGGCGCCAACCGCTCCGCCAATTGCCATGAGGGCGACAGTCAGCGCTTGGCGTTGGACATCCGTGGGCACGCGACGGTCGAACACGTCAACGTCCCGCTCACCCCGTACCTCGGCCCACATGACCCGCCCGAGCAGCGCGAATGTCGTGACCTTTATACCGCCCGCGGTCGAACTGCTACCACCTCCGATGAACATCAAGATCATGGTGAGCAGTCGGGAGTGATCATCGAGCGCTGCGGTGTCCAGGGCATTGAACCCTGCTGTTCGTGTCGTGACGCTCTGGAAGAGGCCGTTCATTGTCTTGTCGAGAGCCGAAAGTGGTCCGAGTGTCGCACCATTCGTCCACTCGAATCCGGTGAAGAGCACCCATCCGCCGACGAGCAGCGCAAGTGTTGCCGACACGGTGATCTTGGCGTGCAGGTCCCAGTTGCGAGGCTGACGAGGAGCCGCCGCGATCTGGCGCCATACCGGGTATCCCAACCCACCAACGACCACCGATGCTGCGACGACGAGCAACAGCACCGGGTCGTCGTGATAGCCGACGAGGTTGTTGGAGAACAACGCGAAACCAGCGTTGTTGAATGCAGAGATCGAATGGAACACTCCGAGCCACGCCGCCCGACCCAACGGTTCGCCGTGAGTCGTCCAGAACCGCCACATGAGGATGGTCGCCACGGTGAACTCGACCGCGATGGTCATCTTGACGACACCCACGACGAGCGTTCTGACATCGCCGATACGTAGCGACCCGGTCTGTGCAGCCGCGATGACTCGTTGACGGATTCCCAAGCGACGGCTCAGGACGATCACCAATAGCGAACTCAGGGTCATTATCCCAAGACCACCGACCTGCATCAGAGCGAGAATCACCACGTGCCCAAAACCACTCCAGTAGCCGGGCGTGTCCACGACGGCGAGTCCGGTTACACACGTTGCAGACGTCGACGTGAACAGTGCCGTCGTCAACGGCGCCATTCGGCCCGACTGGGTCGACACGGGCAACATCAACAGGACCGTACCGGTGATGCTCGTCGCGAAGAACGTGACGACAATGTACTGCGCGGGATGCCACAAACCGATCCCCCGACCCCGCAGCGATCGAGAAATCACGACCGAGCACCCGCCACATGTGCGAACTGTTCGACAGTCGTCTCAGCATCGAGTCGCCCGCCAGGCGTTTGTGTGGGACGACGAATCGCTGTGACGCCGAATAGTGGGGGTACCCCCACCTCTCCGACACCCGCGAGTTTCAGACCACACGACGAGCTGGTTCGGTCCGGATAAAGCGATCTCATATGGCTCATGGCGGTACGGTCGGACCAGGACCGATCCAACCGTGGCATGGTACTCGGGTTGATGGTGAGGATCCGTTGACCCGGACACTTCCGGCCTCGACAGGCCAATCCAGGTGTCCGACGAACCGTGACGACCGGTGAACACCGGCCGCGGACAGCGGCTACATCCCACCATCCCCGGCGAGGTAGGTGAGCACCCGACGCGGGTTGATCCGGGCGTAGAGCGCTCCCCCGTCGAGCATCTTCGCCCATGACTCACCATACCTCGGCACGTAGATACCCAAGATGGTGCGTTTCAGCTCGGCGTTGTCATCAGCGTGGATGTCGATGATCTCGGCTTCACCGTGGACGGTGACCGCCATGGACTCATCAGGCAGATGCGTGGCGCTGACCGCTGGCCGTTCACGAATGTGGCGGAAGCGCAGCGAGTGTGGCGACGAGCCGAAGTAGAACATTCCCCTGTAGAAGATCCCGTCGACCGGTCCGTTGATCGGTCGTCCATCACGTGTTGACGTGGCGAGCACCAACAGGCACATGCCGGTCAGGCGATCCGCCAGGGCTGTCGCGTCCAGGCGTCGCTCCGGTGAAGCGATCTCCAACAAATGTGGTCCCGCCGAGGCGAAGCTGAGGTCGATGACGCGTTGCAGCGCAGCGATGTCCTCCGGGCATTCGTGCACGACCGTCCCCTTTCAAGGTCATGTCTCCACCAGCGCGGACGACACCATCTGCCAGTAACGGTGGTACCAGGAGCCGCCGAACTGAGGTCGTCCGGTTTTGATGGACACCCAATTCTGGTCGAGATCATCGAGGAACGGAGCCCGGATGGTCCCCACAATCAGCTCGTCGGTAATGCATCACGGCTCTGTTGAAGCCATGAGCGGGCTACCGTGTTCAGCGAGCGGCCACCCAGGTTGGCGAGTTCGTGGGCGACGATCGTGCGGATGAGACCAACGAGCTGAATGGCCCGGTAACGATCATCCGGCAGTGGCTGGCCGGGATGTTCGTCTGCGAGGGCGTCGGTGATCCTGTCCTCATAGTCGGCCCACATGCGTAGGAGGCCGTTTCGCAATCCTTCTGCATCGCTGTAGCCACGACGGAAGGATGTAATACCGCTTTGTTCTGTCGCGAGCATGGCGTCCAGGGTCCTGATGACTGCCTGTTCCGGAGACGTCCCTTCGGGCCGACTACGGATCGCGTCGAGGAGCGAATCGATGAGCGAGGTGTCCGTGAAGACAAGATCATCCTTCGACCGGAAGTAGACGAAGAGCGTCTTCACCGACACGTTGGCGGCCCTGGCGATCTCGGCGACCGACACTTGATCAAAGCCCTTCGCCTCAAAGAGTCGTTCCGCTGTCTCAATGATCGTGTCACGGGTGATGGCCTTCTTACGCTCCCGGAGTCCCAAGCCCTCATAGCGATCGGTCTCGCCCATGAGCCCAGTCTAACACAAACCTACAGTGACTTACTTTCTCTATTGACTTGCGCGGTTTTACAAGCGCCGTTATAAAAGTAACTGACTTACTTTTCTCAATGAGTTTACTTTCTGGAGGCTTCATGGGTATCGAAACTCAAGAGCGTTCGCACGAGCAGGTGATGCTCGTGCTCGTCCCACTCATGATGGTTCTGTTCATGGCCACCCTTGACCAGACCATCGTCGCCACCGTGCTTCCGACCATCGGTCAGCAATTCGGTGAGGTTGCTAACACCCCTTGGGTCGCAACTTCCTTCCTGCTTACGAGTGCAGTGACCACGCTGCTGTTCGGGAAGCTCGGCGACATGTACGGTCGCAAGCCGATCTTCTTGGTGTCGATCGTCGTATTCCTTGCCGGTTCAGTACTTTGCGGCTTTGCCCCAGGCCTGTGGTGGCTCGTCGCATTCCGGGCATTCCAAGGCATCGGCGGCGGCGGCCTTGCCTCACTCGCTATGGCCGTCATCGGCGACATCCTGCCCGCTCGCACCCGCTCCAAGTACATGGCCTATACAGGCATTGTCTCCACCCTCGCCCTCATAGGGGGACCGTTCCTCGGGGGACTATTCGCTGACACGATCGGATGGCAGTGGATCTTCTTCATCAACGTACCGATCGGTATCGTGGCGCTGATCGTGATCGGCGCTCGCGTTACGCTCCCGAAGCCGCCACCGCCATCGGGTCGTATCGACGTGGCCGGTGGCATCACCGTCACGATATTCACGACCACACTCTTGCTCGCCACAAGTCTCGGCGGACAGGACCTCTCCTGGAACTCACCTTCGATCATCGCGCTCCTCGCCACCGCCGCCGTGAGTCTTGTCGCCTATCTACTCATCGAACAGCGCTCGCAGCACCCGATCACCCCGCTCCGACTGTTCCGAAGTGGCGTCTTCACCATCTCGGTCGTTCAGTTCTTCCTCGCCAACCTCGTGCTGTTCGTCGCGATGGTATTCGTCCCCCTGTTCCTACAGACCGTCCGGGACTACTCAGCCTTCATCGCAGGTCTTGCTCTGATCCCGATGTTCATAGGCCTCATCATCGCGACCTCCATCGCCGGCCCGCTCATCACAAAGACCGGCAAGTACAAGATCTACCCAATCCTCGCCGCCGTCATGACAGGAGTATCGATGTGGGCACTTGGCTACGTCGACCCCACCACGAGCGTGTGGATCGTCACAACACCACTCGTGTTCGTGGGCGCAGGCGCCGGACTCTTCGTTCAGGTCGCCCTCCTAGGAGGACAGAACGCCGCACCATACAGCGACCTCGGAGTCGCCACGGGCGCGCTCAACTTCTTCAAGACGCTAGGAGGAGCATTCGGCACGGCGATCTTCTCCGCGATCTTCGCCGCGTCCACGACAGCCGCAACGAACAACACCGCTATGGCCGCCGGGTTCCGCACAACCTTCCGGTGGACAGTCCCCCTCATGGCCCTATCACTCATCCTCGGCGTCATCATGCCGGAGAAACCGCTGTCCGAGGAAATGATGGAAGTAGCCGAAGGAAAGGTAGAAGCACCGGAGTACTAAGAACTACACCCACCACGGCTACCCACAACACAGCGCGGCAGTCCCTTTTGGGTTGGAGCCGTAGTCGCTGGTCGGCTTGAAGGCTAGCTGGCGTAGGAGTTCTCCGGTGGCTGTGCAGATGACGCAAAGGTTGAGGCCGTCGATGACCATGACGACATGGGTTCGTCCGAGTCCGATGTGAGCAGTCGTCGAGCTCTTCGTAGTGGCACAGTCGCGTACTCATCGACACGATCGGTGCCCGCACAACCGGGGGGAAGGTCAGTGATCCGCGTACGGCAGCATCCTCACTGCATCGTACGGTCAGAGGCTGCCCGTAACATATGAGGCTGAGACCACCTGACCAACTCCTTGACGAGCAGCCCGATGAAGAACAGCACGACCGAGACCCCGGAGATCTTGGCTCCCGCCGCGGTCCCGTGGTGGTGGCTGACCGTTAGGCGGCCCACGACGCTGATGGAGCCGAAACCGACCGCCAGCACCATGACGCTCGGCAGGCTGCGTGCGAACAGCATCGCTGTAGCCGGTGGCGCCACGAGGAAGCCGAACACCAGCAGGGTACCGATGGCCTCAAAGTTTGCGACGATGCTCAGCGCTAGAAGGATCATCATCGCGAGTTGAGCCAGTGCTGGTCGTATCTGCAGTGTCGCCGCCTTGTCACGATTCAACCCGTCGCTGTGCCGGAAGCGACCTCCAAGGGAGCAAAACGCGGCGCCCGGTTCCACTACCGCCCCGACGCCACCGCGGGCACCCGCGGTCTGTCAGCCGGGGTGTTCCTCGAGCTCGGCTCACGCGGCGGCGCATTACCGGCCACTCCGCTGCCCATGTCGTCGCTCCTCGCGCTCCACGCCCACGACCAGATCGCCGGAACGCCCGAGGCGGAACCCGTCCTCGTGCGGGTCCTCGCCCCATGGCGCACACTCGTGGAGAAGCTCGTGCTACTCCACACAGCGCACACCGCCAGCGATCCCGGCGCGGCGATCCGCGGGGCACGCCACTACTACGACGTCCACCAGTTGGCCACTCGTCCCGAGATCCTCGCCGGCATCCATGAACACGGCATCGCCATCCTCGCCCGCGACGTCTGCACCTACTCACGAGCTGCCGACATGCCCGCCGCAGACCGACCAAATGGCGGGTTCGCCACCAGTCCAGCCTTCAACGAGGGACCCCACGTCGCCGCAGCTCGCGTCGAGTACAACGAACGCGTTCTGCCGGTTCTGCTATGGCCCGGCGCGGAGGCACCAACTTTTGACGATTGTGTCGCGGCAATCCAAGACCGTCGCGACCATCTGTAGCGATTGGGCCGAGTCAGATGTCTACCGGGTTGGGCATAATCGGGACTCGCGTATAAGTCCCGATCACGCTCAACAACCGAGGCTGACAGGTCGCGATCGCCCGCGCGTGCTCGGCACCTGACAGCTTCGAAGCGAGAGCTACGCGCCGAGGCGACGGATCAGATCGGCTTTGACATCGAGGGCGGACTCGAACCACGCATGCACGGCTACCCAAGTAATCGCTGGCTCGGGGCCCTGCTCCTCGTAGATCTCCATGGCCCGAGCGATGAGGTAACCGAGCATAGGGTTGTCGGCCTCGGGCCACGGAGGGTTGGGCTGGATGCGTCGTCGCAATGCCTCCACACCTTCCTGGCCGTCCATATAGCTGTCGAGGCGCTCGCTCCACAGCGCCACAGCAGGGCTGTCGTCATTGTCGTCGAAATAGCTCACGCCACCATCTTGCTCGTTCGGCTGCACTCGATCGCTCCACAACGGGGCGAAGCTCGCCGAGCACTCGTAGATGTTGCCGACGTCCTCCCACCACAGCATGCCCAGCAACGGCGCGGCGAGGGTCAGGTTATTGAGGGTGCGGAGCGCTTCGACTGCGGCCTCCGTCACTCCGGATGGGGTGGTCGCCTTCTCGGCGACGCTGGCTTCGACCATGCTCATCGCGGCCCGCCCTCCGAGTCTGAGGAAGCCTCGTCGGACGGGGGAACAAAGTCGTTCCAGTCGATGGCGCCCCTGCCGATCAG
>JAGQSZ010000406.1 GCA_020439285.1 Microthrixaceae bacterium
TGGCCATCTGACCGGGTCGATCGATGCTGTCCTTCGGGTCAGGACCGACGACGGCCAAGCGCGGTTTGTCGTGGTCGACTACAAGACAAACAGGCTGAGCGGCGCACACGACACGCCAACCCCCTTGGACTACGGCCCGGTCCAGATGACCGAGGCCATGGTTCACCACCATTACCCGCTCCAGTCACTGTTGTACTCGGTGGCGCTGCATCGGTACCTCCGAAGCCGGCTAAGCGACTATGACCCGGAGCAACATCTCGGAGGTGTTGCATATCTGTTCGTCAGGGGCATGGTGGGACAGAACTCCCCTGTCATCGATGGTCACACGACCGGAGTGTGGTCGTGGACGACTCCATCGGGACTCGTGATCGAGTTGAGTGACCTTCTTGCTGGCGTCACCGTCCCAGCCAAGGAGGCATCATGACCTCGACCACTTCACGGCTCGCCGGCGACATGACCGTGCTCGACCCATTCGTTTCAGCCGGACTGTTCAACGAATCGGAGGTCGAACTTTGTGCAGCTATCTCCCGCTTGGCTGAATCAGGCGGCAACCAGGTTGACCCGCTTGTCCTGCTTGGCATCGCTGTCGCCGCTCGTGGGCCGCGATCGGGCCACGTGTGTATTGACCTTTCGCGGGTAAGCGAGTTGATAGTCGACGAGAACACTCTCGGGGTCGAACTCCCCTGGCCTGACCAGGACACGTGGATCTCGGCGCTCAGGGCATCGGAGAATCTGGTCTGTGGACCGGATCAGGCAGATCACAACCCGGTACGACCACTCGTGCTCGACGGAACGAGGTTGTACCTCCACCGCTACTTCGTTGCGGAGGCAAGGGTGGCTGCTGACATGCTGCGTCGCTCCTCCACCAAAGCATCGCTCTCATTCGATTCCGGTGACCTCGACTCGACGCTCGACACCTTCTTCGGAGCCGAGGCTGACGGTCAGACAGACCTACAACGCCAAGGAGCGCGATCGGGTCTGACGAACTCCTTCAGCGTGCTCGCGGGTGGTCCCGGTACCGGCAAGACCCGAACCGTTGCCCGCATGTTGGCAACCGCTCACACCCTCGCACGTGCAGATGGCCGTCACCTCCTGATTGGGCTCGCTGCACCATCGGGTAAGGCCGCGGCACGAATGGCAGAAGCCATTGAACAAGCCGTGGAACAACTCGTCGAAGACAACCTCATTGACGACGCCATGGCCACACAGTTGCGGAACGCTGAGCCGGTCACCATCCACAGGCTGCTCAGATCCAATCCTCGGCGAGGGTTCGGCCACAACCAGTCGAATCCGCTGGCGCTCGACATCATCGTGATTGACGAGTCTTCGATGGTGTCGCTTCCGCTGATGGATTCGTTGCTTGCCGCGGTCCCCGACCGATGCCACCTGGTCCTAGTCGGCGACCCTGACCAACTAGCGAGTGTCCAGGCCGGGACAGTGCTTGGCGACATTGTCAGACCGGCAATCGCCACCGATGGCCGCGCTCCCGCGGGAGCGTCTGGGAGCCATCCGACTCCTGTCGCTGATCCGTCGCTATCGGCCAACCAGATCACCGTATTGAAAGTGGCCAGACGTTTTGGTTCCGATTCGTCCATCGCCGCTCTTGCCGATGCAGTACGTCTTGGCGATGCTGACAAGACGCTGCAGATCCTCG
>JAGQSZ010000407.1 GCA_020439285.1 Microthrixaceae bacterium
GATGCGGTCACGGTGACGCAACGCCGCTTGGATCCCGATGACGGCGAACAGTGCCGAACTGATGTCCCCGAGCGCTCCAGCGGGAATCACCCTGGGTGGCTCATCACCCGAACGGGCGTATTCGTAGAGCCCCGACATTGCCTCGGGCACGATCGCATACGCGGGCCAACTTCTGTAGGGCGACTCGCCCCGGTCGCCGAAACCCGACACCGATACGTAGATCATCCGGGGGTAGATGGCCGACAACTCGTCGAATCCGAGTCCCAACCGTTCCATCGTCCCGGCCTTGAAGTTCTCGGCGACGACGTCGAACCCGGCGGCGAGTCGTATGAACAACTCGCGACCCCGCGGGTCCTTCAGATCGAGTCCGACCGACCGCTTGTTGAGATTGTTGCGAAGGAAAGTAGCGCCGACGTTTCGACCGTCGGGATCCTTGATCGCTGGCATCGCACCACGGCCGGACTCGCCGGTCACCGGGTGTTCCACCTTCACGACCTCGGCGCCGAGCCTGGACAACAACTGCGTGGCGAACGGCAACGCCTGCATCTGCTCGGCTGCGAGGATCCGAACCCCGTCGAGCGGCTTGCCGTTGCGCGCGGCGTCACCGTTGGCCGAATCGCCCAGCTTCACCAGATCACCAACCTCGTCAGATATCGGATTGAGATCAGTCCTCGATGTCGGAGGACTCGGGCTCGGGTGCGTTGATTTCGGGGATGAGCAATCCGAGCGCGTCGAGTTCCTCGACGATTCGGAACGCCTCGTTCATTGCGCCCTTCTGAGCGCCCCATGCGAGCAGCATGTCGTGCGCCAAACTCAACCCGAGTCGGCGACCGTCGAAGAGACCCGGATCGATCCGGTCTGGGTCCACTCCCACGTTTGTGGTCATGAGTGCACCGTTGATCGCCGAGACCCAACGGATCGTGCGGTCGAAAGCGTTGTCCGGAGGCTGGTTGAGTCCGCCATAGGGCTTGTCGCTCGGAGCGTCGATCGCTCCCGACGCGGCAGCAGCGTCGATGGTCGACCGGATGTCGTTCATGAAAGCGAGCCCGACGGGCAGAACGGCGTCACGATCAGCGTTGGTGGTCAGATCCTGCTTGACGGTTTAGCATCTGGAGCATCTCGAACTCGCGGGGATGCAGATTGTCGAGCGCCACGAAGATGCGACCAGTGGCGATCACACGAACCAGCGATGCGATGTCCTCGGGGACATCGAGTTGGTCGAGTCCACGCTCCCAATTCTCAGCGCCCAGGTGATAGGTCTCCATCAGCGTGCGGATCGCTGTGGCCTCGAGGGCTGCGACGAGAGCGGACTTCGAATCGAAATAGGTGTAGATCGTGCCGACTGCGCAACCGACCCGTTCGGCCACCGACATCATGGTCAGACCTTCGACACCCTCAGCGGCGACGATCTCCATCGATGCCTTCATCAACTGGTCGTGTCGGGCGATCCGGTTACGTGCACGGCGTCCGGTCGGATTACCGGAACCGGCCTGGCCGGAAGTACTTGGGAGCTGGGGATTCGGCATGCCGATAGTCCAATCAGGTGCGCTGCTGAGCTGGGGCTGGGGTAGGGGCCGACTGGTCGTATTTCTGACCCTTGCCCCGACATCGTAGGATGCGGTCGTTCCCGATGCAG
>JAGQSZ010000408.1 GCA_020439285.1 Microthrixaceae bacterium
AATTGACCATCAGGTTCGCCCGCTGAAGGTTGACGCCTTCGCCTGCTGCATCGGTGGCTAGCAGAACCTTCACCGCCGGATCGTTACGGAAAGCATCCTGAGTACGACGCCGATCCTCACGCTTGACCCCGCCGTGGATGGTCACAACCGCCTCAGGTTTTCCAAGCAGGGTACGGATGCGCTGCTCCAGGTAGTGAAGCGTGTCCTTGTGTTCGGTGAAGATGATGATCTTGCGAGCCTCACCCGGAGCAGTGAACTCAGGTGACTGCAGAATCCCCGAGAGCTCTACCCATTTGCGGTCTGTTCCCGAGGACTTCACCTGGGCTGCCAGGTCCACAAGCAGACGTAGTTCAGTTATTTCACGTTCGAGTTCGGCGACCGACTCCGCGGTCATCGCGTTCGCAATTGCCTCGTCTTCGAGTTCTTCAAACTCGTCGTCACCGAAATCGTCAACGTCGAAACCATCGGGATCACCCAGCCGTCCGGCGATCCGCTTGGTGGCGGCTAGTGCTCCTGTGGAGCGAGCATCGACAAGTTGTTTCTGGAGCTTCTCAGTCCGGCGTTCCAACGAGCGGTGAATTGCTGCAGGCGAGGACGCGAGTCGTCTTTGAAGTGCGGCGAGGGCGAACCCGACCGCCAGACCACGCCGTCGGTCACCACCATCTTGGAGCCGCTGCGCACGCCCCATTCCTTCCCGCACATAGGAGCTGACGGCCTCGTAGAGCCGCATTTCGGCTGGGCTCAGGTCGTAATTGACTGTCGTCGCTCGGCGTTCACGGAAGAGACGCTTGCCTTCGAAGGTGAGCAGGTTCTCTTTGACTAGTCGGCGCATTACACCCGATACGTCTGGAACTTCGGCGCCGCTACGTACTCTGCCGATGAAGCGATCGGGGTCTAGAAGCGACATGAACAACAAGAAATCGTCGTTGCTGCCGTTATGAGGTGTGGCCGTCAGCAGCAACAGGTTTCTGGTGTGGTCGCGAACTCTCTCCCCGAGTTGAAAGCGCAGTGTCCTCCTAACCTCATCTCCCCAAAGGCGGGCTGACATCTTGTGGGCCTCGTCGATGATGATTAGGTCCCACTCGACAATGTCCAGCTTCGCCTGCAGATCTTCACTGCGCGACAACTGGTCGAGTCGGGCGATCAACAGGTTGCGTTCCTGGAAAGGGTTGCCGGTTCTGGCCGCTTCAACCATGTCACGGCTGAGGATGTCGAAACGCAACTCGAACTTGTCGTAGAGCTCCTCCTGCCACTGCTCGACGAGACTGCCGGGAGCAATGATTAGGCATCGGTCAAGATCCCCGCGGAGCATCAACTCTCGGATGTACAGGCCCGACATGATGGTCTTCCCGGCACCCGGGTCGTCAGCGAGGAGGAAGTGGAGCGGCTGTTCCGGAAGTAGTCGGTTATATACCGCGTCGATCTGATGCGGGAGAGGCTGAATTGTTGCGGATTCAACCGCCGTGAACGGATCAAATAGATGGGCTAGTTGGATCCGCCGCGCTTCGGAAGCCAGTTTGAACGCCGCACCGTCCGCGTCGAACGTCCAGCGTCCAGCAGTAGACAACTCAACTGACCGCGCCTGCTCGGCGCTCAACAAGCGCTCACCGAGATGTCCTTCGTCAGAGC
>JAGQSZ010000409.1 GCA_020439285.1 Microthrixaceae bacterium
TGCCGGACCGATTCTTGCGAGCCACAGGTCGGGGTTCCGGATCTCTTCGATCGTCGGCAGGTTCTCGGGTTGTTCGAAGCTGCGGTTCAACAGTTCGGGTCCGCCGACCTTTTCGACCTCCTCGATGAACCGTTCGCCCATTTCGTATTGCGCGAGCTTTGCTTCCAAGCCGATCAGCCGTTGTAGGAGCTTTGTCGCAAGGTTCATTTCCTTGCGGCGGGAACGAAGCACGCGGGCGAACCGCTCAGCCGATGGGACCTGGTCGACCGCTGCGCGGTCCATGATGACGTCGCCGTGACCTTCGAGCAGGCTCATCAGACCAGCAACCCGGTCCATTGCCGCTCGCTGATCTGCACTCGCGAACAGCGCAGCGATTCCACCGTCGGACAACGGGTTGTGACCGGTGCGGACACCGTCGGCCAGACGACCGACCGCGGCGAATAGCCGCTGCGGATCTGGCTCGACTGCGCCCATCAGTTCGTGGACTTGTGCGAGGAAGTAGTCCCGCAGCCAGGGCACCCCGGTGAACTGGGTCCGGTGCGTGACCTCGTGCAGCGCGACCCACAAACGGAACTCGCGGGGCGGAAACGAGTGCCGCTTCTCCAAGCTCAAAATGTTGGGGCCGACGTAGTAGACGATGTCTTGTTCGTCAGGGTCCTCTTCTTCGAGTACCAACAAGTCGTACTGACCGAGCACCCGGGTAGACATCCAACCGAGCAGCGATCCGAGTTCGACGGCCGCGACCTTGGAACTGAGCATCGCTGTGGGCCCTTGAGCCTTTTCTTCGAATCGCGACAGCAATGGTCGCAACAAACGGTTGTAACTGGCCAGGTTCGCCCTGACCCAGTCCCTTCGGTCGACCACCTTGGCGCGTGCATCGCCCGAGAGTGACGAGAAGCCCGTTTCGGCTTCTACATAGACCTGTGCCTTCGCGGTCAGCTCTTCGAAATCCGCGTCCATTCCGACACGGTGATAGGACCTGGAGAAGGGTTCCGATCTGGCGACTCTTGCCGCGACGCTCTCCGCTAGGTCCCAATCGACTACAGCGGCCATCAGGCGAAAGTCACCCGAAGATCGTCAGCTGTGGGAGCTGGGGTAACGGGACCGTGACACCTTGGCCACGTAGAGCCCGATGATGGTGAGCACCAGAAGGATTGCTGAAGCGGCCAACGGCACCGCGATCCAGAAGTGCCAGACCTTCTCTGTGGCTAGAAACATGGCTGCATCCTAGAGCGCGGACCGCGCCCAAACCCAACGTCGCAGGAGTGACAGGACTGATGCCGGGTTTCAGTCGGGCGAATCGGCGGTTACTGGAACCAGTCGCAATGCCCCGATTGCCAGCACCACGACAACGACGATCACCCTCCAGATGTCGGCCGGAGGAGTCTGCAGTTCGAAGAAGGTCCGGGCGAAAGGCACCGTCAACGCGGCAGCAACCAGTGCCGACATCGCACCGATCAGCGCCCATCTCCATGTGGGGAGGGTGCCTGTCAGCCGTTCCAGAATTCCGAGCCCGACGAACAGCATTGTGATCGTCGCCGCTGTTCGAGCCTCGATCAGCGAGGTCCGGTCCTGACTGAAGAACCAGACGATCAGTGCTGCCACAGCTGCGATCGACCCGGCCGGGAT
>JAGQSZ010000410.1 GCA_020439285.1 Microthrixaceae bacterium
GGGGAGATCCGCAGCGCCTGCGCCGGAGCGAGCATCGATGACGAGCTGCAACGTGAGATCGAGGCGCCAGCGTCGTAGAGCTTGCGGTTGACCACCAGGCGCAGCGAATAGGCGCTCAACGGTGAGACGTGTGGGGCTTCGACCGTTGCGAGCGATATTGGCGTGGCGTCGAGCAACACACCGTCCGCGTTATCAGCGGCCGAGAGCACGTCGAGCCCGACACCGGCGAATGTCGTTGTGTTGGCAACGAGTTCTGCCCAGAGTTCTGATTCCTCGGAATCGATACCCAAGTCGCCGCCGAGCTTCCACGCCAATTCGACTGCGATCATCCAATCGGGTCGTGCCGTTCCAGGAGGCGTGACCTTCTGGTTGAGTACCGTGACCCGACCTTCGAAGTTGGTGGTCGTTCCCTGTACTTCGCTCGGACCAGCTGCCGGCAACACGATGTCGGCCTGTCGAACCGAAGCGGTCGAGAACCGGTCGAGAGCGATGACGGTTCGGGCACCGGCGACGCCACGGCGTGCGAGTGAACGGTCCGGGCAATCGGCCAGCGGATCAGCACCGAGCAGGATCAACACATCGAGTTTGCCTTCGGCACCAGCGGTGAGGATCCCTGTGGCGTCCATACCGGCTTCGGTTGGGACGTTGCCCCATGTGGCCTTCCAAGCGGCACCGTCGCTCAGTGGTACACGACCGGGCAGGAACCCTGGGGTGAGGCCAGCTTCGAGAGCACCGCGAACGTTGCCGCGACGCAGAGCGACCAGGAACTTGGCGCCCGGGATCGCGTCACGGATTGCGGTAGCGGCGGCCGCTACGGACTGCGGGTTTTCGGCCAGGTTTGCTCGACCGACCACCACGGTGAGCGAATCGCCAGCGGTTTGGATCAGCTTCGCAGCGTTGGCGACAGCCTCGTCACCAGCTGCCGCTGCACCACTGTCGATCAGCGATGCGACCAGCGCCGGGAGTTCGCCGGGCCCGTAACGCAACGACACCGCAGCGTGACGGGTCAGGCCGTTACCGGCGGGAGCGGCTTCGATCAGAGTTGCGCCGTCCTCATCGACCGCGTGCTTGAGCCGCAGGTACAGGACAGGGAGTTCTTCCTTGGGGTCCGGGCCCAGGTAGAGGATGGTTCCACCGGGTTTGCAGACCTCGTCGATGGTTGCCTGTGGCAGCCCGAAGACCAGATCGGCGGGTAGTCCGTCGCCGACTTGGGCGTCGACGTTGTCGGTGCCGATGATGCCTTTGGCGAGCTTCGCCCAGGCGTAAGCGGATTCGTTGGTGAGGCGTGACCCGCCGATGATTCCGATTGATCTCGGTGACGCGGCACGGATGGCCTCGCCCGCTGCGCTGAGCGCCTCGGACCAACTCACGGGGGCGTAACCGTCTCCGGAACGCATGAGCGGTTCGCCCAGACGGTCATCGACCTCGAGGGATTCGAATCCGAATCGACCCTTGTCGCACAGCCAGGACCAGTTGACCGGGTCGGAGTCGACGCCGTTGTAGCGCAACACGTGGTTGCGGCTCGCGTCGATCTCGATTCGACAACCGACCGCGCAACCGGTGCAGGTCGACTCGACGCTCTGCAGGTCCCACGGACGGGCCTTGAA
>JAGQSZ010000411.1 GCA_020439285.1 Microthrixaceae bacterium
CCACATCACCGTTGTCCCAAACCGGCACTACCGAAACAGCTCCTGGGTGACGGACCACATCTCGGTTGAACTCGGTGCCATCTGGGGCTCTGAAGCGTGAGTTGAACAGCGAAATGATGTAGCCGTCGTGGATCAACTCGTCGTCTAGGTGTTCGAATCCTGACGAATCGGCAGACGAGTTCATTTCTCGGTGTCGCCGACCTGCGGGAGTTGTGGGTTTCGACCCCGGGCGCGATCGACCACCGCTCCAATCAGGTCCCTGAACAAGGGAGCTGGGTTGGTGGGCCGGCTCTTGAACTCGGGATGGGCCTGTGTCGCGACCCAGAAGGGATGGCTCTTCAGTTCGATGAACTCGACGAGCAGCCCATCAGGTGAAAGACCGGAGAGCCGGAAGTCCGTGCCCTCGAACACCTCGCGGTAGTCAGGGTTGAATTCGTAGCGATGCCGGTGGCGTTCCGAAACAACGGTTTCTCCATATGCTTCGGCGACCTTGGAACCGTCTTCGAGTACTGCCTTGTACTCGCCCAACCTCATGGTGCCGCCCATGTCGACAACATCACGTTGAGACTCCATCAGCGCGATAACTGGATGGGGCGAATCGGGATCGAATTCGGTCGAGTTGGCCCCATCGAGTCCCAGAACGTTCCGGGCGTACTCAACGGTCATGACCTGCATTCCCAAGCAGAGCCCCAGACAAGGGATCCTGTGTTCGCGTGCGTATCTAGCGGCGGCGATCTTGCCCTCAATGCCGCGTTCGCCGAAGCCTCCTGGGATGACGATGCCGTCGAGATCAGTGAAATGGCCTGATTCGATTAGTGATTCGACGTCCTCGGCCTCAATCCACGCTATTGATACGTCGGCACCGTGGTAGAAGCCGGCGTGGTTCAGAGATTCGACGACACTTAGATAGGCATCCGGCAGCCGAACGTACTTGCCGATGATCCCGACGCGAACGGGGAAGGTCGCCTTGGCGACCTTGTCGACCAAGTTGCGCCACTCGGTCAGATCCGGCTCGACCTCGGGGAGTCGAAGGATATTGACCACGGTGCGATCGAGTCCCTCGTCATGCATGACCAAGGGAATGTCGTATAGGGAATCGGCATCGGCTGCGTTGACGACAGCGTCGACTGGAACGTCGCACAGCGCCGAGATCTTCGCCTTCAACCCAGCGGAGATGACTTGCTCGGATCGGCAAACGATCGCATCGGGTTGAATTCCGCGACTGCGCAACTCCGTCACCGAATGCTGCGTCGGCTTCGTCTTTTGTTCCCCGGAAGGCCCGATGAACGGAATCAGGGTTACGTGCACGTAACACACATTGTCTCGGCCGACGTCGAGTCGGAACTGCCTGATTGCTTCGAGGAACGGAAGGATCTCGATATCTCCGACGGTTCCACCGATCTCTGTGATCACGACATCGGTGTCGTTGGTCGCCAGCGCAGTTATGCGCCGTTTGATCTCATCGGTGATGTGAGGGATGACCTGAACCGTCTTGCCCAGGTACTCCCCTGCACGCTCTTTGGCTAGGACCGCCTGATAGATCGAACCGGTTGTCGCGTTTGAGTTCTTGGTCAACTGTTCGTCGATGAACCGTTCGTAGTA
>JAGQSZ010000412.1 GCA_020439285.1 Microthrixaceae bacterium
GAGCGCACCCGCGCCGAGGAGTCCGTATCTGACCGGATGCTTCTTGACGGTGTTCAGCAAGCCACTTTTGGACTTCTTCGCGGCGTCCTTGGCGGAGTCGGTTGCCTTCTTCACATCGTCTTTGGACTTGCCTGTTTTCGCCTTCGCGGCGTCTTTGACTTTGCTTGCCTTGCTGGTCTTGTCTGCCACAGCGGCGGCGACATCATCAGCGCTCTTGACGGTCTTGCCCTCGGTGACCACCTTCGCCGCGCCCTTGGCTACATCGTCTGCGCCGCCCATGAACGCCTTCACCGCATCGGGCGCGCCTTCAATGACGCGGATGAAATTGGAGGGATTCGGAGGCATCAGTTCACGCTCCCCTGCTGGTGATGATGCGGTGCACGGTGGAGCGCGGGATGCCCGTACGGTCGGAGATTGCCCTCACGGAGAGCCCACGGCTGCGGAGGATCAGCACGTCCCGTCGCCGTGCTGCATGCAGCTCCTGGACGAGGTGTGGATACGCACGACACCGCCTGCTGGCTTGGGTGAGCTGGGTTTGCTCCATAGGGAATATTGTCCCATCACGGGACGGACAGCGTCGGAATCAGAGCACTTCAGCGACGGTTTTGCGTATAGGGATGGTATACGGCTCGGGGTTGCTGATACGACACGAGGAACACGATGCAGCAGCACACCTTGCGCATAACGCTGGTGTTATACTAATCTCTATGTGGGAGATCATTCTGACCGAGGAGGTGGAGCAGTGGTACCTGGCTCTCGACTCCGACGCCATGAACGCGGTGACTGGCGCGATCAACTACCTCGAACAGAATGGACCGATGGCGCGGCGTCCCGTCGTCGGCGAGATACAAGGCTCCAAGTATCACCACATGAAGGAACTCATTCCACCCGGCGTCAACATCAGAGTGCTGTTCCTGTTCGACCCGCAGCGTAACGCGGTGCTGCTGGTGGCGGGTGACAAAACGGGGCAATGGAAGCAGTGGTACACCGACAACATCCCCATCGCAGAAGAGCGATACGAGAACTGGCTACAGACAAACGGAGGTGAGTGACATGGCGAGGAACTGGCGTGAGGTGCGTGCCGAGGCTATGGCGTCTGGGCGCATCGACCCGCAGCGTGTGGACAATGCGCGCAAGGAGATTGAACAGCTCGTCCACGCAGAGCGGCTTGCCGAGGTGCGCAAGGCTCTGGGCATGGCGCGACAGAGTGACATCGCCGCGCGTATGGGCGTCTCCCAGGCGCGGATCTCGAAGCTGGAGCGGGGCGACCTGTCGCACACCGAACTCGGCACTCTTCAGTCTTACATCGCGGCGTTGGGCGGGGAGCTGCACATCAGCGCGCGTTTCGGCTGCGACAGCATCGAACTGACCGCATAACCTGAATCGAACTGACAGAGCCCCGCGTTCCGAACAGGACGCGGGGCTCTGTTCACGGTGGAGCTGAGGTGTCCTCGGGCACTGCCCAAGCGCGTGCCCTAGTCCACGGCTGGCGGGGTCTACCAACTCTGACGAGTTGCCCACTTCGCTAGCGCTCAGTCTCTGCTGGATGATGAGGGCAAGCGGGAGGGCACTGCCTGTGGACGTTGGATTTATCCACT
>JAGQSZ010000413.1 GCA_020439285.1 Microthrixaceae bacterium
TGACGGGAGGTATTCGAGATATGGACCGCCGAGTTTCTCCACCCAACCGCTTGACAAGTTGAGCATCACGAACCAAAGAACCACGCCCAGGTTGATGACGACAATCAACCTGGAGCGCCAGCGTTGGGCTGTCTCTTCGGTGAGGTAGGCATTGGCGCAAGCAAGCGCCACACCCAACATCAGCGCATCGGGACGCTGGAGAAACGCGAGCCTTACTCCGGCAACCATCGACTGGTCATCTTGGAAGAACCCAGTGAAAGCAAACCATCGGGCAACACCAATTGCTGTGAAAGCAAGCACCATCAGGACACCGAGTTGGATGATCCAGCGCTTCTTCACGCAGATGAGAACGGTGCCTGCAATGACCGCGTAGAACCACTCCTCCACCGACAGCGTCCACAGGTGCCACATGTAGCGGTTCTCCTGAACCGCCGGCTCGATGACAGAGAGCCCATTCGGGAAAAACAGGTGATACACGTAGAACACCGCTGCTGCAGCATCTTCGGTGATGCCACGCAGGCTGATCGCCTCGATCCCCGCGGCTGTTCCAATCAGCCCGAGCACAAGCCAGACACCTACGAAGAGCCACACCGATGGGAACAAACGAATGGCACGCCGTTGGTAGAACTTCTTGAGCTTGATGGTGCCCGTTGACCGGACCTCCTGCAGCAACAGAGTCGTAATCAGAAACCCGCTAAGGACGAAGAACGCGTCGACGATCGTGACCCAGGATTCCACCAGACGGAACAGTGAATGGCCCAACAGGACCATCATCACGCCGACACCGCGCATGCCGTCGAAGGCCGTCACCAGACCGAGTTTGGGTGCCTTGGACTGGAACACCCCAGGGCCGTCCAACTCGATCGACGATCCGTCCGAGGCCGTCATGTTGACGTGCCGCCAGTGTCTGTCGGCCCGCCGCTCGAAGACGACGATGAAGACGAGTCGCCAACTAGCAGGTCATCCACGCTGACCATCTTGCCCGTGTTCAGATCCACAACCTCTTTCTCCGAAGAGAACCGGAGTTTGACCCTCAATAGTCGCTGTTCGACGAAGAAGTAGATGGGCAGTGAAGCAACTATCGCTATCACCATCAAGATGGGCACGCGCCACTTCTGTCCAAGGAACTCGTTGCCCCCTAGGGCTTCCAAGACGATGAAGTACCAGAGCGTGTGCCAGATGTAGATCGTGTAGGACATGCGGCCGAGGAAACGGATCGGTTTCCACGACATCATCGTGTTGCCCCGCCATTCCTTGCATCGTGTCATGGCGAGCACCACGGGAACGACTGCCAGAGCCGTCAGAGAGTGCCCGAACTGGATCCAGAGTTTGCCGTGATATTGATCGGCCACCTCGATCGGGATGAACATCGGAACGTACGGGAACGGAAGTCCAACCTTGTTGAAGGTCTCGGTGAGGAACGGGCTCGAAGCCATCATCGATATCGGGGCGACGATCATTCCCACCCAACCTGCACGTGGGAGCCATGTCTTCCATTTGTCAGACAGCGGGTCCGGAAGCCGTGCGTTCAGGACTGCTAAGGCGACCCCCCACATGAGTGAGTCGTAACGGGACAGCCACAACATGC
>JAGQSZ010000414.1 GCA_020439285.1 Microthrixaceae bacterium
TTCGCCACCGTCATCGGCGGCGTCGCAGGATTCGCGCTCGGCGGACTTTTGTTGTTCGCTGCGATCAGGTCCTCGCAAGCCAAACGTCTCGACGCTGAAGGCACTCCGGGTTCCGATGGCTCAGCACTCAACCGCACGGGAGGTATCCGCTGATGGGTTACCTCGACGGATTCGGCGTAATCGTCAAGAAATGGTTCGGTGTCAACACCGATTCGGGAGCCAGGGTCACCCTGCAGTACCCCGAAGAAGTTCGACCCAAGCCCGAACGTTTCCACGGCCGACACGTCCTCAACCGTTATGAGGACGGCATGGAGAAGTGCATCGGCTGCGAGTTGTGCGCAGCGGTGTGCCCCGCCAAGTGCATCTATGTCCGAGGCCAGGACAACGATCCCGATAACCCCACCTCACCGGGTGAGCGTTTCGGTTACGTCTACGAGATCAACTATCTGCGCTGCATCCACTGCGATCTGTGTGTGGAGGCATGCCCGACAGAGGCGATCACCGAGACCAAGCTCTTCGAGTTCTCCTTCACCAACCGTGACGACGCCATCTACACCAAGAACGAACTTCTCGTCGGTGATGACGGTCGCCCCCAGCAACTCCCATGGGAGAACTGGGACGGTGGATTCGACCCGGCCCGCGACACCTCCGGGTGGATGCGTGCAACCGCTCCGCAGGGCGATCAGAACTTCAAGGGTCTGATCGCGTGGGCAGGCGAACTCGGTTACGGCGTCCGCCCTCCCGAGCGCGCCAAGGTGCTCGAGGAGACCGGCCCGGTTCCCTCCGTTGCGCACGGTCACGACGACCACGATGATCACATCGCCCACAGCCCCGACGAGGGCGTCGGAATCGATGCGATCCAAGACGGATCCGTCGACATCCCGTCGCTCGATCACGCAGCGCATTTCGATTTCGGGGGAGTGAACCCCGACGCAGCAGCCACCTACGAAGCCGCCGGCGATATCGACGCTGCAGCGCTCATCGGAGAGGAAGCCGGCGAGGTTGACTCCTTCGAGAACGCCGCACACTTCGATGCGACCTCAGGTGAGGCTTCACCGGGATGGTTCTCCCCGGAGGCGAGCGAAGGCGACGACGTACCACTCGACGGTGCGGCGCACTTCAACGCTCCCGGCAAGGTCGGTGACACGCCCGCTACTGACGAGCACTCACTGCCTGATCTCGAACAACCCGGGTCCGACGCTGTCACAGATCAGCCAGACCTTCCGGACCTGGAGACTCCAGACGACGCGAGTTCGTTGTTCGACGGCGAGACCGCGCCAAAGACCTTCGACCTCGGGTTCCTGACCAAGGAGCGTTCTGGTCGCAAGAAGTCGAAGGCTGAACCAGCAGTCGAAGCGACCCCAGAGGTCACACCAGAATCCGAGGACGACACGCTCGAGGAGCGCGGCGCCGAGGGCCCTGTCGATTTCGCCGAGGTCGAAGCGGGTGCCACCGAAGCGATCGCCGAGATGGACGCCAGCTGGGGCACCGAAGCTCCCGCCGAGGAGAACACCGACGAGGCCGCTCCTGTCGACGCTGACGAGTCCGAGACCGACGAGACCGGCAACCCGACCGAAGATG
>JAGQSZ010000415.1 GCA_020439285.1 Microthrixaceae bacterium
CTTGCATTGACCGGAATGGTCGCTGCATGTTCACCGCCCCTGGTGGGTGTGGTGGTGCCGACCTCTCCAGGATCCGGTTCTGGTGGATCTGGTGGTTCGACCGGTGGATCCGGCGGTTCGGTGGCCACGAAACCCAACGGCCAACTCAAGACATGCGACTTGCCTGCCGCGTCGAGCGACTTCGAACGAGTCGATCCCGCCGAAGTCGGGCTGACCAGCGAGGCCGTCGGTTCGGCCATCGAATACGCGGACGCTCGCGGAGCCCAATCCGTTCGTATCTATCGCAACAACTGCTTGGTCGGAACCAGTGGCAACGACGCGCAAACCGGGTGGTCCCAGATGCCGGCCTGGTCCATGACCAAGGGCGTTGTGTCCATCATTGCCGGTCGCGCCTACACCGAGGGCAAACTCGACCTGGACGCTTCGATCAGCAAGTACATCACCGGACTCAACGAGTCCCAGAAGCGGATCACCGTTCGCAACCTGTTGACCCAAACCTCGGGAATGCGGTTTGCCTGGGTCAATGACCTGAACGACGCATCACAGTTCGATTCAGTCAAGCGACTCTTCGAGCGCCCCTTCGAGGCCGAACCGGGCACCGAGTTCATCTACGCACAGACCACCGTCACCGCCGTGGTTGCAGCAGTCGAGGCAGCGGTGGGCGAGGACTTCCAGGCGTACGCCAAGCGTGAAGTGTTCGAACCAATCGGCATCACCTCTGATCAGTGGACCTGGGCCCGTGACGGCGGTGGCCGCACTCAAGGGTTCGCATTCTTGGACATGACGCCCAAGGCTTTCGCTCGCATCGGTGCGCTTCTGGCCAACAACGGGAACTGGAAGGGCAACCAGATCCTCAGCCCTGAATACATCACCGAAGGCCGGACCGGAACTGCGATCAACACCAACTACGGGTTCCTGTGGAGGACCAATCTGGTGCCCGAGGGAGTGGAACCAAGCGAAGACACCATTCGTGAATCGATCCGATCCGCGACGCCCCAGACCTACTGGTTGAGCGGCTTGTTCAACCAGAACGTTTTCGTTGTCCCCGAACTCAACATCGTCGTCGTCCGCATGGGTCTGCCGGCCGATGTGTTCGGCGACCCGATCGGAGAATCAGAAGGCGAGCGTCCCAAGTGGGAGCACCACTTCTTCCGTGAACTCCTAGGTGGAGTCACCGACGTGGACATCGCCGACCCGGGTCCGTGGGAACCGACTCCACCGGGACTCTCCAACGGTATCGATGGCGACCACATGATCTGGATCGACTGGGCAGGTCTCGGCTTGGGCTGAGCCTGGCTCTGTTCGGGTGATTCCGGGAGCCTGCGGGCGAGTCGATCGCTCGTGATCATTAGGCTCACAAGATGGATTGGCTGGGCGTCGCGGCCCTGATAGCTGCCTGCGTCGGCGGGATTGGTTTGGCGATCTGGCCGCGCTCGCTGAACTCGCGAGTCGCGTTCATGGTCATCTCGGTTGGGTCCTGGTGGGTCGCGCTGTGCCTGCTGGCGTGGCGTTTCGTGAGCGTCGACCTTCGACTCGTTGAGGTGGGCCGCTACACCCGGGATGAGCTGTCATGGCCG
>JAGQSZ010000040.1 GCA_020439285.1 Microthrixaceae bacterium
GGCCATCTTCACCAGCGGCGGGCCACCGAGAAACACCTTGGCCTGTTCTTTGACCATGATCACGTAGTCACACATACCGGGCACATACGCGCCACCGGCAGTCGAGTTGCCGAACACCACCGAAATGGTGGGTCGCTTGGCAGCCGATGACCGGGTGAGGTCACGGAACGCCTGACCGCCGGGAATGAAGATGTCCTTCTGGGTGGGAAGGTCGGCTCCTCCGGATTCGGTCAGGTTGATGCTCGGCAGGTTGTTGCGTTGCGCGATTTCAGCTGCCCGGAACGACTTGCGCAGCGAGTACGGGTTGAGCGCTCCGCCCTTGACGGTGGGGTCGTTCGCCGAGATCATGCACTCGACCCCTTCGACGACTCCGATGCCGACGATCATGCTCGCACCGACGGGGAAATCGGTTCCCCATGCTGCGAGCGGCATCAGTTCGAGGAATGCCGATCCTTCGTCGATCAACAATTCGACGCGTTCGCGGGCGATCATCTTGCCCCGTGAACGGTGCCGCTCGACGTACTTGGCGCCAGCGTTGACGGCCTTGTCCTGTTCCTCCTGGAGCGACGCGATCTTGGCGAGCATCGCTTCGCGGCGGGTCAGGTCGATCTGTGTATCTGTCATGGCGCGTACCCCAATAGACGTGCGGCGAGATCAGTCAACACTTCGGTGGCTCCTCCTCCGATCGGCAGGATTCGAACGTCGCGGTAATGACGTTCGACCTCGGTTCCGTGCATGTATCCGGTGCCGCCGAAGAGCTGCACCGCTTCGCTGCAGACCAACACTGCTGTGTCGACCGCGGTTTGTTTCGCAAGGCAGGCTTCGGCGATCACGTTCTCGCCGTTGACGTGTCGGCGGGCGACTTCCAATGTGTAGGTGCGTGCCACTTCGACCTGGCGGTGCATCTCGACGAGCTTGGCTCTGACTACCTGGTTGGCTACGAGTGGCTTGCCGAAGGTTTCGCGGTCCTTGCAGTACTGCGCCGTTAGTTCCAGCGCACGGGCAGCGTGGCCATATCCCATAAGCGCCAGGAAGATCCGCTCAACCACGAACTGCTGGGCTATGTAGTAGAAGCCCTGGCCTTCCTCACCGATCAGGTTCGTTGCGGGTACACGCACATCGACATAGGACAGTTCTGCTGTGTCCGATGCATTCCAACCCATCTTGCGCAACGAGCGGGTGACGGTGAATCCCGGGGTTTCGGCATCGACGACCAGCATCGAGATCCCGGCATGGCCAGGCCCTCCGGTCCGGACCGCGGTGGTCACGAAATCTGCTCGGACCCCGGAGGTTATGAAGGTCTTCGACCCGTTGATGACGTACTCGTCACCGTCACGTTCAGCTTTGGTGGTGATCCCGGCGACATCGGACCCTCCACCCGGTTCGGTGACCGCGAGTGAACCGATCATCGCGCCAGCGAGAGTCGGTCGAACATAGGTGTCGATCAGGTGCTGGCTTCCGTTGGAGACCATGTGAGGAAGTGCGATCCCGTGAGTGAACAGCGAAGCCATGAGCCCACCCGAGGCTCCTGCTGCCATGAAGCCCTCTTGCATCGCGCACGCGTCGAGCAGGTCACCGCCTTCACCCCCGACTTCTTGCGGGTATCCGACGCCCAACAAGCCTGCTTGTGCGGTCCGAATGTGTAGGTCTCTTGGGAGCTCGCCGTCTTGTTCCCATTGGTCGAGATTCGGGATGATTTCACGTTCGGTGAATTTGAATGCGCTCTCCTTGAGCGCGATTCGCTCGTCACTCAGCTGCACGTCTGCACCTCCGACCACACGACACTTGTTGTATTCACAACAACTCCTCGGGGATGTCGACATGACGCGAACGCAGCCATTCGCCCAACGCCTTGGCCTGTGGGTCGAATCGGGTGCTGGCCGCCACTCCCTCACCGAGAATTCGTTCTATGACGACGTTGACGCCACCGAGGTTCACAAGTGGATGACAGGTGACGTCGAGTTCGGCGGACTCGGGGAGCAGTTCTCGTATCCGTTCGGGAGTTATGAACCCGATGAGCCAGTCGATACGCGCCCGACGTTTCGCGTCATCGTCGCCTTGGCGAACCCAGACTCCGACGTTTGCGTTTCCGCCCTTGTCGCCCGATCGGGCATGTACGAAGGTCCCGAGCGGAACCCGTTTGGTGTTGCTCACAGAACCTCACCTCCCACTACGACGCGCTCGGTCACTTGGTCACGGTCCACATACTCGGGCCGGTAGACACCGAATGCCGATGGTTTACCCGGCGGTGCTGTGAGGGTGAATCCCGGATACGACGCCAGAGCCAGACCGACACCCGCTGCCGTAAAAGGTTTGCCCACCACCTCAGCCGAAGAGTCTTTGACCACACAACGAAGTAGGCATGCTGCCCCCTCCTCGGTGGCCGCATCAGGACCTGGAAGCGGACCCCGGGTCCAAGTGATTTCTGCTGGCGGACTCCCAGCGAGAGCATCATCGAGTTGGGCTCGGAGCCACTGTTCCTTCGCGTCGATATCAAGGCCGACGAGAACGAACTCCATCTGGTTGCGATATCCACCCAGGGTGTTGGTCGCCACCTTCAACCGTTCGGGAGGCTCCACGCCGCGAACTCCGTCGATGAGGACACGGTCGGGGCCATCGACGGACAATTCGATCGAGGTCAGATCCACGCTCGCGTCGGGATTCATATACACCGGTCCTTGGATCTCGTACATGAGCTGGGCTGTGACGGTGTCGATGCTGACCATCCCACCGGTTCCGGGATGTTTGGTGATGACGCTCGACCCGTCAGCACGCAGTTCGGCGATCGGGAACCCGAGGGGTTGGGCGTCCCGTGGCAGTTCGAGAAAGCCCGAGAAGTTGCCGCCGGTCGCTTGGGTGCCGCACTCAATGACGTGCCCGGCGACCACAGCGCCGGCGATCTGATCGATTGATTCAGTGGTCCATCCATGGCGCCAGATTCCCGGGCCGACCACGACAGATGCGTCGGTTACCCGGCCGGTGACGACGATGTCCGCGCCTGCAGTGAGTGCCTTTGCTATCCCGAATCCCCCCAGATACGCGTTTGCCGTCAGCGCTCCGTCGAAGCCGAGTTCGGCCGCACGGGGAGCGAGATTGTCACCATCGATGAACGCTATGACCGGACTGAGTCCAAGCCCTTTGGCGACCTCTTCGAGTTTGTCGGCCAGACCCGAGGGGTTGAGTCCTCCGGCGTTGGCAACAATCTTGACTCCACGTTCCAATGCGTCGCCCAGACAGTCAGCCACTTGGGCCACGAACGTGCGGGCATAGCCGAGTGATACGTCACGTAGTTGGTCCTTGCCGAGGATCAACATGGTCAGCTCAGCCAGGTAGTCGCCCGTGATTACGTCCACGGGTCCGCCGTCGAGCATCTCTCGCATGGCCGAGAGTCGGTCGCCGTAGAAGCCCGAACAGTTGGCAATTCGCAATGCCGACTCGGCCCCTGTTGCCGATGTGGATCCGGCGATGGCATCAGCAGTGGCAGTCATAGTTGCTCCGTTTCGAGTTCTTGTTCGAGTACCTGTGCCCAGCGGTCGAGGATCCTGTCTCGGCGGCTCGCGTCGTCGCTCAGCGCATTGGCCAGACCAAGGCCACGGATCATGTCGAGGGTGCCTTGGATCAGTTCCCTAGCTCCCGGCGCCGATTCGTCGATACCGAGCGCGGCAACTGTCAGTTCATGAGTTTGGCGACCCATTCTGCGTTCGAAGGGCAGGACAGCGGCTCTCAACTCGGGATCGGTCCTCGCGGCCACCCACAATTCGAGTGCAGCGTCGAACACCGGGGATGTGAACAATTCGGCGAGCATGCCCAACACGGCCCGTCGGTTGCCCGGTTGGAGCAGCGCCGCCCGGTCGAGCATCTCCTGGGCACGCAGCTGAGTCAGGTGCTCGACCGCGGCGTACAACAGGTCGGCCTTGGAGGGAAAGTGATGCAGCTGAGCACCCCTCGACACGCCTGCGCGTTCCGAGACCAAGGTCGTGGAGGTCCCCGCGTAGCCGTACTCGACAAGGCAATCGACCGCGGCCTCCATGAGGCGCATGCGCATCGCTCGGCTTCGTTCCCCCTGTGGGACACGGGTAAGTGTCACGGGAAACATCATGGGTCTCGACCCACAAACAGTCAAGACTGTTTTTCTATGAGAGTGAGCAGCCTGAAGCCCGTGGGCCCCGGATAATCAGCGGGTCAATGGCACGTCAAGCAGTGCTGCAGTCGCCGGATTCAGAGCGCTCAGATCGTCAGGATTGAGATCACTGACGGCGCTGTGACCCATGATCCGGCAATAGTCGGCGATCATCGATGTCGAGGTTTCGAGGAATCGCTCGAGTCGCTTCGCGGAGAGTTGCGGGTCGAGTCGGGCGCGCAGGACCGGGTCCTGGGTTGTTATTCCAATGGGGCAGGTCCCCCTGTGACACGCCCGGTATTGCTGACAACCGATCGCCATCATCGCGGCAGTCGCTAGGGCAACTGCATCGGCACCGAGTGCGAGCACTTTGGCCATCTCATCGGGTGTCCTGATTCCACCAGTTACGACAATCTGAACGTCGTCGTAACCGTGGGAATCGAGCCAGTCCCGCGCTCCACGTAGCCCGAACCAACTTGGTGATCCGACATGATCCCGAACATGGACTGGTGCTGCTCCTGTGCCTCCACCAAATCCATCGAGGATCAGATAGTCAGCGCCGGCTTCGACAGCCACTGCGATGTCATCGGTGACCCGTCCAGAAGCGATCTTGATCCCAACGGGTATTCCTACGTTGACCGTCTTGATCCATTCGACCCGACGAGCCAGGTCCTCTGTGGTGTTGATGTCAGGGAACCTCGATGGCGAATGACTGTCCTCGCCCGGTTCGATCCCACGAACGGTCGCTATCTCGGGTGTGACCTTTGCTCCCGGCAGGACCCCTCCCATTGCGGGCTTGGCGCCCTGACCGATCTTGATCTCGACCGCGTCGGCTTGGGCTATGGACTCCTCGGTCCACCCAAAATAGCCAGAAGCCATCTCCAGGACGTACCTGCCCGCGGCCTGACGTTCGGCCGGCAGCATTCCCCCTTCACCCGAACAGATCGCTGTTCCGACCTCTCGTGCGCCGGTGGCAAGAGCCACCTTTGCCTCGGGTGAGAGCGCGCCGTAACTCATGTGCGAAACAACGATGGGAATGTCGAGTTCGAGTGGACGTGCTGCACGGGTACCGAGTCGCACGCTCGTGTCGACCGCCTCATCGTCGAACAGCGGTAGCCGTGCGAGTTGGGCCGGCACGAAAACCAGGTCGTCCAAGGACGGGAATCGACTCTCGTGGTCAACCGCAGCGTCGATCCTTTGGGAACCCATGGCTGCGACCTCTGGGCGACCGCCGTCGGCGAGGTGGTGGACGACATACATCCCCCGGTCGGTCGCTCCCCTGCGGATCCACGGACCGAGATACACGTCGGGTCGACCCGGCCCCAAGGGGACGGTGTCGGCGTCGACCTCGACCCTCCCATCACGGACCCTTGCTTCATAGTGAGGGAGGCAATCATTGGGATTGAACGCCGATACCCCTGTGAGCAGGTCAAAGTCCCAAAGGTGCATCGGACAGATCGCTGAGCCGTCTATTACGTGTCCTTCGGCAATTGGTCCGCCCCGATGTGGGCAAACCCCTCCGAGTGCATGAACCGAGTCCCCGTCTCGCATGATCGCGACGTCGTTTCCACGAATCACCACCGCTCGACCACGCTTGTCCTCAATGTCATCGAGCGCGCAGATATCGATCCATCCGTGGACTTCTCGACCGAAGTCTGTCGGATAGTTGGCTTGACTCGAACCCATATCGTCCTCGCATGGTCTCAACCCAAATGTTGTTGGATCAAAGTTAGGCCTCGAATCACCGACAATCAGACATCAGATGAATTGCGGAATATGGCACGTAATGGCACTCGCCACAGAATTCACGACAATTCCGACCAGCGCCATGTAAACCTGCTTAGAATCGCCTGATAACACCTGTGTGGGGACTCGCAGGTGCGATATGGGAGCCCGAAATGACATCGAGGTTTGTGATGCCGTATAACCAAACTCATCAGACCACTCATCGACCCAGGGCGCGACTTCGGAACTCCAGACTTATCGCGTTGCTGAGTATTTTCGTTGCCCTGGCGACACTCGCTGGCGCATGTGGACACAGCGAGACGGCGTCGACCACCACCAAGGCTTCGGGGGACAAACCGTCGGCCACGGTAGACAAGGGCAGTGAAGAGCCCGGCGTGTTCGGAGACCTGGGGCAGGTCTGTGGACCCGGCGACGGGAAAGTCGCTGCTTCGACCGAGCGAGGCGTAACCGATGATGAGATCCAGGTCGGACTGTTGAACGACGCTGGCAACACGAT
Source organism: Microthrixaceae bacterium (assembly GCA_020439285.1). GTDB lineage: Bacteria > Actinomycetota > Acidimicrobiia > Acidimicrobiales > Microtrichaceae > JAGQSZ01. The sequence continues at coordinate 6,363 of JAGQSZ010000040.1, forward strand.
CGTTCCCGGCCTTGGCGCCAACATGGTCAAAGTCGGCAAGGCCTTCGCAGAGTGGTGCAATGAGGCAGGCGGGATCAATGGTCGCAAACTCGTGGTCAACAACCGCGATGCCATGCTCACCGATGCCGCAGCAGCAGTGATCGACGCTTGCCAGCATGACTTCATGCTCGTTGGTGGTGGAGCCGTCATCGACGCTCCCACGATCGAGCCTCGCCTGGGTTGCAATCTCGGTTCGATTCCCGCTCTCAACCCGTCCTATGAGGGACAGATCGCGGATCTCCAGGCTGTTGTTGGTCGCACCTCCGAAAAGGAATCCAACTGGGGTCTGTTCCGGTTGTTGGAGCCTGATTACAAGGACGCGTTCCAGAAGATCGGGATCCTGACAATTGATTCGCCAGATATCCGGGTGGCCTATGAACGCTTCCAGAAGGCTCTCGAAAGCCAAGGGCTCAAGATCACCAGCTTCCAAGCCGTTGCGGTCAACTTGGACAACGTCCGTACCTATGTCCAACCGCTCGTGGACAAGACCGAAGCATTGGTGCTCGCCTCGGCGCTGCCCGAGATTTTCAGGGCGATGACCGACGTCGGATACAAGCCCAAGGTGGTCGTTGATCAGGGAAGCATCTTCTACAACAAGGACGCTGTCGACTCCTTGAAGCAGGTCTCCATCGACGCGCCTATCTATTCAGCATCGACCACGTTCCCACTCGACCGTGCTGATGAGAACCCGACGGCGGCCAGGCTGGTGCAGATCGAGACCGACATGTTCGGCTACGCGGACCAAGCTGATGTCACGCCGTGGATCACGTGGCTGTTGTTCGCCAAGTCGGCCTCTGCTTGTGACGTGTTGACCGTGAAGTGTGTGATCGAAAACGCCACCAAGGACAAGGCCTACACCGCCGGCGGGTTGACCGCACCGGTGGACATGACCGATCCGTCCAAGGTCAACGAGTGTCTGGCAATCAACAAGGTGAACGCCGAGGGCATCACCTATGACGAGAAGGCCACCAAACCAACCGATGGCCTGTTCAACTGCGATCCGAAGAACGTCATCCCGATCAGTTGATCCCTAGGAGCGCAGGTTCGGGGAGAATGCCTGGATGAGCGAGTTCGTCGGGTTCACCATCACTGGTCTGGTGACCGCGAGCATCTACGCGATCGTCGCCTGCGGGTTGACGTTGACTTATGCGACGACGGGCATCTTCAACTGGGCACACGGAGCGTTCGCAGCAATCGGAGCGTTCACGTACTGGCAAATGACCCAGGGCTGGGGCTGGAATCCGGTTCTGGCTCTGGGTATCTGCGTGGTGGTAATCGGCCCAGGAATCGGCGTGATCGTCGAAGCCGGGATCATGCGCCGTCTCGACGGGACGAGCGAGATCACCCGAATGGCTGTGACGCTGGCGTTGTTGATCGGGATCGTCGCCGGGCTCAACTGGATCTGGGATCCGCGAACCTCCAAGATCGTGAAACCCTTGGTCGACGGTCGCGCCGTGCACCTGTTCGGTCAACGGTTACCCGTCTATGACCTGATCGTCATGGCGATCGCAGTCGTTGTTGGTCTGGCACTCCGGCACCTGTTGTACCGCCAGCGTGCCGGGGTCGAAATGCGTGCCATCGTGGATGACCGGAATCTCATCATCCTCAACGGAGTTTCACCGGTACGAACTGCTCAACTGTCCTGGGGGATCGGCGCGACCACAGCGGTCCTCGCCGGTGTGCTGATAGCGCCCAAGACGTCCGTCGCAGCGGCCTCGCTGTCGTTGTTGGTGATGAACGCGTTCGCCGCTGCTGTTGTCGGCCGACTCCGCAGCCTTCCCCTTACCGTTCTCGGAGCAGTCATTTTGGGTCTGAGCACGGCGTATGCCCAGGGATACATCGGCAGCCGCCCCGACATCCCCGGGTCGCGGTACCTGATCGGCTTGGTGAATGTAGTGCCCGTCATTGTGTTGTTCATCGCGTTGCAGTTCCTGCCCCACGAACGGCTGCGAGCCTCGAAATCCCAACAGGCCCGAGAGATCTCGACAGCCCCAACCTGGCGGGGCGTCACGATCCTCGCAGTCATCATTGTCTTGGCAACTATTGCGCTGACACCATTGCCGGCAGCCGGCGATCTGCACAACCTGACGCGAGTCTGGGGTATCGCCCTCATCGCGCTGTCACTCGTCCCTTTGCTGGGTTGGGCCGGTCGCCTTGCGGTGTGCCCATTCGCGTTTGCTGCCGTCGGTGCCGTCATCACTGCACATCTGGCACCCCAAGGTCAGATCTGGGGACTGTTGCTCGCTGGGCTCGCTGCCGCTGCTGTGGGCGCATTGTTGTCGTTCCCGGGCGCCCGCCTGTCCCCTCTTTATCTGGCGTTGGCCACCGCAGCGTTCGCTGTCGCCTGTGACAACTGGGTTTTCCGTCTGCCGCCATTCGATCTGGTGATCCGCATCCCGTTCACCGATGTCGACATCTACCGTCAACAAGTGCACATCTTCCAGGGAGGAGCGTTGACGGTCCACCGGCCCGTATTCGGTGGAATCGACCTGAGCAGCGACAGAGCGTTCCTGATATTTGGTGCCGTGGTTTTTGCTCTGGCACTGTTCGCATTGACTGCGCTTAGACGCAGCACGCTCGGCCTTCGGATGCTCGCGCTCAAGGACAGCCCGATCGGTTATGCCACCGTCGGACTGGACAAACGGGTCACCACAGTGGCCGCGTTCGCTATATCGGCCGGCATCGCCGGCGTGGGCGGAGCGTTGCTCGGCGGTGCGATCGAACGGCCGAGCCCCGACGCGTTCGGGTTCTTCGGCGGGTTGAGCGTGCTGGTCGTTGTGGTCATATTCGGAGTTGCCTCCATCGGGTCCCCCATAGCTGCTGGCGTCTTCCTCGCCGCACCGGTGCTTGCCAACGTCTTCCCATCATTGGCCCAGTCCACACCGACACTGACTGCTTTGGCAGGCGTCGGACTTGGCAACAATCCCAACGGTGCGATCGCGTCGGATCTGCGGCCGAGTTGGTCCGGGTTGACCAGACAGCATGCGTTGTTGGGCGGTGGTACCGCTGTTGTGGTCGCTTCGTATTTCACGACCTTGGCGGAGGTCACATCCAACTGGTTCTTCGTGGCCGCGTGCATCGCGTATGTGGTGATCATGCCCAACGCGAGTCGTGCTCTGTCCAAACGGGCCCTGTCTAAACGGACCATCGCTGACCGCACCTCGGACGGTCAACAGACGGGTCCCCTTCAGGCGGAACCCGGACTCGTGGCCAACCACGGGTTGAGCGCGTCTCCAGAGAACCTGGCGTTGACCCTTCCGCTGTCGCAAAAGGACCTGGCGACACTTGATGAGCTGTTGGGAATCGGAAGTGGTGATGGCCGTGACGCTTGAGGTGCGTGACGCCACTGTCAGTTTCGGTGGCAACGTCGTTCTCCGTGGCGTCAACCTTGACGCCCAACCAGGCAGGATCACTGCGCTGATAGGCCCCAACGGCGCCGGCAAGACAACTCTGTTCAACGTCATTGCCGGGGTGCAACGACCCACCGGAGGATCCGTTCGTCTCAATGGAATCGACGTGACCGGCATGGCTCCACATCGCCGGGTCCACGCCGGACTTGGACGAACCTTTCAGCGCTTGGAATTGTTCGGCTCTCTCAGCGTCGCCGAGAACCTGCGGGTGGCAGCCAGTTCGCTCCCCCGCTCGGAGCGGCGATCCAAGGTCGACGAAGTGATCGACCGTCTGAATCTCGGCGACTTGGCCGACACCAGGGCTGACACGCTCTCGACCGGTACAGGCCGGATGGTCGAGTTGGCCCGGGTACTCGTAGGCAACCCGACGGTGTTGTTGCTCGACGAGCCCGCGAGTGGGCAAGACGACAATGAAACCGCACGGTTCGCTCAGATCCTTAGCGACTTGGCATCGGATGGATTGACGGTCCTGTTGGTGGAACACGACATGGGGCTGGTCATGAGCATCTCGGACCATGTCCACGTGCTCGACTTCGGCAAAGTCATCGCCTCGGGCACCTGCGATCAGATCAAGGCCGACCCTGAGGTCCAAGCCGCGTACCTTGGAGTCGAGGTACCACAATGAGTTCGACCACGACCTTCTGTGCCATCGAGTTGCGAGGCGTGTCGGCCGGTTACGACGGAATCGAAGTGCTTCACAACATTGACCTGTCGGTCCCAGCGGGTCAGGTGCTCGCTGTGCTTGGCCCCAACGGAGCAGGAAAGTCGACCTTGCTCTCGGTTCTGGCCGGATTGCTGAAACCCAACGCTGGCGACCTTGTCCTGGGTGGTCGAACCATGACGGGTGCTGACCCTTCGGTTCTCGCTCGTAAAGGTTTGTGTCTCATCCCTGAGGGTCGTGGCGTGTTCCCGAACCTGACCGTGTCGGAGAACTTGTGGTTGTGTACCAACCGCGGTTCGACCAAGGTACGGGTCGAGGAACGGGCATTCAGAGTGTTCCCCCGGTTGGGCGAGCGTCGAACCCAACTCGCCGGGTCGCTTTCTGGTGGCGAACAACAGATGCTCGCGTTGAGCCGAGCACTCGTAACTGATCCTGCGATCCTGTTGTTGGACGAACTCTCCATGGGTCTTGCGCCGATGGTTGTAGCTGACCTTTACCGGAGTGTCGGCGAAGTCGCAGCTACTGGTGTGACCGTGGTCGTGGTGGAGCAGTTCGTCCGCACCGTGGAAGGCATCGCTGACCGCGGCATCGCTCTCATCGGTGGCCGCGTTGCCCTCGATGGCCCCATCGCCGAAATCACGCCCGAACTCCACTCGGCCTATTTCGCTTCACACAAGGAGCAGTCCTGATGACCGAATCACAAGATCCAACAGACCTCGCCGCCGACAAGGCGAAAGAGTTCGCAGACTCACTGCCTTCCGCTTCCAATCAGACCGGTCGCCAGGGCACATATGCCCGACTCGGCGTGATCATGATGGTCATCGGGCTGGGCCTATCGATAGTCGCAACGGTGCTGTCCCAAGCATCGGACAACCCGCTGGATCAGGCGACCCAGATCTCGCTGGGCATCACAGGACTGACCTTGGCCTGTGTGGGCGGAGTCGTGTTCCTGCGGTACTCATTGGGTCAGCTGCTCAGGTTCTGGCTCCTTAGGGTTGTCGCCGAGAAACACGACGAATGAACCGTGCTGGGTTTGGTTCCGTTCTTTATATGAGGATGGCGCTAGGCCTTCGAAGTATCCGGTTGAGTTCCGGCAGCGTGCGGTTCAGTACTCGCCTTCAGCGAGTCCGCACTAATGCCCCAGATGGCAGACTCGACCATGAGCCCAGCGCTGGAGACCAGATGACCTCAATGCCGACGCCCAATCATCACATCTCAGTTCACGCACAAACGAGACGTTTTCATCGATTCGAAGTCGGACTGCCTGCGCTCGCTGCAATGACGGTCGGGTCCATAGCTGCCTTCGTCTGGCTCCCGAGATGGGTCGTCGGAGGAGTGACTCGCGACCAGAGTGGACTCGTCACCACAACAACCGACGCAATCATCGACACCTGGTCTCACAAGAACCGTCCATTCAGCCCACAGTTGGACCGATTGATAGTCACCTGGCGCGACTACCACCTACTCAAGGCTCTGTGTGCCGCCATAGTGGTGACCCTTTGTTTCGTGATCGCCGGACGGCTGTGGGGATCTGCATTGGATAGAAAGCCGGCAATACCGCGAAGCACAAAGTCGGACACCAGCAGCCATGCACGCCTCAAAGAAGCGCTGCGCAGGGGCGCTCCCATAGTCACCCTTCGGACACTTTCGATTGCGTCAGTTGCAATGGGACTATTCGCCCTACTACTTGTACTTGCAAATATGCAAGGTGTTATTTCGCCGCTGGCGTCGCTTGTCAGCCTGCTCCCCATCGGAGCAGGGCCGGACGAACTGGGCACGACAATCCACGAAATCAACGCGGCGCTCACCCATGCAGAAGTAGGCGGCACCCCGCTCCCCTCAGCCCTCCAAACGATCCTTGATGACTTTGCGCGATATCACCTCGCCATGGCGATCATGAGTGGGATTCTCACCATCGTTGCATGTTGCCTTGCGGTATCGCTGTGGCGACATCGACTAGCTGACGACGCGATCATCCAAAGTCGGGCGCCAAGGAGAGCAATGGCACTCACGTGCGCAGCGTTCGCGATGCTGATGGCGCTGCTTTCATTTGCCAACACAACAGTGGCCATTGATTCGCTGCCCGCGCTACAGGCCTTCTTTTCTGTCTGACAGCTCCTCGGTGAAGCCGATGCTCTCGATCCCGGCCCTCTGGTGAGCCGAGCACGATTGCCGATCCGAAGCCGTGGCGGCCCGCAGGGATCAGACTCGCTACTGGCTCAACAGAGTTCCAAGGTTCCGTGGTCCTTTATTGCGGCTGCTCCCCGTGTCGCCATAACGCGGAACATTTCGTCACCTCGTTCGGTTGATTCAGCTATCGCCGATCCGAACATGATCACCAGTGGCATCTGGAACATTCCGACCGCATACTCGGCCATGCAATCAGCCAGTGAATAGTCACCCACAGAGGCAGAGAGCACTCGGTGATACTCCTTGACCAGGTCCGACTCAGCTTCTCTTCGAACGTCGGGCTCCAAACTCGTGGCGATGAAGAACGACAGGTCTCTGGCGGACAAGCCGAGACCGACGGTCTGCCAATCGACGATCGCCACGTCTGACAGATCGGCAGAAAACAACAGGTTGTCCAACCGGTAATCGCCGTGAACGATGCCCGGCCTATCAGGCTGACTCGCGACAAATCTGCCAGCAAGCGGAGCGAACTGTTGGTAGATAGCCCGAACATCATCGGATAGCTGATCGCCAGACTTCGCCATGTACAGGTCGGTCATGGCAGGAAACACTGCATCGATGCCCGCCACGACATCCACGGTGATTGCACCATTGGCGAAATGGTTCGACAGGCGCTCGTCACCCCACAACGGTCCGTGCACTCCAGCCAGGTTCCGCACGGCGAGCATTGCCTCATCCACACTGCACCCGGCAATCTGATCGCCGGGAATCCGTGGGGCCAGATCCTCCAACAACAGCGCGAACTCGTCACCGGTCTCATTGCGCCACGCCGCCCACACCCTAGGAGTGCGAGCTGTCAGAAACGGCGCCAGGTCACGGTAGAAATCAACTTCGGTTCGGTAGCTATTCGCTGACAGTTGTCTGCGTTCTGGTGGACCTACTGGCACCTTGGCGACAAGTCCTGATGGCACGCCGCCGGAGTCTCCGTCAAAGGTGAGTCGGATCCGGTAGCTGGCAGCCATCTGACCCGTGCCGATCGGCGCGGCGGACACGTTGGACACCGTTACGTCATGGCCACTCGCCTGGAGGTAGGCGGTGATCCGATCGGGCTGCAGTTCTGGCACGGGGACATCCGACATCAAAATTCATCATATGATTTCGCGATGGCTGATGCCTCGCCTTTGCCCCGCCAGCTTCCGAAGTGGTTCGCTGACGCAGACCTCGGGATCTTCATCCATTGGGGACCATTCGCAGTCCCGGCATTCGCACCGGTCATGGAACCCGGAAGGTCGCTGCCTGATCTGTTGCGCGAGGACCCTCGACACATGGGCGAGCGACTTCCCTATTCGGAGTGGTATCGCAACGCGATGACCATCGAGGGTTCACCGACCGCGACACACCATGCGAAGGTGTGGAACAACTCTCCCTATGAGGACTTCCAAGACATTTTCGAAGCTGGCCTCGATGACTGGGATCCCGCGTCATGGGCAAGGCAGTTCGCTAGGACCGGCGCCCGCTATGTGGTGATGGTGACCAAGCACCACGACGGCTATTGCCTATGGCCGACCGAGGTTGCTCATCCAACTCGGCCCGGTTGGCATTCCCGACGAGATCTGGTCGGCGAACTCGCCACCGCTGTACGCAACGAGGGCATGCGTTTCGGCGTCTACTACTCGACCGGGCTCGACTGGTCGATCCATCACATCCCGATTCGACAGATCGTCGACTCGCCGGGCTGTACGCCCCGAAGCCCCGCGTATCTGGTCTACATGACCAGTCAGCTTCACGAGTTGGTGAACCGTTATGAACCGAGCGTGGTCTGGTCAGACATCGGTACACCAAAAGGGTTCGATGTCGCCGAGTTCAAGAACTACCTGGTCGATCGGGTTCCGGATGCGGTCATCAACGATCGCTGGGATCACCCGGTCCCCGGATCAGGCAACCCGATCGGTAGACGGATCCTCAACGGGATCTTTGCTGCGTTGTCCCCCAGATCCAGGCCGGATCAGCCGTTCTATCCAGGGCGCCACGCACTCGCTGACTTTCGGACACCGGAGTTCTCGTGGCCGAGGGGCCATGTCGACTTCGTCTGGGAGACAACCCGGGGTATGGGGTCAGGGTTCGGTCACAATGCAATGGAGACCGATGCCCACCGTCTGTCGAGTGGCGAGCTCATCTCTTTGTATCGCCAGGTAACCGGCACCGGCGGCAAGATGTTGTTGAACGTAGGTCCGACGGCTGATGGCTCGATTCCGCCCGCCGAGTCAGCGTTACTCGAGGCGTTGGGGAACGCTATCCGCGGCGATCAGTCTTCTGATTGAGCGGCGTCCAGCCAGCGCTGCCCCGCCGCAAGATGCAATGTCGTGGCAGCTTGCGCGAGTTCAGGATCCCTGACCTCAAGCGCCGCGAGAATCGCTTCGTGTTCGGTGATCGATCGGGCCTCGGCGTTTTCCTCTTCACGGGCGCGGCGGATCAGAGCCAGGCCCGATTCGGACCTGAGCGCCGCCAACAATGCGCGAAGTGTTTCGTTCCCCGCTGCTTGGGCGACCGTGTCGTGAAACGCAATGTCGGCTTGGACGAAGGACTCGGCGTCGCTTGCCGTGCGCATCTCGTCGAGCAGTTCTCGCAATGTTTCGAGGTGCTCATCGGTGAGATTCGCAACGGCCATGGTTGTCGCCGCTGGTTCAAGAATTCGTCTCACCGCGTACAACTCGGAGATGGTCGCGCTGCTAGTGAGATCGAGAGCGATCGCCGCTGATCGAAGTAGTCGCGCAGGCTCGAGGTCGGTCACATAGGTACCACCGCCTTGGCGAACCCGGAGCACGCCGGCGAAGCTCAACGACTGGACAGCCTCGCGAACAGCGCTGCGTGACACGCCTAGTTCGGCGACCAGTTCGGGCTCGGTCGGCAAGCGGTCCCCAACGGAGAACCGACCGGATCGGATCATCGCTAGCAGTGCCTCCACTGCACGGTCGGTCTTGTTCATGGACGATGACGGTACTCTTCGACGCTCGACGCGAGCATCTCTGTGCTCGCCCCGGGCTGGGTCGGGGTGACGTAACTGCCGTTCACGATCGATGCCGGCGCTGCGAAATGTTCGTGCAGGTGATCTGCCCATTCGATCAGACGCCCACCGAATTCGACGTCTTGTCCGAGCGCGACATAGTCGAACATCGCCAGATGCTGAACGGCCTCACTAAGCCCGCATCCACCAGCGTGTGGAATCACCGGCACACCGGCCTTCGCTGCCAACAAGATGATCGCCAGATTCTCGTTGACCCCGCCCACCCTGCACGCGTCGATCTGACATACCTGCATGGCTCCAGAGGACAGGAACTGTTTGAACG
>JAGQSZ010000416.1 GCA_020439285.1 Microthrixaceae bacterium
GCGGCGGTCTGGAACGAACTGGCCGTCAGCGGATCGAGCGCCGACCTTGACCGAGTCTTGGTAGAGGCCATTGGGAGCGCAAACTCAAACTACTTTCACTTCGAGCTGGCCGCATTGCACGAGGCGACCGGTCCTCGGCTTTTGCATCACCTCGACCGAGGAATGTTGGCGGACGCAGGGCTCAGTCGAGAGGCCTCCACTAGGAAGCTGACCATCCTGCTCCCGCTCGTTGCCGAGGTGGACACCGTGCTTCCCGTCGTGGAGTTTCCCGAGGTCGAAAGGTCGGAGCAGCTTGCGGTTGGCACCGCACTCATGTTCCCGTCCTTCCTTCGCGCTGCGGCGGGTGCAGCGGCCGAGTTCGGGGCTGTATTGTCGTTTGCGCTCGGCGATGCGTTCCGGTGAATCGCCCGAGGCTATTCGCTACAGTTCTGGATCCGAGAAAGGAAGTAAACCGTGCTAGCAGTTGGTGAGGTTATTCCCGATTTCGTGATGACCGATGCCGATGGGGGTCCGATTGAGCGGGCCGACCTCGCAGGACGTTGGACTCTATGGTTCTGGTTTCCGAAGTCGAACACCCCCGGGTGTACTGCCCAGGCAACCGGACTACGCGATCAGGCCGAGGCGTTCGCCGACTTGGACTGTCAAATTATCGGAGCATCGTTCGACCCGACATGGATGCTTCGCACTTTCCGCGATGAGCATTCGCTGCCTTTCATTCTAGTCTCCGATGACACTCGCGAAGTTGCTGTCTCCGTAGGCGCTGCAGCGGACGAAGACGCGCCGACGCCGCGTCGGATTGCTTATCTGATCGACGCGGATCTCATCGTGCGTGTCGTCTATATTGTGGACAACCCTGAGTTCTTTGCCGAGGGGGTGTTGGATGACCTCGACGAGTTCACGTGACGCGGCTGATTTCTGGTCACACCTTGCAGCACGTCGGCCCAGAGCCCGACGCGATCTGTGTCGTGCCGACGTCGACGGTGGTTCCGTCGTGGGTGGGCAGGACGTCGGACGGGTAGCGGCGTTCGACCCTGTGATGACGGTGCTCTGGGACTCCCTCGACGGAGTAACGACGGTCAATGATCTAGCCGTGGATGTCGCATCCTCGCTTGGCCTGCCGATCGATCCGGTGCGCGAACAGGTCGCGTGGTTCGTAGCGTCGTTAGAGCAGGACGGTATGCTCGCTGATGTCGATCAAGCTGACGTAGTCTCCGCCGACCCGTTTCCCCCGATTCCGGCAGACTCTTGCCTCGGAAGACGGCTTGGCTTGGGGCGGATGACTATGGTGCGAATCGAGCGTGCCGATGGATCGTTCCTGGCTGGATCGACAGAGCCCGAGGCAGTCTTGAGTTGGCCGGATCACATAGTGGTCGACAATCCCGACGATTGGGGTGGTGAGACCTATTACCTCCGACTGACGCGAGGTTCGGTCCGAGCACCGCGGGCTCAGCAGGTGTTCGATTCAACCGGGCAACTGATCTACGTATCTCGTGACGTCGATGCGGCGATGGCTGCGTTTCACCGCACTCTCGCCGGTAGGATCGACGCCGCCGAGCGGGTG
>JAGQSZ010000417.1 GCA_020439285.1 Microthrixaceae bacterium
GCTGTAGCGGCCAACAGTTGTCTGACCTTGTGGATGATTGTCTGACGGTTGCGGTGGCTTTCTTCGTATCGAAGAATCAACTGCAGATCCGAGGTGCTGAGCATCTCCAACCGAGGAATGACCTGTGATGCGGCCAAGCTGTCGTACTGAGGCACCGCCAACTCGGATTCCGCAGGCGCCGGGCTACTTGACACCGGGGCCTGTACGGAATTGGGAGTGTTCAGCGCCGTGCCGTTGATGGACGCGCTGGTTCGCGATGGCTGAGCGGTCGCTACCGGGGACTGCTCGGGCGCTTCATCAGCGATGACATCGAGAACGTCAATGTCGTGACGCGACCGTGGTGCCGATTCGGGGGCCGAACCAAGGACCGATCCCAAGGCACTCCCGACACACGGCACATGGGACAGGAGGGTCCGTGACAGCTCGATCTGGCGAGCGGTGCGATCCCAGAACTTGGGGAGGACCCACAGAAGGTCCTCCACTGTTCCAGCGTTTGTCTTATCGCTCGGTGTCATGTCATCACCCTAGGTCGCACGTCGGTACGACTGTCACTTCAGCGATTGCTACTTCTTGGCAGCGGCCTTCAGCTTCTTGGCCACTATCGCGATTGATGAACAGGGCGAGTAGCCCTCTGGACACGTCAGATTGTCCTTCCGACCGAACTGGCGGGGATGGACGATCATGAAACAGGTCGTGCAGGTGAACTCATCTGCAGTCTTGGCAGCTATTGAGGCGGCACCGTCATCGGTAGCTAATGGGGCCTCGTCCTCGTCCTCGGCATCATCGTCACTTGATGCTGCAATCCGGGTCTTCAGAATTGCATCAAGGTCGGCCTCGACGTCATCGGGGTCGAACTCGTCGTCATCCTCATCGTCGTCCTCCGCCGAGGGACGCTTGCGTCGAGCCGCGGGCGCCTCGACCTCCTCGTCTTCCTCAGCATCGTCGACTGCTGCGTCGTCATCGAGGTCAGCCTCATCCTCGATGTCGTCATCGAGGTCGTCGTCCAAATCAGCGTCGAGGTCCTCATCAAGGTCCTCTTCGTCGGTGACATCCTCAGTTTCTTCGTCGAATTCTTCGTCCACGGTCGCTATCCGTTCCTATCGGAAATGGTGGGGGGATCTGATGATCGCGCCGCATCATAGACACACTCGGACCACGTTGGCGCAACCGAAGGGGAATTATTTACACAGACAGCGTGAATAATGCGTCATGACGGGGTGAAAGCCGTCACCCAAATTGGTGGATGATCCCTGTGGAAGCGCAGGAATCGCTCGAATCAGGGGGCCTCGCGTCGCTGTTCGGCGCGCCGTTCAGCTTCCAGACGTTCCAGTTCGGGTTCACCGGAATGATCCACGAACTTCATCATCTCAGCAATGGTGTGGTGCCCGGCCTTGTCAGCGATCAACTTGTGCATCTGTTGACCGACGCTCCGGTAACTGGGATGGCCCTGGATACCAGTACGAAGTTCGAGCAGGTGCATTGCCTCCCGGGCGTTGAACTGCATCGTGTAGCGGATCCGATATGCCAAAGAGACAGCGTATGACGCGCGCTGGGGGAAG
>JAGQSZ010000418.1 GCA_020439285.1 Microthrixaceae bacterium
CAATACGTGGGCATCGCTGATTGAATCAGATTTCTCTCTGGGTGATCGATTGCTCTGCCTCCGTTCACCGATGCTCAGAGGAGACGACATCGGCGATCTCCAACTGCGTCTTGGGGTACTGGGCTTTGATCCAGGACGGGTGGACGGAATCTTCGGGCACATGACCCAGGAGGCCGTCGGTGAGTTTCAACGCAACGCCGGCTTGGTGAGCGACTCGGTGTGTGGACCTGACACGGTCGCAGCACTATTACGCCTGGAAGGTCGAGGTGGTCGATCATCAGTCACCGGGCTCCGCGAGCGTGAACACCTGCGCAGGCGTGTATCGACCTTGGCCCGTCTCCGAATAGCTATCGGCGCAAAGGACCAGACCAGTCCAATCGTGTCCAAGATCGCGTCCGCTCTGCAATCAGCAGGTTCAACAGTTCTTCTCTTGGAAGGACTCGACTGGTCATCCCAAGCGACCCAGGCAAATAGCTTCAGAGCAGACGTGTTCATTGGATTCATGATCTTTGAAGACCAGAGGATTGCTGAAGCCAGCTACTACGCGATACCGGGATATGAATCCTTCGGTGGAAAGCTTCTCGCCGAAATGATCATTTCGGAACTGCCCGCTTCTCCCGGTTGGGGCGTCGGGTCTATTGCTGGCATGCGTCGAACCGTGTTGCGCGAGACGCGTCCTCCGGCTGTGCTCGTCCACCTTGGCGATAGTGAAAGCTTGGAATCGAGCGAGGATCTCGTGATCGCTTCATTCCAGATCGCTTTGGAACGGTGGTTGGCGCACTTCTCCGAGATGGTTCAATCCCCCGCCTGAGTGCGACGATTCAACCTAAAGGGAAGCTTTGATGGCGCCCGTATTCACGGTGCTAACTAGCGTAAAATTAGTTACGCACAGCTTTACGCACAGCTTGTGGAAAACCTCTACATGAGGTTTTTGTCACACGAGGTTTAGGTCTAGCCACTACCCCATGATCAGTCGGTATATGCGCTCGAGGTCCTCTAGGTTCGCAAAATCGATGGTGACTTTGCCTCTCTTGGAGCTCATTGCGATTCCCACACGAGTATCAAGGTGACTAGCCAGGAGTTCTTCCAATTCGAGTAGTCCAGGTGGCCGCAAAGGTGCCCGATCCTTATCTGGGGAATCCGACTGGGACTCGTTTTCTTGGCCGGTCGGTTCAGTCGGACCACTACCCAAGTCGGCTTCCAGGTCCAAACGCTCTCTCACGAGTTGCTCTACATCTCGAACACTGAGAGATTCGGAGACGATGCGCTTCGCCAGACCTTCTTGGTAGGCCCTATCGGGATGTCCGAGTAGCGCCTTGGCGTGGCCGGCCGAAACCAGTCCTTCGCCGACAAGTTTCTGCACTGATGGCGGCAGGCTGAATAGACGCAGCAGATTAGCGATACTGGACCTACTCTTGCCGACCTTCTTTGCAACTTGATCCTGGGTCAAGTCGAAGTCGTCGATGAGTTGCTGGTAGGCAGATGCCTCTTCAAGAGGGTTCAGATCCTGGCGGTGAAGATTCTCTACGAGAGCCTGCTCCAGAGAC
>JAGQSZ010000419.1 GCA_020439285.1 Microthrixaceae bacterium
TCCGCCGCATGGAACAGGAGAAGCTGATCACCGTCGGTGACACCATCGCTCTCACTGCCAACGGAGTGGAACTAGCAGAGCGAGTTGTGCGCCGTCACCGCTTGGCCGAGCGCTTCCTCACCGACATTCTCGAACTCCCGTGGGCTGATGCTCACGAAGAAGCCGGCAAATGGGAGCACATCATTTCCGAGGCGGTCGAGGCCGCGCTCATCAGGGTTCTTGGTGAACCCACGACATGTCCTCACGGGAATCCGATCCCGGGCGCTGGTTACGAGACGCCCAATGTGTTGCCTCTGTCGGAGGTCAAGGTGGGGGACGCATTCACGATCAATCGAATTCCAGAAGAGTTGGAATTCACCCCGGGACTGCTCGACTACCTCGAGGAGAACGAGCTATTGCCGGGCAACTCCGGCACTCTCCAGAGCCTGTCCCCTGCGGGCACTGCGACCGTCGAGATACATGGTCGTCACGTCGGGCTCGAGGCGTTTACCGCTGATCGAATCCTAGTTCTAGCTGGCCGTCCGTAGAGCCGTTAGATCCGGCCCCGGCCGGAGCGAGCACGGCTGGCAACTCACCCGAGTAGACGATCACCAACCGCTTCGTTGAGCGTGTGAGCGCAACGTAGAGCGACTGTGCTCCCCTGTCTCCCTCGCTGAGGATGCGAGCGGGTTCAACAACGATGACCGAGTCGAGTTCGAGCCCTTTGGCCAGCGAGACGGGCACGATCGTCACCTGATGATCCAGACCCTGTCGGGTCGCGCCCCCGTGATCAAGCCCTTCGCTAGTCAAAGACTCGTCGAGGTACTCGTTCATGGAGTCCGGGACGATGACGCCAACGTTCCCGGATCCGATCTCGTTGATCTCACGTCGCACGGCAGCGGCTACAGCATGACCAGTCTCAGCAGGACCAAACTCAGGCCTAGGAACAGCTACGAACTCGGGAGCGTCTCCGCTGTGGCGGATCGAGGTCGGTGGCGAGAGATCGGGAGCAGCGAGCGCCAAGACACGGGCGGCCAGGTCCATTATCGGACCCGGAACCCGGTAGCCGACAGTGAGTTCCTCCCGCCTCGGCGGGCGACGATCCGGCAGGAACTCAAGCAGCGATTCCCAATCGTCGTGGGGCCAAGCGCCAGTCGCTTGTGCCATGTCACCGACGACTGTCATCGAACCGTTCAGCGAGCGACGGTCGAGCATTCGCAGCGCCATCGGTGAAAGATCCTGAGCCTCGTCGACCACGATGTGGCCATAGGTCCGGATCAAGTCGTCATCTCGGTGCTTCGGTCGCGGACCCAGAATTTCGAGCGCTTCATCAAGTAGTGGAACGTCGTCACCGGTGAACACCATGCGAGCCGGGTCAGCGACACGCTCGCGGTAGAGCAGGCTCCAGTTCTCACCGAGCACCTTCTCGGCAGCCGAACGCAACAGCCCACGGCCACCGAAGAGGTCGATGAGCAGCTCGCCCGGAGTCAGCACCGGCCACATCCGTTCGAGCGCTTCGAAAACCAACGGGTCGCGTCGAACGCGCTGA
>JAGQSZ010000420.1 GCA_020439285.1 Microthrixaceae bacterium
ACGCAGTCCATCGCTGTGCTGTCCAACACACGTTCCTGAGTGAAGCCGACGCGTTTGCCATGGCAGTCGAACCGTGGTTCCTCGATGTCTACCGAGATCTGTACGGCCTTCCGATGATCATGATCTCGGAGCCCCAGGAGTACATGGGATCCGTCACACTTGCAGGACTGGTCTTCTTGGATCAGATGATCTCATCGTTCATCAAAGAACGACCGAACGTCTTCAAGTGGATAACCGAGGGCCTCGACAGCGAGATCTGGATGCCTGACACGATTGACCTGACGGCAGTCTGATCACTCAGCCGCCATCGAGTCTGGACCCAATCAGTCTCTGGTCAACACCAACATGACGTCGACCCCGTCTACTGATCCGCCATAGCAACGTTGGGTTTCAACCACAGACAAACCAGCTGATTCAGCCTCAGAAACGAGTGTTTCGAGGGATGCCGGGTCATAAACGGAGTTCGATTCGAACATCCAGATGACCATATTCATCAACAACACCGCGACTAGTCGCGGCGGAAACGCTCTCCACAACGGCACCTCGGCGAAGTGCTCTTTCGCCACAGGGCCAATTCCTGGGCGGTCGGTGGTGACCACCACAGCACTGCCGCCCCGTTTCAATGCTGCCCCTAATCCGGCCCAGAAGCGCTCACGGTCAGATGGTTGCATCGTGTAGAGCACATTCACGCTGATGGCAGCATCAACCGAATCAGGGCTGCGATCACCCAGCCAGTCCAGTAGAGACGCATTAAAAAGTTGTATGCGCCGATCACTGCTCAATTTGCGACTCGCGGTCTTGAGCATCTGTGGAGAAGAGTCAACACCGATTAGCTCTGTCGGAAGCCCTTTGTATTTTGCCACCACAGCGTTGAGGCAGTTGCCGGTTCCGCAGCCCAGGTCAACTACCACCGCACCTTCTGTGACGTCCAAACGATCGACCGAATCTGCTACCAGATCTGCATAGGGACGCAGCTTCAACAGTCCGTCGTAAACACGGCTGTACGCCGACCAGAACAGGATCTGAAATCTGCTTTGCGCCACTAACTGCACTCCACGGCGTCGATGAATGGGCCCATGGACTCTATTGGCTTCCACTGGATAGTTGGGGGATACGCCAACGAACTCGTGAAAATCCTTGAGAAAGCGCCATTGCCGCCGAAGTATGAATCACGCTCTAGGAAAGCCAGATCGAGACGTGACCAATTTCAAGAAATTCGTTATTGCCGGCAGCGTTTGGATCGCTCTTGGGATCATCCTCCCGCCAGACCTGATCGGTATCAACTACGTCGTCGGCGCAATAGTCGTTCTGGGTACGCTGGCAAAGAACGTCAAACATCTGCACCAAGACGTTCGTCCCGTCGCGAAGCTGATCGTTCTGGCAGGTGCTTTATCACTGTCGGGCGTCATCCTGCGGGTCATACATGGGGCCATGATCGGCGTCGAATTTCCTTTCCCCTCCCCGGCCGATGCACTGACCCTACTCACTTATCCAGTATTCATCTTCGCAATTATTCGAATCGTGAA
>JAGQSZ010000421.1 GCA_020439285.1 Microthrixaceae bacterium
GGGTATGGCGCAGTTTGGTAGCGCGCGTCGTTCGGGACGACGAGGTCGCAGGTTCAAATCCTGTTACCCCGACCATGTGATGTCTCAGGACATCGGAAACCCCTGAACCCTCGGGTTCGGGGGTTTCTTGCTGTTCAG
Organism: Microthrixaceae bacterium; assembly: GCA_020439285.1. Taxonomy (GTDB): domain Bacteria; phylum Actinomycetota; class Acidimicrobiia; order Acidimicrobiales; family Microtrichaceae; genus JAGQSZ01. The sequence continues at coordinate 139 of JAGQSZ010000421.1, forward strand.
GGGTTGGTATTGGCGGCTGGGATCGAGTGTGAGCTCGCGGAGGAGCTCGCCGGTTGCGGCGTTGATGATGGTGATCTCGAGGTCCTGGATGAGCATGAGGATCCGGGTGCCGGCGTGGGCGCGGCCGATGTGGATGTTGAACTGTCGGCTGGCGTGCCGGAGGGTGACTTTGCCGGTCTTGTCGATCCGGTCGCGGCGTACCCGGTCGTGGGTTTCGGCCTGGTGCGAATTGTTCGGGGCGGCTTTCGGCAGGGTGCGGTAGCGGGTCGCGGGGGTCGCCTGGTGTGGCAGGGATCGGTGCGGTCGGCGTTCGTTGTAGTCGTCACGGAAGCGGTTCAGCAGGGTCTGGAGGTCGGCGATCGTCGTGGGTGCGGCTCGGGCGCGTAGCCATCGCTTCATCGTCTGCTGGAAGCGTTCGACCTTGCCCTGGGTTTGCGGGTGCGACGGGGAGCCGTTCTTCTGTTGGATCCCGAGTCGGTGCAGTTCGGTCTCGAACGCGTTGCGCCCGCCGCGGCGTCCGAGGCCGGCGAGCCGGACGGTGAAGACCATGCCGTTGTCGGTCAGCGTCGAGGCGGGTGTGCCGTGCGCGGCGGCCGCAGCGCGGAAGGTGGCCAGGACGTCGGGGGTGGTCACGCGAGTGTGGGCGGTGATGGAGATCGCGTAGCGGGTGCAGTCGTCGAGCCAGGTGAGGACTTCGGCATCGGTGCCGTCGGCGAGGGTGACGTGGGTGAAATCGGCCTGCCAGGTCTCGTTCGGGAGTGCGGCTTCGAAGCGGAGGTAGGAGGACTTGGGGCGCTTCTTCGGCGTCGGGGTGACTAGACCCTCGCGGTGCAGGATCCGGGCGATCGTCGCGCGAGAGACGCGGGTGCTGTGATGGTGTGCGAGGTGCCAGGCGATCGTCGATGGTCCGTGGTCCAGCCCTTGGTGTTGCAGGTTCACCCGCAGGTTCAGGATCCGTTCGATCACGGCCGGCGGGGTCGCGTTCGGGGAGGACCTGGGGCGACGCGATCGGGTCTGGAACGCGGCGTCTCCCTCGAGCCGCCAGCGTGCGACGAGCTTGGACACCCAGCCTTTCGAGACGCCGTAGGTGCGGGCGACGTCAGCTTGGGAGCGGCCCTCGAGGACGACGGCGGTGATGATCAGGCGAGCCTTCGACACGTCTGAGAGCGTGTCGAAGGGTTTCCGATGTCCTGAGACATCGGTTTCCTATGTCCTGCAACCAGACACTGTTACCCCGACCATCGGGATCCGGCCCGGATCCCTCGCGGAGGCCGCCCCTCGGGGCGGCTTTCTCATTTGCGCGCGGTAATGCGGCTCATCCCAATCGGGGGTGTAGGAGTTGGGGTCTGAAGCCGCCGGTCTCGAGCAGGCTTCGGGCGATGTA
>JAGQSZ010000422.1 GCA_020439285.1 Microthrixaceae bacterium
CCACAGGTGAACAGGCTCACCACGATCGTGATGATTCCTTCATTTGTGTTGCCCAAGATGAACTTGTGAATGCCGAGACCGCTCAGGAGGATTGCCAGCAAACCGGTGATCAGCTTCTTGTCAGGGTCGTAAGGAGGAAGTGAGTTGATGTCTATCGCTGTGCCATCAGCCCATGTCCAGGTTCCCCATGGAGGTGACGGCGGTGTGGCTGTCGGCATCGGTGGGACTGGGTTCTGGTAGTAGCTTCCTGGTCCGCCTCCGTAGCCCGCCTGTTGAGCGGATGCGCCCCACTGTGTTCCGTCCCACCACCGGTTGACCCCGTTGGCGTCGATGTACCAACCGGGTGGTGTTGAAGGCGTAGAACTCGATTCGGAACTCCAGGGTTCCTGATCCATTTTGTTTCCTCTCGGGAGCGGTTCGATACTCAGCCGAGTACGCCTAGGCCGAGCCGATCTGACAGGTATTCGGCGGCTAGTTGTCCACGGACACTGTTCGCTGCGGCATCTATCCGTGGAGAGTATGTCGCGAACGCACCTTCGGCTGGTGAAGCTCCGAATATCCCTCCACTCACACCACTCTTACCCGGCAGTTGCACCCGGTAGAGCCAGTCGCCAGACGTCTCGTACAAGCCGGCGGTGGCCATGACAGCCAAAGCAGCACGCGACGCCTCGGCGCTCACAACGCGTTGTCCGCTCAGCGGATTGAGGCCGCCATTGGCCAAAGTGGCACCCATGACAGCTAGCTCAGAACTGTTGACCGAGACACAACACTGTCGGGTGTACGCGTCGAGTACTTCCGCCGGGTCACGCTCGAGCATGGAGAAACTGTCCAGAGCTTGGGTTAGCGCGCGGTTGTTCTTGTTGGTCGCTGAGACCATCGCGAAGATCTCATCGTCGAGTTTCAGTTCAGCTCCGGCGAACCTGGACAATCCCTCGAGGACCCGAGGCCATGGATCGTCTCCGTAGAGACCGACTGTGGCTATTGCACCCGAGTTGACCATCGGATTGGTCTTTCCTCGGTTGCGTTCGACTGCTTCAAGAGAGTTGAACGCAAGACCTGTTGCGTTGGCACCGAGTCGGTCGTGCGCGGTGCTCACGCCGATCAGGTCACACACGAGCGCAAACACGAAGGGCTTGGAGACACTCATCAACACGAACCTTGCCGAGGAATCACCGGCGCTGAACTGATCCCCTGAAGTCGTAACGAAGCTCAAGCCGAAGATCGAAGGGTCTGCTGCTGCGAGCGGAGCGTAGAGGTCGCTGACCTCACCTCCATCTTCGGTCCGGAACAGTTCGTATGCTTCATCGATCGTTGCTTGGATCCCGTCCGTCGCGGTTGGGATGGGAGATGAGTCAGAAGTGAAATTGTCCATGGGTCCGTCCGCAATCGTATTCCTATGCCCGATGGGGAGCAGACGAAGAGCATGTTGATCGGGTTCGGAGTGCTGGCGCAGACACTCGGTTTCCCGGTGGCCATAGAGTGCGGTGATGCTGAGTCTCGCCGAA
>JAGQSZ010000423.1 GCA_020439285.1 Microthrixaceae bacterium
ACCTCCTCAAGCGAGCACAGGCAGCCAAGGAGAAGGCGGCGTCCAAAGCGGCCGAGGCCGCTCCGGCAGCCGAGGCACCGGCAGCGGCGCCAGCCGAGTCAGAAGCACCTGCTGCTACTGACAGCCGTATCCCCGCGCACCTGTTGGCCCGCTCCCAAGCCGCCAAGTCCAAGCGTGCAGGCGGCACAGCCGAAGCCGCTCCCGCAGCAGCGGCTGCCGCAACAGCGGTAGCGACTGCACCTGCGGGCGGTGCAATGACCCCAGCCTCGGGACCTCCAGTGGGTGGCGGACCAGGCGGACACACCCAACGTCTGCTGACCGTGGTCAAGGCCGGCTCGATCCAGGACGTCAAGTCCAAGCCCCAGGACAAGGTCCACGTCTGGCCTCACCTGTTGGTCATCGAGTTCGTGGCAGCGTTGATCTGCACCACTTTCTTGTTGATCTTCTCGTGGGTGGTCAACGCCCCACTGCTGGAACTGGCCAACTTCAACCAGACTCCGAACCCGTCCAAGGCCCCTTGGTACTTCCTGGGCCTACAGGAGCTGCTGACGATGTTCCACCCGATGGTCGCTGGTGTGACCATCCCGGGTATGGGCATCTTCTTGTTGATCCTCGCTCCCTACATGGACAAGAACCCGTCGAACAAGCCGGAGGACCGCAAGTTCGCCTTCTCGCTGATGACAGTCCACCTCATGTTCTGGACGGTACTTGTCATCATCGGGTCCTTCTTCCGAGGCCCCGGCTTCCTCTTCACGCTGCCCTGGGTGGACGGCGTCTTCTTCGAACTGTGAGGTGAACTGAGACATGACCAGTTTCATTGTTCTCGCAATAATCGTGGTGATTGCCCTAGCTGTCGTTGCTCTCATCGGCGGCGCCCGTCGCAAGGATGGGCTCTCTGCCACAGGTGCACTATCCACCGAGACACTCAAGCGCGACCGAGCCGCCCGCAAGGCTGCACGCGCCGAGTCGGGAGCGGACGCGCCCACCGGCAAGGATCTCGAGCGCAGCGTCACCGCTGGACGCAATGCCCCAGCGGTTGCGCCGGTGGCCACAAGCGCACCCGTAGCTTGGACCGCACCAGATGTAGAGGCCTTCGGGGTCACGCGTCGTCAGTTCATCAACCGTTCGATCGTCGGCCTCTTCGCCCTGGGTATCAGCGCTTTCGGTGTTGCGATCATCGGTTATCTGTGGCCAACCGGATCGAGCGGTTTCGGTTCCAAGATCAAGATGGGCAAGGTCACCGACCTTCTCGCCGACATCCGTGCGAACAACGGCTTCTTGTACAAGCCAGAGGCCCGCGCATGGGTCACCGCGTATCCCGCGGCTGCTCTCCCCAAGGCCGAGACCGTCTACTCCCCGCCGGAACTCACCGGAATGGAAGCCGGTCTTGTAGCGCTCTATCAGAAGTGCCCACACCTGGGTTGTCGAGTGCCTTCGTGCGCGAGCTCGCAATGGTTCGAGTGCCCGTGCCACGGCTCGCAGTTCAACCAGGTTGGCGA
>JAGQSZ010000424.1 GCA_020439285.1 Microthrixaceae bacterium
TACCCCGCCGCCATGCAGTCCGCGCGGGTCTCGTCGGTGACCATGTCGTCGGTCGATGCTCCGAAACTGTCGATGATGACGTGTCCGACCTCGTGGGCGATGGTGGCTCGGACAGTATCCTCAAGGGTCGCATCATGGTTCGCTGCCCAAGTCCGCAGCAGGGCGGGGTTCCATCCGCCCGTTCGCGTGTCAACACACGTCCATGCGGTCGCAGATGCGATGCGTCCGCTCTGGCAGTCTGGTGCGCCATCCTTGTAGAGATGCAGGGTCACGCTCACATTCGAGCTTGCCCACATCTTGTTCACGTCAGCAAGCGACTCGGCAACCAGCCGATCTATCTCGTCGTCGCTGTTCGTGAGATCGCACTGCGTTCCATCGCACGCGGACACGGACGGAAGTGCGGCGGTGGGGTTGGCGTTCGGCGCGGCGCTCGGTGAAGTAGTTGTTGTTGTCGTTCCGTCAACAGGGTCGCATTTACCAATTTTGGTCAGGACGGTTCCGCTAGGACAGGTGGCGGATGTAGTGGTGGTTGAAGTTTCCTGCGCGCGCGGAGGTGTCGCGGTAGAGCACCCACTGAGTACCAGGGCTGCAGCTACCGCTGAAAGTCCAATCGCACGGACAGTTTTCATCATTATCCAGCCTTCTTGTCCGACATCATTCTCTTGACGCTGTCTCTCATTGCCTTGTGGACACGATCCTGCTCGGTCTCCTCCGCCTTTTCTGACGCGGCGAGGCTGTCCTTTGAAAGCGTCCCCGAGTTCACACTCGTGTTGTCGTCTGGCTTGGACAGCAGACGGTCGAGGTCGAAGTTCTTGCCGCGCTTGGCTGAGGTGTCGGACTTGCTGCCCCCGCCAATCGGCGGAGCGCCCATCATTCCGCCCGTACCTCCACCGCCGCGTGCTCCGTTGGCGTTGGCGGCTCCTGCGGCTTGCCCAGCACTGGAGAGGTTGGTGAACGCCGAAGGCTTCCCGGACACGTCGCGGGTCGTGACACCCGTACCGCTGCTGCCACGGTCGATTGGAACGGCTGCAGGAACGGGGGTTGCGACTGGCAGAACACCACGGTCGATGTCACTGTCCTGGCGCTTGTCCCGATCCTTGTCCTTGTCGCGGGGACGCACGTTGAACGCACTCGGGGAGACATTGGGCTGCTGTTGCTGCGGCATGCCCGCCGAGGGGGACATAGAAGGCTGCTGCTGCTGAGCCTGTTGTGGCTGAGCTTGCGCTTGCTGCGGCTGCTGCTGAGTGGTTGGTGACGTATCCGAGCTGAGCTTGGTCTGCCCGGACGGACTATCCGATGCGGGACTGTCCGATGAGGGCGAGTTCCCAGGGTTCTCGGATGATGGGTTGTCTCCTGGGCTGTCGTTGCTGGGCTTGTCGGACTTCGGCTTGGTCGGGTCGCCGCCCTCATCCCAGTCGTCGTTATCCCGCTTGGTTCCGTCCCCGTCGCTGATCCCGTCCATCCTCGCCAAGATGTCCGCTATCTTCGCCAG
>JAGQSZ010000425.1 GCA_020439285.1 Microthrixaceae bacterium
GGGCAGTCCCACGGCTGACGGTCAGCTTCCACGGTCTCGCTGATGTACTGCTCGCACAACGACTTCCACAGTTCAGCAAGGGAACTCAACGCGGCGTCACGCACGTCAGCGGCGATCACGGTGAGGGCTCCCGCATGGCGGTTCCAGTCCTCGTAGTAGCGTGCGTTGATGGCGTTCGCGGCGCACAGACAGTTGTTCCACGCGGAGACCAGCCTGGCGAGCTTCTCCGGATAGGTGTCAGTCCCGCAGCGCTCACGATCCAGCTCGGGGTGAGTGCCGTCAGCGAACGCGGCGGTGAAGTCCTCCAGGTAGCAGCGGAGGCGGTATCCCTCGGTGTAGTCGGCGTCCCAGTTCTCGTCCAGGTCGTCGGTGAGTTGGTCGGTCACAGCTCACCTCTCAGCACAGCTTCCGCGTGTGCTTCACGGAGACGCTGGTGCCCGGGGAACCCGCCGCGCAGGATGTCCCACATGAAGCTCCGTGCGGTTCTCACCGCGTCCTTCAGGTCAGCGGCGCTGTAGGAGTGCGTGTGCGGATGCGAGCCGTAGTCACACACCTCGGACTTGCACAGGTCGATGTACGCCGCGATGTAGTTCTCTTCGTCGTCGGCGGTGATCAGCGCGTTGTACACGGCGTCACTGTCCGGATGCCCGCGCCACGGACATTGAGCGCGCAGCTCCTCGAAGGAGTCCACCTCCGCCCAGGAGTCACGGTGGGCGTCGAGGGCATAGAGGTAGTGCTCGGTCATTGCGGTCTCCCGTTCAGGTAGTGGGCGTAAACGTCACCGTCGTGTCGGCGCATCACCTGCGCACAGTCGGTGTGCAGCTCAAGGATCTGTCCGTCATCCGCCAGGACGACGAACTCGTAGAAGCCGTCCTCCACGTCCCAGAAAGTCCCCGCCGCGAGTTCGGGATGCTTCGGCTTGCAATGGTTATGCCGCACCGCGAAGGCAACGCCGCACACGTATTCCCCGTTGTCGCGCTTTCCCTCAACCCACAGCGGGGCGGGCAGCGGTGTCATCGACGTGGACACAACGGTTGATTTGCTTGCAGTCGGATAGTGGGTCACGCTGCGCCCTCCGCCAGCTCATCGGGATCGACAACAGGCAGCGTGGCGGGGATGGTCGGGTACACCTTGTCCACGTCGCTCGGGCGCAGCAAGTGCATGAAGCGCTCACCTGTCCCGCGCTGAACCGAGTATGCGGGGAGTCTCCCGGTGGAAATAGCTGCGCGGATTGCGTCAATTGTTTTCCCGACACGGAGCGCGGCGTGTGCCGTTGTCTCCAGATCGAGAGGTGTGATACGCGAATTCTTTTCATTCACGATTTCAATTCTATCTGAATAATTTCGTATTCATGCCCTAGCTCGCATTACGAGGGACGTGACAATTTGGCAGCCTTTTATTTGGAATTGTCGAATTTGCGAATTCGGTCATAAGTTAGCCCGGATTTTTCGCGGAATGTTGCGAGTTTCGGGGTGTAGATACGCGAAAGTG
>JAGQSZ010000041.1 GCA_020439285.1 Microthrixaceae bacterium
AAGGTTGCGCTCTACCAACTGAGCTACGTCCGCAGGATTGAAGATTCTACCAAAGACCACTGGCCCGGCAAGTTGACGGATTACCATGGCACGCGCTGGTGGCGCATTTGGAGTGGCCCACGCAAGCAAGCCCTCAGGAATCAGCGTCCGGGGTCAGCTGCCGTCTTCGATAATCGTCCTGATACGAGCGACCATGTTCATCGCTGACTGCACATCGAAGATCCCGTCGACCATCGACAGACCATTCGAGTCACTCAGGCCAATTGCCGCAACGTTGCGGTCGTGGCGACCACGAACCTCAAGGTCGCGGTCGAGTAGGTAGACATCAACAACTGGCTGCCAGCGACGGTCGTTGACGACGAGGATCCGTTTGGAGGTCAGGACCATCACTGATGGACGGCCCAACATCTGTCCGACCAAAAGGCCCAGTACCTCTTCTCCGCTCCCGAGAAGCGCGCCCGCTACGAGCAACGGAATTGCTGCCCGATCACGGTCTTGAACGCTCAGCCGCCCGATCGCGGAGATGAATCCGGGTGAGTCTTCGTCAGCACCTGAAGCAGCGCTATCAGGTCGGTCGGCCACCTCGGAGGTTTGGTTCCCTGCCTGCCACAGGTTGGGATCACTGGGCGAAGATGACCACCCAGGCGAACCAAAGGCCGGTGTAGCACCCGCCCCACCGCCATTGGAGAACAACGACTTCGCTCGGTCACTGATCACAGGATCCAAGTCGACCTGATCGTCGGGGTGGTCGATCACCTCATCGTTTCGTTCGACTGGTTCCGCCCGAAATACAGACCCGACGCTGTCATACACTCCCGATTCGTCGGTCGTGGCATCGGTTGAGTCTGACCAGAACTGCTCGTCTTCCTCCGCGAATCCTGACGCTGCCGGTTCAGGTTCCGGATCCGGTTGGTGATCATGGACCCAGGACTCCGCCTCTGGGTCCGCATACGCTCTCGAGTACGACGTGTCCGCATAAACGCCGGAGTACGTCGGCTCTTGGAAGCTGCCAGCCTGCTGTTCCGAGTAAACGCCTTCGGAATAGGAATTGGTAAACGGGATATCGGAGAACGGAGACCCGCCGAGTTGGCCCCCGGTGGAGAACTGTGGTTCAACCGGCTCAGCACCAGGGTCGGATCCAAAGTCGGTTACGTCATCCGAGTCCTGCCATGAGCCGGCGACGACAGCGTCGACCGGATCTGTTTCGACCCACAGGTCGTCGCTGTCCAGCTCCTCTTCCTGTCCGATTCCGCTGCTCAGGTCATGGTGCTCCGAATCGTCCGAACGAATCGAGCTACCGATCGGCGAGCGATAGGCGGTACCGAATGGAGGCGGGACGGTCGGCCGGGATGGGTCCGGCTCTCCTGTGTCTATGTCATCAACGACTGTCGACTGATTGGCGGCAACTGTCCAGAGACTGTCGTTTCCCCGACGTCCGCTTGGTGGCACGACCTCAGCATTCTCGGTCGCGTGCAAAGAGAACAACCCGTCGGATTCGGCACTTTCGGCAAGGTCAGCAACCTCGTCCACAACTACTCCGTTCAGCGCGGCACAGTCGGCCGTGAGAGCTCATACAAAGCCTAACTGTCCTTCACTCATTCGCCGCGTCCCGTCTCTCAGGTTGTTTCTCGGGCCGTGTCAGACGCCAATAGACGATGGTGGTAACTGCGATCACCGCGGCGAGGGCAAATAGGGCGATTACCACTGCATTCAGCTGCGCATCCGCACTCACTACCGCAACGAAAGCTTGAAATGCCGGCACCTTGTCCATTCCAGAACTGCCGATCATCCAACATCCCCGAGAGCATCCAAGGATCGGAGCACATCGGCGACAACGTCTTGTGCGGCCTCGAGTCCAACTGACATACGAATGGTGCCCGGCCCGATTCCCGCAGCTGCCAGCTCATCAGGGAACAAGCCCACGTGGGTGGTCGAAGCGGGATGGGTCACCAGACTCTCGGGACCACCGAGCGATGGGGCAAGTGAGCACAGACGAGTCGCCTCGACGAAGGCAGTCCCCGCCTCAAGCCCACCTTTTAGGTCGAAGGTCAACAGGCCGCCCGAGTAGCTCATCTGCTTTTGCGCCAGGTCGTATTGCGGGTGGCTCTTCAAGCTCGGGTGCCGCACCGACTCCACACGGTCATGGTCTTGCAGGACTCGGGCGAGTTCTTCTGCAGTTGAACTCTGCTGAGCGAGACGCACCCCCAAGGTCTTGAGCCCACGCAGTCCACCAAGCGCGTCGTGGGGACTGGCGTTAGCGCCTTGAAGAACGGCGAAACCCCAGATCCAATCGATCAGTTCTCGACTACCTGCCACCACACCGAGCATCACGTCATTGTGACCACCGATTGCCTTGGTGGCTGAGTGCAACACAAGGTCGATTCCGTAATCGAGGGGACGTTGGGACAACGGTGTCGCAAAGGTCGAGTCCACCACTTTCATCGGCCCGGCAATAGATCCGAGTGCTTCGAGATCGACCAGATCGAGACGAGGGTTGGCAGGGGTTTCAGCCAATAGGACCATCGTCTTGCCTGGGATAACTGCGTCGTGCCAAGCCTGGGCATCGGTCCCGTCGACGAAGGTCACGTCGATTCCGAAACGCGGACATACCGACTGCAGAAGCATCTGCGTTCCCGAGTACAACTGGCGTTGGCTGACGATGTGGTCGCCCTTTGAACACAGTCCGAGCACTACCGCTGCAACGGCACCCATGCCCGACGAAAACGCGCGTGCCGCCTCAGCCCCCTCCAACTCGGCAATTGCTTCTTCGAACGCGTTGACGGTCGGGTTGCCGTTGCGGCTGTAGAACGTTGATGCCGTGGCGGAGGTCGCGAGTCTTCGTCCCTCCGCCACCGACTCGGTACGAAACGTCGAGGTTGCCCACAGTACTGGCGCCAACGAGGTTCCATCAGCGCTGCGGCCCGCATGGATCGCGACTGTCTCGGGTTTCAGGCCTTCATCGGTTGTCATTGTTCTCCTCGAGAAACTCTCTGATCACTGGCCCCAGTTTGACGACTTCGATCAGGAAGCCATCGTGACCATGCGGCGAGTCCAGATCAACGAACGTGCTGGTTCCACCCCCGGCGATGATCCCTTCGTGCAGGTCGATCTGTTGCACCGGCGGATAGAGCGAGTCGCTACGGACCGATACGGTGAGGACAGGGGCCTTGATTCGCCCAAGTGCCTCCCCTACTCCACCGCGTCCTCGACCCAGATCGTGGAAGTCCATGGCCCGGTTCAACCGCAGGTAGCTATTCGCGTCGAAACGATCGACAAGCTTTCGCCCGTGGTACTCCAGGTAGCTCTCGACGTCGAAAAGTCGAGTCGCTTCGAAGTCCAAGTTGTGGACCAGATTACGTCCGAATCGCTCCGTGTAGACCTCATCGCTGCGGTATGTGACCTGCGCGATCTGCCGGGCCAGTTCGAGCCCACGGCGAGGTCCTTGGTCTGACGGCAGGTCGTAATAGTCGCCGCCGTTGAAACCGGGGTCGGCTTCTATGACGCTGCGGCCTATGTGACTCCACGCGATCTGTTGGGCGGAAGCGGCCGCTGTCGAGGAAGCAACCACTATCGACCCGACACGATCGGGGTACATGACCGCCCACTCGAGGACCTGCATTCCCCCCATCGATCCGCCGACGACGCTGTTCCAACGGTCGATCCCGAGATCGTCTGCAAGCAGGGCCTGGGCGCGAACCATGTCACGGATTGAAACGAGTGGAAACGTGGGTCCGTAGGGTTTGCCTGTCGATGGATCAATCGACGCAGGACCAGTGGAACCCTGGCAGCCGCCCAGAACGTTCGAACAGACAACGAAGTACCGATCGGTATCGATAGGTCTGCCGGGACCGATCAACGAGTCCCACCACCCTGGCGCAGCGTGTCCGGTACCTGCACGACCCGCGGCATGGGAGTCACCTGTCAGGGCGTGGCACACCAGAATCGCGTTGGAACGATCGGGGTTCAGCGTGCCCCATGTTTCGTAGGCGATCTGGGCGTTTTCCAGAGACCCTCCACCCTCGAGCACGAACCTTCTCTCAGGCTGGATGTTGCACAGAATCCGGTCACCGAGTGGATCACCCGCGGTGAATACACCCGAAGAGCTCTGGCGCTCTCGGTCGCGTGGTTCAGCGGAAGTTTGAGGACTGTCGGTCAAATTCGGTCTCTGTCGAGGGGCGGGATCGGAGTTAGCAGTCACTTCAGGGTCTACACCCTGCCCACAACCGGATAGCACGACCCTAAGGTCGAACTGGACACTTGGTTGCTCAGCCCTGCGGGCTTTGCCACATCCCCGCCGAGGCGGGAAGGCACCTTGGGTGTCCATCCCAGGTTGCCGGACCGTGAAGGCCACTCCTGATGAGTCACCATTCTCACACATTCAGCCATCATGTGGTCAAGCTCGCAGCGCACGCTCTAACCACCATTGGAAAAGGTCGTCCCTGTCGCCGTGGCCATACGCGTCACACATCTGTCGGCCGAGTCGTTCGAGCAACTCGCGACGGGCCCCCTCGGGGCACATAGAGAGTTCCCGAGCGGCCTGTGCACCAGCACGCCAACAGCTGATGTTGAGTGGAAGTGCGACCTTTAGGACTGACTTCGCCGACCAGCGCAACGATTGTGTTGACAGGCCAGCACCGAGGTTCTGTGACAGTGCCCACGCGCTGACCGAAGGGGCGCTGAGCGCAGCGACAATCCACCAGAGCTCGTCCCCCGCTTCTAACTCAGAGCCGACGATGGAGTTCCACTCCCCTAGAGGTTCGACGCTGATCACCGGGGTCATCGGTATCCAGTTACCCGAGGTATCAGCGACTGCTTCGACCACTCGGGTCTGAGTCGCTACGAGCACCTTGGGAACCAGTCGAGCGTCCACCCATCTCGCTACCCGGGGACTCACCGCCGCGAGTTTCTCCAGATCCACCACCGGTGTGTCCCAGAGGTTTCCACCAATGCGGGTCCGGCGCTGTCCCCAAGTAGACGCGCACGGTCTGACCATACCGACACTCACCAAGCGTGGGTATCGCCTGACCTGGTGCTCACCACCTGCTGATGAAGGAACTGATTGATCGGCCGACGCGGGGTCTTCGATGCACGTGTCGCGCAGTGCGTAGTACTCGTCGCGAAATCCTGCGGTGGAGGTCGCGACATCTGCGAGCGACTTCCCGCCGTGTGAAATCGATACATTTGGAATTCCTAGCGGGCCTGATAACAACGGCCCCCAACTGTCTCCCAAGGTTGGGGTTGCTGCTCGATGTAGCGTCACCGATTCCATCGAGGTTCGCGAGCCTCCCCAGAGGACTTCCACGGTGTCGACAGTCGCGCGCCTCGTCGAGCCGGCCAGATCCGCAGCCTCAGAAGTCGATACGTCACCGCTCACATCGGCTTCGAGGTGCACCACAGGCGATACCGAAACGGCACAAACCTGCACCGATGCGTCGAAGAACTGAGCGTCGGTCGACCAGAGCGAGATGAGTTCGCAATGCCCGCCCAAGCGATCACGGATCGACTGCGTACCGCGGACCGAAAGAAACGATTGCGGTAACACCAGACAGGTCACACCACCTTGAACTGTTATTTGTGACGCCAACAACATGAACACTGCGCTCGCGTCCACATAGGAGTCGAGCGGACCGAGCACACGAGTGAGCGCTTCGAACCGATCACGATCGAACGCCGTCGCTGCGCGCAACTGCGTGAGGAACGGCGGGTTGCCAACAACTAGGTCAAACTGCCGCCCGTCAGATACGAGTTCACCTGTAAGCGCGTCACCGACTCTCACCTGTGGCGACAACGCGGCAAGCACCTTGCCGGTTCGACTCTGGGCCCACTCGATCAATACCCTGTGGGCCACGTCGACTGCTTCGGGATCCAGTTCATACCCGACGATCCGATCGTTCACGATCTCAAATGGATCAACACCGCGGGCCGCAAGTTGCTCGGCAGCCGATACCAAGAATGCGCCTGCGCCACATGTCATGTCACAAATCGTCGAAGGCAATCGACCGTTCATCTCGATGTACGAGTCAATGGATCTGGAGACCAGGAAGTCAGCGAGGACAGCTGGTGTGTAGTGCACGCCAGATTCGCGGCGCTGTTGTGCTGACAATGCCGACTCGTGGTCGTCAATCAGGTCTCTTGCCGAGGCCAGCGGACTCGGCGTACCGGCAGATTTGTCAGGTTTGGCTCTAGGCACTCAAGGGATCCCAGGCTGCGAGGTCCAACAGCCGGGAATCGTTGGAGAACATCTCCACTATTGGAATATCCAGGCCGAGGCGTTTCTGAAGGCGCTTGACCTCCAGTTCCTGATTCCACAGGACGAGAGAGACAACCAGGCCTTTCTCACCGGCACGTGCGGTACGACCCGAACGGTGTAGGTAGCTCTTGTGGTCTGTCGGCGGGTCGTAATGGATGACCGTGTCGACCTCGTCGATGTGGATACCGCGGGCCGCCACCTCGGTCGCGACGAGAACTTGGAGCTTGCCCGACCCAAACGAGGCCAGTGCACGTTCACGGTACTGCTGACGGAGATCGCCGTGGATCGCTTGCGCCCGCACGTCGAGACCATTGAGTGCATCAACGAGTTTGTCGACACCGTGTTTGGTGTTGCAGAACACCATGGTGCGGTTGCTCGCGTTGATCACCGCAGCAGCAACCTTCGCCTTGTCCATCTGGTGAACGGTGATGAACCGGTGGGTCATGTTCTCGACGGTCACCGATTTGGAAACGACCTCGTGTCGGGCCGGTTCGTGTTGATAGCGGCGCACCAACGCATCCACGGCCCCGTCAAGCGTCGCTGAGAACAGCAATGTCTGAGCGCTCGTATCGACATTCCGCAGAATCCATTCGACCTGGGACAAGAAGCCCATATCGGCCATCCGGTCCGCTTCGTCGATCACCACGTGGGTCACAGACGAGACTGACAGATCTCCACGATCGATAAGGTCAATCGCCCGACCGGGAGTGCAAACCGCGATGTCGACGCCACTCTTGAGCGCCCGGATCTGTTTTTCGATCTGATCCCCGCCATAGATAGCGGCCAGACGGACCCCTTTGACGTGGGCTGCATCAGTCAACTCGTTGCGCACCTGGGTCGCTAGTTCACGCGTTGGCACGAGGATCAAACCCGTTGGCTTGCCGGGCTCTGCTCGCTCCAACAGTTGGATCATCGGCAGGCCAAAGGCAAGCGTCTTACCCGATCCGGTCTTGGCCTTGCCGCACACATCGCGGCCTTTAAGGATGTCTGGGATCGTCATCGCCTGGACCGGGAATGCTTTGGAGATTCCACGCTCGGCGAGCGCCATACATACGTCTTCGTCTATCCCTAGTTCTCTAAAAGTGCTTTCCATGCTCTTCTTCGCTACTTCGAACGATTCAATGCTACTTGGTGCAACTCCACGAACCATGATCCCAGGCCACTACGGTCGAACCCATGTCGGTGAATCGCGACCATTACTCAGATGAACTCTCGGACGTGTTGAAACAGATCGATTCGTGGTCAGCCGAAGTACGCGGAGTCGAGGTGTTCAACCATTCAGGTTCGGTTGCTTCCCACGGCGAAACTCAACGCTCGGTCCCAGTCGCATCTATCACGAAGCTCGCCACAGCTTGGGCGGTTCTGATCGGTGTCGAAGAAGGAGCGCTGGGCCTCGATGATCCGGCCGGGCCGCCAGGTTCAACCATCGGTCACCTCTTGTGCCACGCGAGCGGTCTACCTTTCGAGGGTGATACTCCCATCGCTGCACCCGGTGTCAGGCGCATCTACTCGAACTCTGGTTACGAACTGCTCGCCGAACATCTGGAGTCAGCCACCACGATCCCCTTCGGCAGCTACCTCCAAGAAGCAGTGCTCGATCCTCTCGCCATGACCTCCACAATCTTGGAGGGAAGTCCTGCTGCTGGACTGCTGTCCACGACTACGGACATTGCCCGACTCGGTGGCGAGTTGCTCTCCCCCACTTTGATTGACCAGTCAACCTGGTCCAAGGCAACAACTGTCAATATGGCTGGCTTGAGCGGAGTGTTGCCAGGCTGGGGTCAGCAGAATCCGTGTCCATGGGGGCTCGGCCCCGAGATTCGGGGCCCGAAGTCACCCCATTGGACGGGCCTGAACGCTCCACCACCTACCTTTGGCCACTTCGGCGCGTTGGGTTCGTTCCTATGGATCGACGCCGGGGCCGGCTTCGGCTGTGCCGTTGTCACCGATCGCGCCTTCGGCGATTGGGCCATCGACGTCTGGCCCGGGTTCTCCGACGCTATCCGCAACGCCTACCTCAGCCTCAGTGCGGGCTGACTCCCCTGACACCGTGTCGACCTCGGTAAGTGTGTCGGTGTTTGCACCTGCTATCGAGATCCTGTTCGAGTCCTGATCATCGGTAACTGGACTACCTCTCCAGAACAACCAGATGAGCCCGCCGATAATGGCGAACAGCGATGTCCAGGTGTTCACACGTAACCCGAGAATGGTGTTCGCCGCGTCGATTCGTAATGACTCGACCCACAAGCGTCCCAGTCCGTAACCAGCGATGTAGACAGCGAACCAACGCCCGGGTTTGAGGGTCACCTTCTTTCCAGCGACCACTATCAGAGTCACAAGAGCAAAGTTCCACAGCGCCTCATAAAGGAATGTGGGGTGAAACAGGGTCTCGGCCGGGAACTCAACGGGCCGGTGGACCGCATCGAGTTTGAGCCCCCACGGGAGAGTCGTAGGTCCGCCGAAGAGTTCCTGATTGAAGTAGTTGCCGAAACGGCCAATCGCCTGAGCGAGCGGTAGCGCCGGCGCTGCGGCGTCACCCATCTGGCGCCAAGGCATTTTCTTGTACCTGGCTGCCAACAGGGCACCAATCACCCCTCCAACGACACCGCCGGGAATCCCAAGACCGCCGTTCCATATGAACAACGCATTGGGCCACCAACGACCGTCGGAGTAGAGGTCAGGGAAATCGGTGATTACGTGGTAGAGACGAGCCCCCAACAACCCTGCGGGCACGGCGATCAAAGCAACGGAGGTTATGTCGTCGGGGTCTCCTCCGTTATCGGCCCACCGCTTGCGAGCCAAGGAAACACCAGCAAGGACCCCGGCAGCGATGCAGAGTCCATAGATATGGAAGCTGAGCGGTCCCAGTTTCAAAACGTTGGTTGGCGGAACCGGGATGGACGACAAAATCGGGGCCACAGTGTTAATCATCAGTTGGATTCTTCCTCGCGCAGCCTGCGGTCATCTGGGTGATTGGAATCTCTCGAACCTGCGGGTAGGTCCGAGTCAATCAAGTCCTGATCATCAACTGGCGATCTGAGCGTCGGCCAGTTCAGATCATTTGGGCTCAGGCAAACCTGGGCCGCTGCGGACATCGTATTGACGAGGTTGCTGTCGTTGGCGAACGGGTCAACCGGCTTCGCGTTGATCCATGCATCGAAGAAGATCGGCACCATGCCAGCCTTGTCGAGTGCATCCGCGACGCACTGGGCGGCCTTGGCTGAGATTCGCCCCTTGCCGAAAAACAGCGACGACGCGGCCTCATGGGTATCCACACAGCTTGTGAGTGCTGCAACGACCTTGGCTCGCTCTTCGGCAGTCATTGCCACATCAACGAGACTTGCTCCTGGAGTGCCAGGCTGGAATCCCAGCGAACTCAAGCGATCGAGCCCAACGCCCATGACCACTTCCTGAGCGACGCACTTGGCCTCGCTACGGGTAGGCGTCCAGAAGTCCTGACTGTCCGGACGGTTTCTGAGATCGAACACGATGGCCTGTTCCATCTGCGACGCGGTCGGGTTCGTCTTGGGAAGCTCTGGCGGCTGGACCTTCGAGGTATCTGCCTCCCGCTTGATCTCGACAGTCGATCCCCGCTCTTTGGGAACGCAGCCGACACCCGCGCAGGCAATTGCGAGCGCAATAAGTGTCAACGTGACCCTGGCGAGCCGATTCATGTGAGCGAGGGTAGTGCCTGATCCAGGCATTTCGACCACTGCTGAACCACTTCCTCAGGGTCACACAGGCGGCGACACCTGGTGTTCGCCTCGATCCTGATCGCACCGAATTCGTCGGAGTCCTGAGCTGCGGTCATCAGCACCTCGACCAGTTCCGACTCCGTGTCGGCCGGTCCAAGGATCGTCTGGCCGGGTTCGAACAGTCGGCGGCTGGGACCATCGGTGGGGTTCGGGTCCGAGCCCGGAACTCTCGACACCATCGCCGGGTCTGTACCGACGAACACCGGAACCGCGCCCAGAGCCATCATGTCGACCAGTGCCGCAGCTGCGACTCCATGGGGGTTCGCGACGATCACCAGGTCAGCCGCGTGCATCAGTACTTCTGGATCTGCCCCAATATCTGCGTCGACTTTGGAAGGAGCAAGGTAACGCAGTCCTGGTCGATCCTTGGCTGTCGAGGAATCAGCAACGCCGATCAAGTCGAGTTGTTCGTTCGCCTGATCCACCGCCCTTTCGTGTGCGGGCCTGTCGAGCAGGTTTCCCGTGTCGAGGTCAAGGCTCACCACGACGAGATCGTCGTTCGACACCCCGACACCCGTACGCGCCGCGCGTCTCGGCGCCTCAAGCCGACGTTGTGCTTGTGACGCCTGAGTCGAGCCGACTTGAAGAGATGGTGCATACGCCACCCCGACGGCAACAACAGGAATCGACGCGTCGATCAGAGACTTCATGGTGTCGACCGAACAGACATCTTGAACCATGACAGCGTCGATCCGCCCAGAAGGCTGCTTCGCCAGACATTCCGCCACCCGCGGCTCATTTCCTGGTGTTACCCGAATCACTGTTGGGACTTGGTTACGACCCCGGCCTGGTTCAGCGCTGTGTGACGTTGGCCCACCGAACTTCGATGCCATCAATCGCGCACCAAAGAATCCCGACGTACCGATACCACGCGGGACACAGTCCACTGCGACCATCACATCGGCCCACCTCAATTCGCGGCGGAGTTGTGTACTTGCCGAAAGAGACTTCGACGATGGCGCCATCGCAGGCACGGTTCGTGTCACGTAAGCACCTGGCCCAGGACCGAGCGCCAGAGTTCGAACCTGGTATCCGTGACCTACGGCCATCTGATGAAACCTGAGCGCGTTCAGGTTCGCGACCGAATCACTCGTGTCGGAAAGAATCTGCAGGACGCGGATCGCTTCCCGCTCCACTATTCGATGCCGGTCAGGAGAGCTGGGCTTCGACCTGAGCGAGCGCTTCGTCCTCGCTCACATCGAGAGCAAAGCTGAGTTCTGAAACCAAGACGCTCCGAGCCTTTACGAACATCGACTTCTCGCCTGCCGACAGACCCTTGGACTGATCACGCAGCGCCAAGTTCCTGACCACTTCTGCAACCTGGTAGACGTCACCAGACTTCAGCTTCTCCTGGTGGTTCTTGAAACGTCGGCTCCAGTTGGCTGGCTCTCGGACGTCCTTCTTCGCCAGGAGTTCGAAGAGGTCCTGCACCTCTTCAGAACCGATCGGGGGACGCATTCCGACGTCACCCACCTTGTCAACGGGCACTGACAGCGTGAGTTCGCCGTGTGCCATCTCCAGGACCAGGTATTCGACAGGGCCGCTGTCTGTCTTGCGCTTCTCGCGCCGCACGATGATTGCAGCACCATGATGCGGGTAAACCACGCGGTCCCCAACGTCAAATGTCACTATCTGTCCTCGCTACCTGGCTAATGACACTCCCAACCGGAATGCCTGAGGGACACGGATTCTACCAGAGTGTGCCAGCAGGACCGTTAAGCGTTGCAGTGTTGGGCTGAAAGCAGCGGTTGTCGCAGCATCCAGTAGGGGTCACCCAAGCGCTCCGGGTACCGGCCGCTGTCATCTGCCCACAGCAACTGGATCGTGTCGGGCCACTTGGCCCCCCACCTCGACATAACGGCTTGTCCGAGTGCGAACCATTCGCCCATCGATCGCCAGAGCGGATCAACGAGGTGCGTGCGCATGACCAGGCCGTCGATCACGGTGACTTCCTCACCGGGTTGAATCACTCGTCCTTGGGCGACCTCGGTCCCCAACAGTTCGAGAATTGCCCCCGTGAATCCGGCGTCGAGCCCGACGATAAGCAACTCGGGATGTCCAAAACAGCGATGCAGTCCAACCGAGTACGACCAGTCACATGCTCCGTCTCCCCCGATGAGAGCGGCGATGTTGAACTCACCGTTTTCGATGTCTGTGCTGAAGGTGTTGATTATCAGTTCAAGTGCCACACAGACATGGTCGCTGTGGCCTTCCATCAAGCCAATAGGCCTTAGGGACCTCCGCTCTGGGATGATTCACCCAACCCGCGTTTCGGCGGGTTGGGTGAATCCGTGACCCAGAATTGTTCAGGAGCAACCGCTAGTCGTGCCGCACTCACCACAGACGTAGCAGGATCCGGCACGGTGCATCTGAACGCCGCACTGCATGCACAACGGCGCCTGGACCGCTTGGGTCAGTTTTTCGCCAGACCCGTTCAGCTCAGCGGGTGCTGACGAGATGTCCATCGACGTCTGCGCTCCCACTGCCTGTTCCTCGACGCCCGGCAGGGTCGGCTGGGAACGCTCGGAGTTGCTCAGCACGCCGATGGCTGAGCGATCTTCGAAGCTCAGGTAGTCGATCGCCAACCGGCGGAACAGATAGTCGATCAGGCTGTTCGCCAAGCGAACCTCGGGATCGTCGGTGATGCCTGCTGGCTCGAAACGCATTCCCACGAAAGCATGAACGAAGCTGCTCAACGGAACTCCGTATTGGAGCCCATGGCTGACAGAGATGGCGAAGGCATCCATGATGCCTGCGAGTGTCGAGCCCTGCTTCGAGACGCGAATGAAGATCTCGCCAGGCCGCCCGTCCTCGTACTCACCGACTGTGACATAGCCCTTGCAATCGGCAACTCGGAACTCGAAAGTACGCGACGTCCGAGACCTTGGGAGCCTCTCACGGGTAGGACGGACCTCGGCCGGAATTGCGGCCGCCACCTCTGCTGCGACTGCGTCAGCGACACCTTCGTTCTTGGTGTCCTTCTTGCCGGTGCTGAGCGGCTGGGCGACCTTGCAATTGTCTCTGTAGAGCGCCACGCACTTGAGACCCATCTCCCAGGAGTCAATCAGCAACTGCTCGATTTCTTCGATTGTGGTGTCCTCGGGGACATTGACTGTCTTTGACATAGCTCCGGAGAAGAACGGCTGGATCGCAGCCATCATCCGCAGGTGGCCGCCATAAGTAATGGTGTTGTCCCCCATGGCACATGCGAACACAGGCAGGTGTTCGGCCTTGATATGAGGTGCGCCTAGGACGGAGTGGTTCTCGCCGATGTATTCGACGATCTCTTCAACCTGGGTGGGATCGTATCCGAGCCGTTGCAGAGCCTTGGGAACCGTCTGGTTGACGATCTGCAGCGTGCCGCCGCCTACCAGTTTCTTCATCTTGACTAGGCCGAGATCAGGCTCGATCCCTGTGGTGTCGGCGTCCATCATGAACGAGATGGTTCCTGTTGGGGCAGCGACACTCAGCTCGGCATTGCGAGCTCCGGAACGGGCGAGTTGTTCAGATGCGATCTCCCATGCCTCTACCGCAGCAGCGTTCAACTCTGGCTGGACGCTGACGGTGCCAATGGACCGAGCGGCATCCAAGTGCATGCCATATACATGGCCCCAGGCTTGGGAATCGTTGCTGTAGAGCGGCGCAGGACCGAGCTTTGCAGCGATCTCAGTCGACCGGATGGCTGACGCGCCCGTGAGCAGAGCGGTGATCGACGCAGCCCAGGACCGTGCCTGATCCGAGTCGTATGGATAACCGAGTGCCATGAGAGCTGCGCCCAGGTTGGTGTAACCGATCCCGATGTCACGGGCGGTCGCGGTCATAGCTGCGATGGGCTCTGTTGGGTAGTCCGAGAATCCAACGAGAATGTCCTGTGCGGTGGTGATGACCTTGACTGCGTGGACGAATGCCTCGATATCGAATTGCGAGTCGTCACCGAGGAACTTCAACAGGTTCAACGATGCGAGGTTGCATGCGCTGTTTGAGAGACGCAGGTGCTCCGAGCATGGGTTGCTGGCCACGATCTCTCCAGCGTTAGGTGTTGTGTTCCAACGGTTGATGGTCGTCGAGAACTGAACGCCTGGATCGGCACATTCCCAAGCAGCTTCGGCGACCTGACGGAGCAGACCACGGGCAGGAACGGTCGAGACCACGCTTCCGTCAGTGCGCGCGGTGAGGTTCCAGTCCTCTCCGTTGATCGCTGCCTGCATGAATTTGTCGCTGAGACGGATCGAGTTGTTTGCGTTCTGGTATTGCAGCGAGATGGAGTCGGCTCCGTCCAGATCCATGTCGAATCCGGCGTCACGAAGGACGCGTGCTTTACGCTCCTCAACAGCCTTACACCAGATGAATTCCTCGACGTCGGGATGGTCGACGTCCAAGATGACCATCTTTGCGGCGCGCCTTGTCGTTCCGCCCGATTTGATAGTGCCAGCGGAGGAGTCGGCTCCACGCATGAAGCTGACAGGGCCCGACGCTGTTCCACCGCCCTTGAGAGACTCATGTGATGAACGGATCTTGGAGATATTGGCGCCCGAACCAGAGCCGCCCTTGAAGATCAGTCCTTCTTCTGTGTACCAGTTGAGGATCGATCTGAGGTTGTCCTCGACGTCCAAGATGAAGCACGCGGATGCCTGCTGGGAGCGTCCCGGCACTCCGATGTTGAACCAGACCGGTGAGTTGAACGAGACCATCTGATTGACGAGCAGATGGCGTAGTTCTTCTTCGAAGGTGTCGGCTTCCGCAGGGCTGTTGAAATAGCCACCCTGCTCACCCCATTTGCGAATCGTGATCGAGACACGGTCGATGAGTTGCTTCAGCGACCATTCGCGCTCTGGGGAGTCCATCCGGCCGCGGAAGTACTTCTGAGCGACGATGTTCGATGCAGTGACTGACCAGTTGGTCGGGAATTCAACTCCGAGTTGTTCGAATGCGACATCGCCGCTTCGATGATCCACCAGACGCGAGTCCCGACGTTCCCATTCGAGAAGGTCATACGGCGACACGCCAGGCGTCGTGAAGAATCGTTCGACACTCATCTGTTCACCTCCGCTCGGTGCGCTTTCGCGGATGTCGACTTCGTTGGTCAGATCATTGTCTGCTGAGATCAGAGCCATTGGACAGATGCCTCGGGTGTTAGGGCCGTACGGGGCGGCGATGATTGAAGGTAGAGAACTTGATTTCGGGCTGAGCCTTGAGGGCTCAGGCGCACACGGGTGGATCTGCGCGGACGGTAGGGCGCAATCGCGACGGTTGGGGTGCGACGTCTACCTCCCCACCGTGCCTGATTGCAGGCTCGTACTCCAGCGTCTCCGTTGACGTCGTCACCACCATTCCGACCGTCCGCGCAATCACCAACTCGCACACTACGGAATCCACCTTGTGTGACAAAAGGGGAGAACTCTGTGGATTTGTCGATAGTTATACACACGCCTTGGGGATCCATACACAGAAGCGCGTTATTGGGAAGCGAAAGGGCGCTCGATGGAGCGACCATCCGGGAACGTAAAGTGGGGACATGCGTCAGTTCTTCCCGAGTTGTACTGAAATCGGGGATCTTTCTGGTCTCCTCGGTGAAACCATCAGACCGGCTGAGCATCCTGATCCATGGGTGATGGCCAACATGGTCATGAGCGCCGACGGGAGCTACTCGCTCTCGGGACGCTCGGGAGCCCTGAGCAGCCCGGGTGACAAGGCCATCTTCCACACGCTGCGCACCCTTGCCGATGTAATCCTCGTTGGAGCGGGCACAGCTCGCACCGAGCGCTACCGACGTCCCGAACCGACCCCCGATGTTCGTGAAATGCGCAGGAGCAGAGGGCAAGCCGAGTATCCCAGGCTGGCGTTGGTGTC
>JAGQSZ010000426.1 GCA_020439285.1 Microthrixaceae bacterium
CGAAGACGCTGGACACGTCGTTCAACCTCGGGACGGGGCAGAAAGTATACACGCTGTCCGACGTGACCACGCCCGACATCGCCCGTCGGTATTGGAAATCAACCCCGTGGTCGTATTGACGGCTGACCGTTCTGTGACGCCCCCGAATCTGTCGGTGTACACGCATACGCTCGGGCGATGACGGGCAAACGTGGAGACCGCAAGTTCAACAAGCAGCGCGGACTGGAGCGGGAACGGCGACGGCGAGCAAACAGCGGTGAGTACACAGGACCGACGACGCCAGGACCAGATGGGCGTCCTCGCCCCGACTGGTCGAACGTGGATTTCGATTCGCTCAGCCGTGACGACGCCCGCAAGGCGAAACGAGCGCTGCTGATCATGCATATCGGCATCCGAGCGAGGCAGGCAGTCGAGTTCGTGGAATGGGGCTTGAGTTCGCACCAGATCGAACCAGGCAGCCGACTCGCGTTGGACGATAAGGCGGTGCCCTTCGCGTCCACGGTGCCTGATCTGGTCAGCACGACTGGGCGTTATCCAGCGATGAACGCTTGCGACAACATCGTGGGCGCGGCAGAGGTCGCCTCAGTGTCGATCCGCAAGGGGCAGTTGCGCACGTCCTCGGTGTCCATCCTGTGCCGCACAGCGATGGAGTCGGCGGCGAAGACTATCTGGCTTCTGAGCCCGACCGACACCGACGGGCGGGTTCGGCGATGCCTGGGGTTCACCGAAGTGGAGGACTTGCGGCAGAAGCAGTTCAACGACATCGAGGACGAGGTGCTTAGCGGGCGGACAGACCGTTTCGCCGCCGCTGACCGCGCCGACTTCGACAGGAACACGACGCTGTTTGAGGAAAGGATGAGGCTCGTCTCCGACCTGCCCAAGGGGCAGCGGAAGCGTCCTGATAGCAACATATTGGAGCTGCTGAAGAGCGTCGAGAATTGGGTTGACGCCGAGTACCCGCGCCAGCCAGACCCAGAGCTGGACAAGATCAAGGTTCCGCGTGGCGCGGAGAGCTTCTACTCGCTCGGTTCGGGACTCGTCCACGGGTACAAGTGGTTGAACAACTACATCAACAAGGACACGCTTGCCGTGGCGGAAGTGGACCTCATCGAGATCATCGTGGACGCTCTCGGGGCTGCGTTGAGGATGACGGAATGCGCCGTCGCGCTGTTCGAGGCGCAGTCCATCGGAACTTCGCCCAACCCGTCACGGCGGCGTGCGTATCCCGAAGGCATCGCCGCACTGGTTGACCGTTGGGCTCCGCTGTATCGGCTGAGCGTCGCCTCGTAGTGTTTCCCGTCCGTTCTGGAGCAGCCGCCGTAACGCGGTCTGGAACACGCTCTGGAACAGCACCTGTAACGGCACCTGTAACGGCACCTGGAACGGGTGCTTCGTCGCCGTGAGGGCTCTCTGGGGGCTGTATTCGCCCATTTCAGCGCGCTATAGGGCACACACGGGGTCTGTAGCCCAGCGGCGTCGGGAAGCA
>JAGQSZ010000427.1 GCA_020439285.1 Microthrixaceae bacterium
TGATCCGCCGTGGCGCTACTCCAACACCGCGTCCAGGGGCGCGGCGGAGAACCACTACCCAACGATGTCCATTGACGAGTTGTGTTCGCTGTCCGTCGTTCCGTACAACGCTGCGGACAAAGCGCTGCTGTTCCTGTGGGTGACCGCGAGCCACATGCCGCACTCCCAGGACATCATCGAGGCATGGGGCTTTGACGAGGTCGTGTTCGAGCTGGTGTGGGTGAAGATGAACAAGAACGGGACGGAGTTCATGGGTCTCGGCAACTACTTCCGCAACGGGCACGAAATGTGCCTGGTCGCCTCACGCGGCGGGGCTGACATCGACCGCAGCGCGGACGTGAATTCCGTCTTCAGGTCGCTGCGCCGCAAGCACTCACAGAAACCACCAGAGTTCGCTGAGATGGTGATGAAGCTGAGTCCGGGACCGTACATGGAGTTGTTCTCGCGCTGCAACGTCTCGCGCGGCATTGACGAGCCATGTGCCTGTACGAAGTGCAGGTTCGGCTGGACGGTCTGGGGCAACCAGAGCTGACCGAGCAACCTGGAACGCGCCTGCCCTACGGGGTGGGCGCGTTTCCAGGTTCGGGGTTGGTTGACCGGTAACATCCCGAGAATGGTCTCCTCACCCGTCAGCTATTTCGGCGGGAAGCAATTCTTGGCTGACCGTCTCACCGCAGCGTTCCCCAAGCACCGTCACTTCATCGAAGTCTGTGGAGGAAGCCTCGCTGTGCTGCTGGCTAAACCTAAGTCGCACATGGAAACAGTGAACGATCTCGATGGACACCTGATGACGTTCTGGCGTGTCCTTCGTGACCACCCAACGGATCTAGAGAGGGTTTGTGTTCTCACACCGCATTCCCGATCCGAGCGGGAGCTGGCGTACAGCATCACCGACGACCTCCCCGAGTTGGAAGTCGCTCGCCGCGTGTTCGTCGCCTTGACCCAAGGGCGTACAGGATCTATCACCAGGACGGGCTGGCGACACAACGTCCGTCCAACGAGCACACCGATGCCTGTTGTCCTGCAACGATATTCACAGCGTCTCGCTCCCGCCGCCGCGCGGCTACAGTCCGTGTCCCTGGAGTGCCGCCCAGCTATCGAAGTTGTCCGGTCGTACGGCAAGGAACGGACAAGCTTGCTGTACGTTGACCCGCCCTACGTTGTGAATCCGGGGGAACGACGCGGAGGTGAATATCGGGTCGAAATGACGAACCGAGACGAACATCAGGAACTCCTGGAAGCGTGCTTGGCGGCGAACGCTGCGGTGGTCGTCAGCGGGTACCCATCGGGGCTGTATGACGACACGCTGCGGGGTTGGTATCGCTATGAGATCGCAGCGTCGACTCAGCAAGGGATCGGGCACGGACAACGGACAGAAGTCGTCTGGAGCAACCGCGTCCTGGCAGGTTTGGGCGATGACGTTTCGGAACAGAACGCCGATGACCGTACCGTAACCCAAACGCGGTGTGACGGGT
>JAGQSZ010000428.1 GCA_020439285.1 Microthrixaceae bacterium
GGCCCTGTGACTCATCCCAGTGACGGGTCTGCTGTTCGACCCTGTCGCCTGATGTGATCACCTCGACCTGACGGGCGGCCTCATAGTTCATCGCTCGCACCAAACTCCTCAGCGAGTTGATGTTCTTGATCTCGCAACGAGTGCCGAGTTCGGTCTCTCCTCTACGGCGGACCGAAACGTTGCAGTCGACACGCAGGGAACCCTCTTCCATCTTGCCGTCCGAGGCTCCCACTGCGACGAGAATCGCTCGCAGTTCGGCAACGTAGGCCCGGGCCTCTTCACCGTTGGCAAGATCGGGTCTGCCGACGATCTCGAGCAGAGGAACGCCGCACCTGTTGTAATCAACGAGGGAATAATCCGCTTCGTGGATACGGCCGCCTCCACCGATGTGGGTGCTCTTTCCGGTGTCTTCTTCGAGGTGAGCACGCTCGATCCCGACACGTTTGCCGTCTGGCAATTCGATCCATCCGTCGATGTTGATCGGAAGGTCGAACTGCGAGATCTGATAGTTCTTCGCCTGATCGGGATAGAAGTAGTTCTTGCGAGCAAAAACGGACCGTTGCACCGTGCAGTTCAGGGCGAGTCCCACACGTATCGCCAGCTCCACGGCTTGCTCGTTCAGGACCGGAAGAGCACCCGGTAGGCCGAGTGTCACGGGGTCGATGTTGGTGTTGGGCTCACCACCGAATTCGTTCGGTGCTGCTGAGAAGAGCTTGGTCTTGGTCGCGAGTTCGGTGTGGACCTCGAGTCCGATCACCATTTCCCATTCGGAGTCGTCGAATTCCTTCATCGAGCACCTCCCTGTCCGTTCGATGCATTGGCTGCATGCTCGACCACTGACGCTGCAGCGAACATCGGCACCTCAGCGAGGGCCGGCGCCATGATCTGCACACCGATTGGCAGTCCCTGGGCGTCGACCCCAACGGGAAGCGACATCGACGGATGACCGACCAGGTTGCTCGCCAGGGTGCAGATGTCATTCATGTACATCTCCATCGGATCAGAGAGCTTCTCCCCCAGCTTGAATGCGGTGGTTGGAGTCGTCGGAGACAACAAGATGTCGACCTTGCCGTACGCTGCATCGAAGTCGTCGCGGATGACCGAGCGGACCTTGAGCGCAGTGCCGTAGAAGGCGTCGTAGTAGCCCGCGGACAGCGCGTAGGTGCCGAGCATGATCCGGCGTTTCACCTCGTTACCGAACCCTTGGGTCCGGCTACGTTCCATCATCTCGCCGGTCGTGGCAGCGTCGATACGAAGTCCGTAGCGGACGCCGTCGTAACGCGACAGGTTCGAGGATGCCTCCGCTGGTGCGATCAGGTAGTAGGCCGAAAGCGAGTACGCGATAGCTGGGATCGACACCTCTTCGATCACAGCACCGGCATCAGCGAGCGCTTGCGCAGCGGTTTGGACCGAAGCTGCGATCTCGGG
>JAGQSZ010000429.1 GCA_020439285.1 Microthrixaceae bacterium
TGCCGCACTTCGTCGCGCAGCCAGTCCGTGTTGCGCTCCCACACGTCGCGGGAGCGGCGATCAAGGAAGCTGTGCAGGGCTGCCCTGTAGAAGATTTCGAGGGGATAACAGGGCAGCGGGATGCCGCCGCGCAGCAACACGTCCCTCACGCGGGGGATGTCGTGAAACCAAACGTTCCACGCCTTCAGGTACGTCGTCTCGGTGCTGCTTGGTGTCCAGTCGGCGTTGAGCATCTGGGCGCTCGTGATGAGCGACAGGACGGCGTCCACCGTGTCTTCCAGGTGCGGCGGGTCGTCGGGGAGATGGACTGCGCGCCAGTCGTCGGTTGTGTCCGGTGTGGTGTTCATGCGACGTTCCTTGCTTCGAGGAGGGTCTGCATCAGGACGGTGTCGCCTGTTGCGGTGTCGGGGTGCAGCACCTTGGACAGTGCGCGGAACACCGCTTCGCGGCGGTCGGAGCCGACGGCGGTGAACAAGGCTTCCGCCCAAGACACCGCGCCGTTCGACGGGGCGCTGGGTGCGGTGCCTGCCCACGCGACTTCCCATTGCTGCAGCGCGACGCGCAGCGGGGTCGCGAACTGCGCGCTGACGACCCACTGACGGATCGACGGGTTCCAGTGCGCGCTGGGGACGGTGCGCATCTTCTCGATGACGGCGGGGTCGTAACGGAACGCGACATGGAGTTCGGTTCCGACCTGCTCAATGACAATCACGGTGATCTCCTCTCTCACGCCGCGTTCTTGGGGGTGGTCACGAGCCGCAGGATGTGAGAGTCGCGACGGTCACCGGGGTGGACGGTGATGAGCTTCTGCTTGACCAGAAGGTCGATGGCGTCGGTGGTGGCGTGTTCGTTCGGACGCGCTGCGCGACGGGCTTCGCGCATGGTGAGGGTGTCCGACCCCTTCTTCTTGAAAGCGTCCAGGATCTTCGACCCGACGGTCTGCACGGTCATCCGCGCGGCGTCGCGCTGAGCCGCCTGGATGTTGGCGATGTCGATGCCCTTCTGGACGATGTCCTTGTTCAGGTGACGCTCTGCGGCGCACTTCGAATCCACGCGATCACGCGGCGGTGGTGCTCGATGACCCAGCCCGTCCATTCCCATATTTCCGGTGTGACGACGGTGGTGCCGCAGCGAACCGCCATCGCGCAAGCGATACGGATACGGGTCTGGAGGAGGTGGCTTTCCCATTCGTCGTCGGCGGCGGTGTGCTCGAAGCTGGCGTTCGCCTGGGCGCGCTCCAGCGCGGCGTACACCGCTGGGGGCAGGGCGGACTGTCCAGCCGCCTGGGCGGCGGCAGGGATCTTCGGGACGGGGACGGCGGTGACGAAGCCGACGCTGCTGACAGGCGCGGGCGGCGGAGCGTCCACGATGATGTCCGGGAGAGTCCTCCACGGATCGGACACGCCCACCATCAACACGCGC
>JAGQSZ010000430.1 GCA_020439285.1 Microthrixaceae bacterium
GTTTGTTGGGCCAGTCGAGATAGAGGTGAATTCCGACGACGCAACCAAGGTCGGGGTGCTGACGCTCCACTCCCGGTTCGTCGAGGGTGAGGGTGGGCGGATGCCAGCACATCTGGTGTTGCCGACAGGTGATCGGGTGCCACTCGGGGAGTACGTCATCACCATCGGAAGGCAGAACGACTGCACCATCGTGTTGGCGGACCCGAACGTAAGCAGACACCACGCCGAGGTTCGTCCAGCGGCCGACGGATTCGCAGTGTTCGACCTGGGCTCCACCAACGGAACCAGAGTCAACGGGGACAAGATCATCGAACACCAACTACGCGACGGCGACGAACTCGCGTGTGGCAACACCGTGATGCACTTCGAGGCGTCGTAGGCTGACTCCGATGTCCGAGCAACTGCTCACCATCCTCAAGTTCTGCTTGTTGGCGCTGCTGTACCTCTTCTTCCTGCGCGTCCTGCGGGCTGTGTGGACCGAGGTCAATCCTCCGAAGGTGGCAGCCGATACCGCCGCCACAGGAACGCGCTCCAAACGCGGCGCCAAGAAGAGCCGTCCAGCGGCAGCCACGCCACGGGCTCCCCGCAAGTCATCGGGGGCGCCCAGCAGACTCGTTGTGGTCGAACCCGCGGCCAGGGCCGGAGGGGAATTCATTCTCGGCTCAGAAGCCACGGTGGGCAGAGCCAAGGGTTGTTCGATCGTGCTCGATGAGCAATACGTGTCTCAGGTCCACGCCCGTTTCTTCGTACGAGGGGACACACTGTTCGTCGAGGACCTCGGCTCCACAAATGGAACCTGGGTCAATGGGACCCGGGCCGTAGGGCAGATGCCGGTGCGAGTCGGCGAACACGTTCAGATCGGCAACCTGATCATGGAAGCCCGGTGACTGAGGTGACGTTGTGACGAGCACTCACGGGGACCATCCCAAAGGTCTGCGTTTCAGCCATGGATCAGCATCCGTGGTCGGACAGGTCCGTGCAGCGAATGAGGACAGCTTCGTCGTCACAGATCGTCTCGTCGCAGTGGCTGACGGGATGGGCGGACACGCAGCCGGCGAGGTCGCATCTGCAATCGCTGTCGAAGTAGTGGCGGGCGCAGCCGAGGCACATGACGTTGAGGTAGTGACCAACGCGGTGGTCACCGCCAATGCCCAGATACTGGAACGGGCCATGCAGGATTCCAGCGAACGCGGAATGGGCACCACCTTGTGTGTCGCTGCGATCGTGGCTGATCGGGGCGCCGAGGGCATTGCCATCCTCAACGTCGGGGACAGCAGGATCTATCTGCTCGCCGACGACACACTCCACCAACTCACAGAAGACCATTCGTTGGTGGAGACGCTGGTTCGCGAGGGTCGGATCACACCCGCCGAAGCAGCCGTTCATCCCCAACGCAACGTATTGACGAGAGCACTTGGCGTT
>JAGQSZ010000431.1 GCA_020439285.1 Microthrixaceae bacterium
CGTTTCATGGGCGGCAAGAGATTCAACATCTGAGTGCGGTATCGGGCTTCGGCAAGTCGGGGATCGAGCACTGCGACTACGCCACGATCGCTCGATGTGCGGATCAGTCGTCCGATGCCCTGGGCCAGTTGCATACCCGCTGCGGGAACCGAAACCTGCATAAATGCTGCATCGCCGGCCATCTCGGATCGTGCCTCGATAATCGGATCGGTGGGTACGGGAAAAGGGATCTTGTCTACGACCACTACCGAACACGTGGAACCGGGGCTCGAGACCCCGGTCCAGAAACTTGCGGTTGCAAACAGGCAAGCGTGTTCCTCGTCTAGGAACTGAGCGTGCAGCACAGGATTGGGAGCATCCCCTTGGGCGAGGATCGTGAACTCCGGCAGCCTTTCCCGGCACGTGTCCACTGTCATCCGCAACATCCGATTCGAGGTGAACAGTGCAAGGGTTCGACCGTTAGCTGCTCGGATCAGGTGCTCGATTTCATCCGCTACATCTTCTGGCCATCTCGGGTCATTTGGTCGACGGATACGCGGAACGTAAAGGACCGCGTTCTCGGCGAAATTGAACGGGGAGGGGACAGTGGTGAACTCCGCGTCGAGGCCGAGCCGGCGTGCCGTGCCCTCCGCGAGAGTCGCTGAACAACACACGACCGTCATGTCGCCTTCGTCCCAGGCGAGGTGTCGCAAAGTGGACGCGATATTGATCCTGGCAAAGGACAGGCTCCGTGAATCCGAACGTGTCTCTTGGACCCACATGACCACACCGGGAGTCAGTTCTGAGCGCAGAACCGCACACTCTGTCGACAAGATGTCGGCGACTCGGATAGCGGAATCGATGCGGTGTTTCTCTCTCGTCGAGTCCTTTGCTGCCTTCGAAGCGGACCGCAGATTCTGGAGTGCGTGATCGACCCCGACGCTCATCGCCTCGATCGCCTCTACCAAATGCTCGGTCAGCCCATCGATCAGGCGCCCGGGTTCCAACTCATCGAGTGCCTCGTCGAAGGATCTCGACGCGTCACGCAAGTCCCGGACCGTTGTTTCGTCACCGGTAATGCAACGCCGGTAGGCCTTGAGCAGGTCATCCACCCTGGCTGCTGTCATGACGACGGTGAGCGTGTCGACCATCGAGTCCTCGAACTCGTGGGCCTCGTCGATCACCAAAAGGTCGTGCTCTGGAAGAAGCGTCCCACCGATTTGCAGATGAGCGCCGTAGAGGCTGGCGTTCACGACGACTATGTCCGCAGCGGCCGCCGCTTCACGGGCGCGTTCTGCCCAGCAGTCCTCGCCGTAGGTGCAGTTGGCGGCGCCGACGCACTCGCCCGGTCCTACTGAAACAGAAGCCCAGACTCGCCAATCAGGGGTCTCGGGTAGTTCTGCCATGTCACCGACGCGAGTGGTCTCGGCCCAATCCAGAAT
>JAGQSZ010000432.1 GCA_020439285.1 Microthrixaceae bacterium
TGGGCGCGATCAGGCTGGCAGCGTAGGTGGCGAGGGCGACCTTGCCGCCGCCTTTGGCGATCCGCGCGATGGCAGCACGGCGCTCGGGTGGCATGCGGGAAATGACGTTGGAGAGCGCGCTAGTTCCCTTGGCGGCGTTGGTGTTTGACGCTGCGGGAAGCTGGGGTGTGGTTGTCATGGGGTGTACTCCGCACAATCCTTGATGTCCTTGTAAAACCCGGTCTCAATAGCCTTCTTGGACTTCGACCCGTACAGCACGCGCTGCATCACTGAAAGCGGAAGCTCGCCCATCGCGCTGTACTCGGTGTTGACCGACCACTTCGAGTAGATGCCAGCCATGCAGTCGGCGCGCAGCTCGTTGGTCATCAGGTCGTCGCTGTCGTTGTTGTACTTCTCCAGCACCATGTGACCCGCCTCGTGAGCCACCGTCGCGCGCACCGTATCCCGCAGCGTGGCACCGCGCTTCTCCGCCCAAGAACGAAGGACGGCGGGGCTCCATCCACCGCGTGAGGTAGAGGGACACACCCAAGCTGCGGCACTAGGACTGTTGCCGTCGCAGTTGCCGATCCCGTTCTTGTACATCGTCAGCTCAAACCCCGCGCCGATGGAGTTCCACATGTTCCACACGTCGGTGAGTGATTCGGACACCAGCAGACTGACCTCATCGTCCCCCGCGCTGAACGAGCACTGGCTGCCGTCGCATGCCTGCACGCCGCCAGGCACGGACGACGGATTAACACGTGGCGCAGCGGTCGGCGAAGTGGTCTCGACGCCCGTCTCCAGACCATCTATGCACTGCATGGTGACCCGCGAGATTTTGCAGCCCTTGCCGTCATCGACAGCGCGCCCCTCGACCACGGTGCTGGTGCAGCCAGACACCAGTACCGTGGCAGCTATTGCTGAAAGCCCAAGGGCGCGCGTGAGTTTCATGGGGTTACCTCTTGTCGTCCTTCTTCTTCGGGTCACCCGCAGCGTTGCGCCGCAGGATTTCCTCGTCGCGTTCGCGCTCTTCCTTCTCAGCGGCGGTGAGGTTGTCTTTCGACAGATTGCCCCCAGACACGCTCGGGTCGTCGTCGGGGCGACGGGAAAGGGTGCGGTCGGAGTCGAGGATCTTCTGTGACGTGGTCGTTTTGTTCCCCGCGCCGATGCTTCCGCCGTGTCCGCCTGGCATCCCACCGCCGACCATGCCGCCACCGACGCCGCCGCCGCGTCCGCCAGCGGTCTGGGCGTTCGTGCCAGGCGCTGCGTTCGTCAAGGCGGTGGGCGGTGACGGCTTCCCTGAAACGTCCTGCTTCACGAAGCCACCGGTTGTTGACGTTCCCCGGTCGATAGGCACAGCGGCGGGCACAGGCGACGGAACAGGGAGAACCGTGTCCCTCTCAGCGCGCTTGCGTTCCTTCTCCTTGTCCTTCTG
>JAGQSZ010000433.1 GCA_020439285.1 Microthrixaceae bacterium
CCGTCGACCCGGATCGTCGTTCGGCACAGGACATCCTGCTGCGCACCAGGGTGGTGTACGCGGACTGACGTGGGCCTACTCGGTGCCCTCGGTGAGACTCGAACTCCTATGTTGTCAGTCGTAGCCTGACAATTAGGCTGATATTTCGTTCTCAGTGTCAGTCGTAGACTTATGTGCGTTATAGAGATTTTCCACGTTTGTAGGATTTCCGTAGGATTTCCACACCTCGGGATCCACTCCGAGCACCTTGCCTGCCGCCGCGTCCAGGGCGTCGGCAACCTCGTCCAGCTCGTCACTCATCAGGTGCCCGTACCTGTCCAAGGTCATGGTCGCGGATTTGTGCCCCGCGATCTTCTGCACCACCTTGATGCTCGCCTTCGTCCTGATCGCCAAGGAGATAGCCGTGTGGCGGAGCTTGTGCGGGGTGAGGTCGGGGAAGGTCGGGTCTTTGGCTTGGCACCGCGTCACCGCCGCGCTGAACCAGGAGTCCCTACCTGGTGACTTGCTGTAGTCGCCGTTCCTGTCCGGGAACAGGATGTGCTTCGAGGTCGTGCTGTTGACGATGGGAGCCAGGAGCGTCTGCACGCGATGGGGGAGCGGCACCACGCGGCGCTTCCCTCCCTTGGTGGAGCCCAGCACCATCTTGGTTCCAGCCTGCGCAGCGTTCTTCAGAACATGAAGGCGGTTTCCGTCCACGTGATCAGGGGTCAGCGCCGCCAGCTCGCCCCAGCGCAGCCCGCAGTAGCCCAGCACCGCGACGATAGCGGCGGCATCCTTGCGTGTCCGTGTCCCCGCATCCGCTTCGGTGATGAACATTTCCAGTTGGCTGTGTGTGAGGAAGACAGGGTCGGTTTCCTCCGGGGAGGGAAGCGGGATACCCGCAGCGGGATTCACCGTCAACATGCGGTTCTCCACTGCCATCTTCAGGATCGAGTACAGGACGGAGTGGCACCGCTGCACGGACTTCGCGCCCAGGTCTTCACCAAGGTCTGCGATCCACTCCTCAACCGCCAGGCGCTCAATCTTGGCGATGGGAGTCTTTCCCCACTCGGGTTCGACATGCACGCGCCAGGCGGACTCATAGGATCGCCAGCCTGACGGCTTCATCTGCGACTCTTTGACCTTCGCCCATCGCTTGCCCAGCTCGCCCACCGTGACCTTCCCCTTGGCGGGGTCGATGTACGTCGCGTCCAGCTTGGACACGGTGACGCGGGCTTTGAAAGCGTTGGCGTCCCGTTTGGTTTTGAAGCTGGACTTCTCCTTCGGCTTCCCATCCGGGGTGCGGTAGTGGACGCGGTACCGTTCAGCGCCGCTCTTGAGGTAGTAGGTCTCGATGCTCGCCATGTCAGTCTCTTCTCATCCAGGCGGGACGGCTTCGGCGACGGAACGCCAGCACCGCGTCGGGGTT
>JAGQSZ010000434.1 GCA_020439285.1 Microthrixaceae bacterium
GAGACGCGAACGCTTGACCAGGTCCTGGAATCACTTCACCGAACTCGCTAGGGATGATCGTCGAGCTCTGCTCGATCCATATGATCTGAAACTGGCGACCTTTCAGGATTGGCAAGCTGTCACCAGCGACCGGTACTCCGTCACTCTCGGCGAAGGACATCACAGGTGAGCGAGCGCGGTCTCTAGCTTCATTGTGTTGACTGGCAGACCAAAATCCTGATGCACCCCAAAGTGAGGCCGTGAACAGGGCCGTCGTGACGACTACCAAGACAGCGCGAGTTCGCTGACCTGAACGTTTGGATAGAGCGACTCTCACCGCAACTTTGGAGATCGAGCGGAACGCTGGCCATGCAAGGACGGTCATATAGACGGTGCCAGTTCTCCAAGATCTACGACTCTGTCGCACATCTGGGCGATCTTCAGATCATGTGTAGCGAGAAGCAATGCGCGACATGGGTTGGAGCACACTTGGCCAATCAGCAGTTTGGCGACGCGGTCCGCGTTCTTCCGGTCCAGCGACGCTGTCGGCTCATCGGCTAGCAGCAAGCCCGATGGCTTGACTAGCGCACGAGCAAGGGCCACTCGTTGCAATTGCCCACCGGACAGGGTCGACAAATCTCGACTGACCAACGCGTCAATCCCCGTCTCAAACAGCGCAACGCGAGCCTGTTCCAACGCATCTCGTTCCGCGACCCGATTCAACAGCAACGGCAAGGCCACGTTTTCAACCACATCGAGTTCTGGCAGCAGCACCGGACGCTGATCAAGGCACGAGACACTGTGTCTGAGGAACTCGCTCCGTTGAGTTAGTCGGATGCGACTGAGCTCAATTCCTGACAACCGTGCCCAACCATGACTCGGAACCATCTCTCCACGTAGCACGCGGAGGATTGAGGTCTTGCCCGATCCTGATGGACCGATCAGAGCGACCGCCTCTCCCCAGCCAACCGACAGGTCCACAGGGCCAATGCTTTGCTCGCCGTAATTGACTACACACGAGCTGATATCAATCGCTTGATCAGCGCCTGACGTCTGCATGTCGGTCGAAGCGACCTGATTCTCAGATCTGCTCACGATGACATCTCTGTTGGTCCAGTGATAGGTATCTCAGGACGCTGTTACCCAAGGCCCAAACTGATCAGGCAAGAGCGGAACCGCCTCAACCACTCGGTGAGTGTTGAATACGGGTTGAAGCATGACATTCGTCTCGGGACAGTCGTTGTTATCGCCGTTGTTGTCTGTCATGAAATTGTTGGTCGAGCCTCCACCGATCCACGTGATGTCGTTGTGAACCTGGTGACCGTCAGATTCCTTGTCACAAACCTTCAGGTAATTATTGTTTGTGCCTAGGGAATAGTCAGAGCCCTCGAACGAG
>JAGQSZ010000435.1 GCA_020439285.1 Microthrixaceae bacterium
AGATAGTTCCCTGTCGCCGTTCGGGTTTGCCCATCGGGATAGGCGATGGTCACCTTGCACCACACGCACTCGTCGTCGGTGTAGCGGGACGGGTCGTAGGGGTTCTCCACGTCCTCCTGAGTCCAGGTGTAGGGGAATCCGTCAATGGGCACGGCGCACCGTCACAGTGCCGAACTCGGCAACCTCAACAGCCGCCGTGTCCTCGGTCAGCAGCCCGTACACCAGCAGGTACAAGGTTCGGTAGATGAATGTGGGCGCGAAGAGTTCATGCGGCATATCGGTTTCCGCGCCAGAGTCGCAGAGGTCAGACGGCGTGAGGTCGAACATCGGGACGGTCACGGGATCGTCGTCGGAGTTCGGTGTCCAGGTGAAGGTGTACGGCGCGGAGTCAGACAGCACGGGGCACCACCAGGATTGAGCCGCGCTTGTACAACGACACCTCGCCGTCGCCATTGCGCTGCAGCTGGTACAGCAGCGCGTACAAGGTCTTGTACAGGAACGCATCGGTGAAGTCTCCGCAGGGCATGTTTGCTTCGGACG
The DNA here is from genome assembly GCA_020439285.1 of Microthrixaceae bacterium. Classification (GTDB taxonomy): domain Bacteria; phylum Actinomycetota; class Acidimicrobiia; order Acidimicrobiales; family Microtrichaceae; genus JAGQSZ01. Next base: position 541 of record JAGQSZ010000435.1, read on the forward strand.
CGGCGGTGAGGAAGTCATCCGGGGTGATATCCCGCAGCGGGACGTTGACAGGTTCGCGCCCATCAGGAGGCGTCCAGATGAGTGAGTACATCAGCGGTTCTCCTCGCGCCGAGCCTTCGCCGTGAGCGCGGAAACGACTAGAACACCCAACGCGGCGGTAACCAGGAACAGGATGTACTCCCAGCTGAACGCGCTTCCCGCACTGGCGATTACGAGCGCAAGGAGCGAGATGATGAACAGCGCGGCGTTCCGATACGGTTTCATTCCGTGATCGTCGCTCCGATGTCCGACATCTCCAAACACCATTTTCGGGACACCTGTTCAGGCTTGGTTAACGTCGGCGGGCTGCGGGTCGCTGAGCCGCTCGATGCGGACAACCTCGGTGGACAGCCGCGTCTGAACCTGGGTGAGACTCTCGTCCAGCTCCACGTAGAACGACTCGCCCACACGCGGGAACCGTCCCACGCACCAGATGCGCTGCGGAACACCATCACCAACGAAGTCGCCGCGTCCCCGCCCAGGGCGGCGGGTGTACGTCCAAGCATCCAGATCCCACACATGGGTAGACCCTTGGGTGGTCACCAGCCAAACTCCCGACATCTCGGAGGTCAGCTCGGAAACGGTTTCGGTTTCGCTCATGGGAACGAGCTTCGCTCCGCGCGGCGCTGGATATCCACTCGTTCGGGGACGTGACACTCGGGCAGCGCGGGGGCAGTTCCGGTACAGAACTCAACATCTGTACCGGAACTAGACCGTGCTACGCCGCGTCCTCGTCGGGATGGTAGGAGTAGAGCCCCTTCGTCTCGTCTACCACCCGAAACACCT
>JAGQSZ010000042.1 GCA_020439285.1 Microthrixaceae bacterium
GCGACGCGTTCTCCCATGTCGGGGTCCAGGGTCGCCATGGGGACATCGAGTTTCTCGACGACGGTCACCTTCAGCCCTCTGTTCACCAGAGCCTCGACGACTTCTATGCCGATGTATCCGGCGCCGACGACAACCGCGTTTTGCGGCTTACGGTCACGGATCATGTCGTCGATGGCCTCGGCGTTGGGGATGGTGTGTATGACATGCACACCCTTCGCGTCGATGTTGTCCAACGGAGGGCGAATCGGTGAGGCACCCGTAGCGATCACGAGATGGTCGTAGGACTCGGTGAACTCACGGTCATCCGCGATGGAATGCACGCGAACCGTTTTGTTGGCGGTGTCGATTGCCATCACCTCGTGTCCGGTTCGGACATCGATTCCGTTGGCACGGTGCTTCTCGGGTGAGCGCGCGACCAGCTTTTGGGACTCTGGAATCTGGCCACCGACGAAATAGGGCAATCCGCATGCCGCAAAGGACGTGTACTCGCCTCGTTCGAACACAACCAGTTCGACGGGTTCTGCTGCTCGGCTGGCCTGTGCCGCTGCTGACATTCCAGCGGCGTCACCACCGATGATCACGACCTTGGACATTGGACCTCCAGTAGCTCTGATTCAGATCTCCACGCCACCCTAGCCTATACCCCGTGGGGTATCTTCTGCATCAGCGACCTTCTGTTTGACGGCAACGAAACTGTCCGGCGTGACCGACACAGAATCGATCCCCGCGTCCACCAGCCACTGCGCGTACGCAGGGTCGTTGCTGGGCGCCTGACCACAGAACCCCACAGGCCGACCCATCACGTGAGCCCTAGTGATCAGATCCCTGATGAGCGTCAGAACGGCAGGATCATCGGCGCCAAAACGCGCAGCAAGCGTTTCCGAATCGCGGTCGACGCCTAGGGCCAACTGGGTCAGATCGTTGGAACCGATCGAGAACCCGTCGAAACGCTCTGCGAACTGTTCGGCCAAGATGATGTTGGATGGAATCTCGGCCATCACATAGATCAACAAGCCCTTCTCCCCGCGCACCAGGCCATCCTCGGCCATGACCGCTAGCACCTGATCGGCCTCGTCGGGAGTTCTACAGAACGGCACCATGACGATCACGTTGGTCAGACCGATCTGTTCACGGACCTTGCGTATGGCCCGGCACTCGAGCGCGAAACCGTCACGGTATCCGGGGTGGTAGTAGCGGCTCGCTCCTCGCCACCCCAGCATCGGGTTCGCCTCGACAGGTTCGAAATCCGCGCCACCGGCGAGTTTCGCGTACTCGTTGGTTTTGAAATCGCTCAGTCGCACCACAACCGGTCGTGGATACCAGGGAGCGGCAATGGTGGCTATACCCGCGGCTAGTTGATCCACGAAGTACTCCGATGGCGTGTCGTAGCCCTTTGTCAGTAACGCGATCTGATCACGCACCTCCGGATCCGTGACCCGCTCGGGATGGGCGAGTGCCATCGGGTGCGCCCGGATGTGTTCGTTGACGATGAACTCCATGCGCGCAAGGCCGATCCCGTCTGCCGGTAGTCGCCACCACTGCATCACGGCATCGGGATTGGCCAGATTGAGCATCACCTTGGTTCGGGTCTGGGGAACCTCACCCAAGTCGAGTTCCTCGGTTCGGACCTCGCTCGGCCCTTCATACACGTACCCGGTTTGACCCTCCGCGCACGAGACCGTCACCACCGAGCCTTCCCGCAGTATCGACGTCGCTGAACCGGTTCCCACGATGGCTGGGACACCGAGTTCACGACTGACGATTGCTGCGTGTGATGTACGCCCGCCACGATCGGTCACGACCGCACCGGCTCGTCGCAGCACCGGCACCCAGTCCGGATCAGTAGTTCGCGCTACAAGAATCCCGCCGTCGGGGAACCGGTCCCCCTCCTCCGCCGAAGACAACAGACATACCGGTCCAACCGCTACCGCATCGCCAACCGCGAGCCCTTCGGTGATAACACGGCCATGCCCTTCGATCCGGTACCGGGTCATCGTGGTCGCCGATCGGTGGACCTGCACGGTCTCGGGTCGCGCTTGGACGATGTAGAGCTGACCGTTTACGGAGTCTTTCGCCCATTCGATGTCCATCGGACGCTGGTAGTGGTCCTCGATGCGGACCGCCCACCGGGCAAGGTCGATGATCTCGTCGGGAGTCAACACGAAGGCCGTCTGTTCAGCGGCGCTCGTCTCCACGGTTTCGACCCCGGTGCGGTCGGAATCGACAACGACTTTCACCTGCTTGCGGCCGCGGGCACGCGAGATCACCGGAGTCAGCTCCGGGTCCTTCAGCAACTCCTTGTGCACCTGATAGCGGTCACCGTCCACTTCGCCCTTGACGACCGCTTCACCGAACCCCCACGCCGCGTCGATCAGGATGACGCCACGGAAACCGGACTCAGGGTCGATCGTGAACATCACGCCCGATGACTCCGAACGCACCAGTTGCTGAATCCCCACTGACAGAGCCACCGATAGGTGATCGAAGCCCTGTTCCTCGCGGTAGACGATCGCCCGGTCCGAGAACAACGAGACCAGACAGCGGTGGTACGCCTCGACAACGGCGTCCTCGCCAACGACATGCAGGAAGCTCTCTTGTTGACCGGCGAAGCTCGCTTCGGGGAGGTCCTCGGCTGTAGCTGATGACCTGACCGCTACCGGCAGGGCCGGATCACCCGCGGTCTCACAAAGCGTGCGGTAGCCAGCGGCTATCGCTGCAGCGAGTTCATCGCCGATGTGAGCACTTCGGAACGCCTCTCTGACTGCTGCTCCGTAGGACGCGGTCGAGGATCCAGGACTCCCGGCTATTGCGTCGCGTAGACCATTGCGATCTACCACATCCCTGTAGGCCGCTGCCGACACAGCGAATCCGCCCGGCACGTTCACACCGACTGCGTCAAGGGTTCGGATCATCTCACCGAGAGATGCGTTCTTTCCCCCGACGGTGGGGACATCGTCGATACCTACCTCGACAAATGAAATCACCCAACGGGAATGATCAGCAGAATCCTGTGGCGCCATCGGCCAATGCTTCCACGACTCCTGACAATGGTCTAGGAGTTCAAAGATTGACGTGGAAACAATCTCACCGCCGCTCGTGACACGCCGGTGTGTTTGTTACTGCGTGTCCATCGCAGCGGTTCAGTCAGTTCGAGGCCATCGAAACGATCCAGGAACGCTTCCAAAATCAACCTGATCTCCGACCGCGCCAGATTGGACCCGAGACAGAAGTGCGTGCCGTGGCCAAAAGCCAGATGTGGATTCGGTGTTCGGTCGACGATGAACCGGTTGGCGTCAGCGAAGACATCTTCGTCACGATTGGCCGACGCCCACCAAAGAGTGACCTTCTCCCCCGCTTTGATCCACTGGCCGCCGAGTTCGATATCCACTGTCGCGGTGCGGCGGTTATATGGGGTCGTCGACGCGAACCGAAGGACTTCCTCCACCGCCGCGGGGACCAGAGAGCGGTCCTGTTGCAATCGTTGCCATTGCAAGGGTTCAGCTGCGAGTGCCAAGAGCCCGAGCGTGATCGAGTTGCGCGTCGTTTCGCTGCCTGCTGCAACCAACAGGTTGAACAGCATCTGCAACTCGAGTTCGGTCAACTGAGGCTCTTTGCTCGCGACCGCGGCTGCGAGCATGTCGAAGGCATGGGCGGGTCCGTTGATACGTTTCGACTCCACCAACTCGGTGCCATAGGCGAACATGGCGGCTGACGCCTCGGCCATACGAGAGGTTGCCTCACCAAGTTCTCGATCCTGATAGTCGAGGGTCGCTGTAGCCCAACCGAACAGGTTGTGACGGTCCTGTTGGGGCACACCAAGAAGGTGTGCGATGGCCTGGAGCGGCAACTCGACCGCGACATCTGACACCAGATCACATGTCCCCGCAGCCGCCACGGCATCCACGATGTGTGTAGTTCGGGCGTGCAGGTCGTCTTCGAGTTGGTTGAGCGCCCGCTTGGACAACGACGGTGTGAGTGTTCGGCGAATGTCGCTGTGGTGGGGGTCGTCGATCATGTTGAGCAACACGCCAGCGGCAAACCCTCCGGGAAGGTCCTCTATCAGCGTGCCGCCGGCACCGTCGCGTCCCGGACCCGTATGGGAACTAAAGGTCGAGGAATCAGCTGCCACAGCAACGCAGTCAGAGTGTTTCGACACGACCCAGAATCCCTCGTCGTCAGGGGTGTGCTCGGTTGGATGGTGGAACCACACCGGGGCCTCTCGACGGAGCACCTCGAAGGTCTCATACGGGAAGCCGTGCGCGAAGCGACTCAGGTCTGTGAGATCGATCGAATCGACTTCGATCGTTTCGGTCCCGTTGGAATCAGTCACGCATCGCCGACGCTAGCCGTGCGACCTCAATGCCGGTCCCAAGAATCGGCGCTGTACCGGCTATTTGTTGGGCCAGCGGGTGACCTTGCGGATGATCCGCTGGGTCACTTTCGGATACGGCGGGTAGGTGGCCTTGAGGTCGCCCTTGGTGGGCCTCCGCAGCACCGACTTGGTGTGGCTGAAGGTATCGAAACCGCTCTTGCCGTGGTACGCGCCCATTCCGCTTGGCCCGACTCCACCGAACGGCATCGAGGTCGCGACCTGGAACATCAAGTGGTTCACGCAAACTGATCCAGAGGTAGTGCGGTCCAGTACACGCCGTTCGGTTTCGGGGGATTCGGTGAACACATACAGAGCGAGCGGCCGTGGTCTGTCGTTGACGAATTCGATCGCGTCGTCGATCGAATTGACCTTGATTATCGGAAGGATCGGCCCGAAGATCTCCTCTTCCATCAACGCTGACCCTGGGTCTGGTTCCGCAACCACCACCGGGGCGAACGACCGACTCGTGGGATCCGACTTGCGCGGAAGGAGCTCGTGCCCGCCGTGGTCATCGAGCAACCCCTCGAGCCGACGTACATGCGACGCGTTGACGATCGAGGTGGCGGGTGCCTTGTCCCGACTGTGGATGAGTTCTTCAACCACAAGGTCGGTGAACTCATCGGCCACTGACTTGTCGACCAGTACATAGTCCGGAGCTACACAGGTCTGGCCCGCGTTGAGGTACTTGGCCCAAGCGACTCTGCGTGCGGCAATTGGAAGGTTCGCATCGGCGGCAATGATCGTGGGGCTCTTTCCGCCGAGTTCCAACGTCACCGGACTCAGGTGCTTCGCCGCCGCTTCCATCACGATTCGCCCGACTCGGGTACTGCCGGTGAAGAACACGTGGTCCCACGGAAGGTTCAACAACTCGGTGGTTGTCTCCACTCCGCCTTCGATAACCCTGATCGCGTCGCCGTCCATGTACTTGGGGACCAACTTCGCGAGTATCGCCGAAGTTGCTGGTGCCAGTTCCGAGGGCTTCAACAAGACCGTGTTGCCGGCCGCGACCGCCCCGACAAGGGGAACCAGCAGAAGCTGGATCGGATAGTTCCACGGCGAGATGATGAGCACCGTCCCCAAGGGTTGGGGCTCAGTCCACGCCTTGCCGGGTGTGGCCATCACAGGGACCTTGTACTTGGTCGGTTTCATCCACGACCTGAAATGGGCGAGCGCGTCGCGGGCGTCGTCACGGGTTGTCAACAGATCGGTCACCCAACCCTCGAACGGTGGTTTGCCGAGATCAGCGGCCATCGCCGCGGTGAGTTCCGATTCGTTTTCGTAAAGCAGGTCGAGCAGGCCTCGAAGCTGACTCTCACGCCAGTCGCCACCCACGGTGCGACCACTCGCGAACACCTCACGCAGTTCCTTGTGCACGTTCTTGATCGAGTCATTCATTGCTTCGTCAACGGCCATCGAATCGTCTCCTTGTATGCAAACTGTTGGTGCCCGAGCACTCATTCTCTCACTGGCTCATCCAGCGGCCCTATCCACGGCGACCAGTTGCCTTCACCTAAAGGAAGTCCAACCGCTGCCGGCAGTCCTCGGTCGATCCGTGGCCAATCATCGTGATCGGTCAGCACGGTCAGGTCACCTGAGGAGCTACAGGCTTCTTCCACGTCCCGACCAGCCACCGAATACAACATCTCGGCAAGCGCTGGATCCATCCACGTCCCGTCATTCAGATCCATCGCGTACGGAGTCGAACTGATCTTTCCGTCCTTGTTGAAGTCGTAACCGGGGTAGACCAAGAAGGGTTGGGATTCCACTATCGCGTTCTCGTCGATCGGCGGTTGGGTCCCTCGCGAGAAGCTCACCGAACCCATGAGGATCATCGGGAGGTAGTCGTAGTTCATGAGGCTGGGGTAGTTCGGCTTGCAGTTGACTTCCTCGTCGCCACCGTGGGAGAGCCCGAGGGTGTGTCCCAGTTCGTGGGCCACGACTCCCGCCCAGAAAAGGTCCCTTACTCCAGCATCTTGTTGAACAATCGGATCGACCATGACGCTGCGGGTGGCGTAAGCGATCCCCCTGTGTCCACACTGCTCTCGCAGCGGGACCATCGTTACGTGGAAGAACAGCGAACGCCGCTCTGGGGCGACATCGAATCTCAGCGGGTTGGGCTCGCTGTAATCACACCACTCATCGACCTCAACTGCCGTTCCACCACCGAACTCGCCGGCATCCACATGGACCTCGATGCCGAAGGTTCCATCGGGATTCTTGAGTGATGAATCTCTGAACGTCGCATTCAGGAGGTCCTGCGCACCGCTACCGAAGCGGCCGCTATCACCGAATTCGCTCCACCAGTCCAACTCCACGAACATGTCGCGCCGCAAAGGGTTGGCTCCCAGGGCAACCGGTGCGAACCCTTCGATCACCTTGGCTTCGTCGCCGTCATTGATCCCATCGGAATCAGTGTCGGCCACCTCAGGATCCGTTCCTAGTTCGGCTTCTTCTCCATTGGATACGCCGTCACCGTCGGAGTCATCCCGGTCCGAATCGTCCAATAGGGTCACCGGCCCCTTAAGAGGCTGACGAGTAACGGCGAGCATGTCCGGAGCGTCGACGGTCATCATCACCAGTCGCTCCCCAACCGGGAGCTGAACTGTTCCGTCGTCAGATGAAACGAGTGAGACAGCAAAGCCGGTCCAATCAGCAACCACCACCGATGCGCCAGCGATCGGGGCCCCATCGACGTCCACCACGACCAACGCGTCCGGATCCGGTTCTGGATTCGGATCCGGGGTCTTGTCTTTGGGGACAGTGCAACCCGCGACTATTGCAAGAGTCGAAATGATCACGAGAAACCGACTCACGCATCCCATTGCGACGATTCCTCCCTCGCCCTTGACCCCCGGGCAATGAGCCGTCAATAGACCAAGCGGTTCTGAGTGAGCTCTGCAAATGAACTCGCCCGGGAACACGCGTCGCCTACCGACTGATACGGTCGACTCACATAGTTCAATCCACAAAAGAGGAGAAAAATGGCTCATCTGCGCTTGGGCGACGAAGCCCCGAACTTCACCGCCGTGACCACCGAAGGCGAGATCGACTTCCACGACTGGAAGAAAGGCTCTTGGGCAGTCTTCTTCAGTCACCCGGCGGACTTCACCCCGGTATGCACCACCGAACTCGGACGCACCGCTGCGCTCAACTCGGAATTCGCTAAGCGTGGTGCGAAGCCGATCGCCATTTCGATCGATCCGATCGAGGACCACAAGGGCTGGGCACCAGACATCGGCGAGGTCGGTGGAACCGAACTCAACTTCCCGATCATCGCCGATCCGGATCACACCGTCGCGGAGCTCTACGACATGATCCACCCTGGCGCCGGTGACACATCCACGGTCCGCTCGGTGTTCATCATCGACACCGACAACAAGATCCGCCTCATCCTGACCTACCCCAAGTCGGTGGGACGCAACTTCGACGAGATCGTGCGAGTGGTTGACGCCCTGCAGGCAACCGACGCCAACCCGATCGCCACTCCGGCTGATTGGCGCCCCGGCGATCGCGTCATCGTGTCACCCGCGATGTCGACCGAAGATGCGAAGGCCAAGTTCTCCAACGTGGAAGAAGTCAAGCCATACCTGCGATTTGCCGATGCTCCATAAGCAACTCCATACGCAACACGGTTGCTGAATACGCAGCGCCGGCAAGTGGCTCCCCACGGTCACTTGCCGGCGCTGACTCGCGTCTGGGGTTGGTTACGACTGGCGCCAGTCGCCGTCGTCTCAGGCCTGACTTGCTCCGGGGTCGCCATCGGTGCGCGAACCCAACCATGTCGGCCATTCCACCGGCGGGTTAGGCAGCGGCTCGATTCCCCGTTCGGCACACAACCGCTCGAACCCTTCCCTGTCAGCGGGTACTGCCCGGGGATCACCGCACATGATTTCGTACATCGTGGCGCCCTCGGGTCCAGCGATCAACGGCCCGAAACTCGCCCCCACCGGAAGACTCACGTGGGTTCCCGGTCCGCATATCTGGTCCCCGATGGTGACTTCGCCTGAGATCACAAAGACGTAGTGGTCCGAGGCATGGCCGTGTGCTTCGACCACCACACCCGGGTCGTAACGGGCGTAGATGACCATCCGCTCAGGGGTCCACTCGAGGAACTTCTCCCACACCGAGACCCGCTTACCGCTATGCGACTGCGCCTTCACCTCCACCCACGGGTGATCGTCAATGGATGAGAAACTGACGCCCGGGTCGACCTGGTCCATGTGTGCCAACCTACCGCGACGTTTCGGTGCCGACACCGGTCGTGTCACAGGTCCATGACGAAGGTGCGGGTGATGCCGTCGCAGTCGAACTCGCCGAACCCGAGATGCCGGTAGAACGCTACGGCTCGGGTGTTCTCCACGGACACACCCAGGTGGACACCCACCGAACCGGCCTCTCGGAGACTTGTGAAGAGTCGGTCCATCAACGCCGCACCGTGGCCCTTCCCTTGGGCAACGGGTAACAGATCGATGTGGAGTTCGGATGGGTACCGGTCATGCAGATCCAAACGGGGCTCTGGTCGATCATGGATCAAGGCGATCAACAGGTCCTTGAGAGTTCCGCCGTCAGGATCCTTCGGGTAGCGGTCCCGAAGAGGCGGCCACCAGAGTTCCTCGCAACGATCTTCGAAGTCGACGGCGTCCCGAACTCCAAGGATGTACCCCTGGGCGATCCCATCGTCACTGGTTACGACGAAGCAATGCTCGGGTTCCAAGGTCACATAGGGCGCGGCCCAGATCTCACCAAACAAGTGCTCGTCATCGACCAGTGAGGTGGCGTCACCACCTGCCGCGCCTGTTCGCCGACAGATCTCATAGACCCGTTCAAGGTCACGTGGCTCGTATCGACGGATTCTCATGGGACCTCCGGGACCGAGAAACGACTCTACGTCTCGGGTGACCACGAATATGGTTACGGGTTCAAGTTCTCCCGGGAGTTGAAATTGGATCCACACCAGACCCAGCCAGAGTCAGAAGCCTTCGACACGTCGCTATTGACTGCGCCTCAGGCGCGGGTGCTCGGATGCTTGTTGGAGAAACAACTCGCGACTCCTGATACCTATCCGATGACGCTCAAGGCGCTCACCAACGCGTGTAATCAGACCACCAGCCGGTTCCCGGTGGTTGATTACAACGAGAACCTGGTGGAAACGACGATCCAGGCGCTCAAGGCAAAGAAGCTGGTTCGAATCGTTCACCCATCGCATGGTGAACGGGCCACCAAGTACCGCCAGGTCATAGACGAGGTTCACGATCTCGATGAAGCCGACCGGGCGGTACTAGCGCTGTTGTTGTTGCGCGGTGCTCAGACTGCGGCCGAGTTGAAGACCCGCAGCGACCGGCTTCATCCGTTCGCTTCTACTGAGGACGTCGAGTCGGTTCTGCGTGACCTCGCTGCACGCTCCACACCAATGACCAGCCGAGCGGAACGACAACTCGGCCAAAAGGGTGAGCGTTGGATCCAGTTACTCGAAGCGAACGCTGCGGAACGTTCATCCTCTCCGGCTGCCGGCTCGGCTTCGGGATCACATGGTTCGGCGGGTTCCACATCTGGCAGCACTCGCGATGAGATCGAACGGCTCAAGGACCGCGTCGGAGTTCTAGAAACACGGCTCAATGATTTGCTGCGCGAACTCGGGTACGACTCCATTGCGGATGCCGACGATGTAGCCGCTGAGGCCGACGAGGCCGATGCAACCGACCCTTCCGGTGACGGACCGGCGGCTTACTAGCGGGGGAATCCCCAGAATTCTCCGTCGCCCAGGTCGATCCCAACACTTTGGCCGACCTCATATTGCGGGCTCGATGACTGACGAGCCACCAGCAACTGTCCATCGACTTCCAGGGCGTAACGGGTGCTGTGTCCGAGGTACTCGACCTCTGTAACGGTGCCGGTGACACCGCTTGTGCTGGCCATTAGGCCGACCCGTTCGGGGCGGATGAGCAGTTCGACTTCACCAGAGATCGACGGATCCAATCGCACCTCGCCAAATGAGGTTCGGGCGGATCCGTCTGAGGCCATCGCCTCAACGAAGGTCGCGTCGCCGACGAAGGTGGCGAGCCACTTGTTCACCGGTCGCTCATATATCTCGATGGGGGTGCCGAATTGGACGACCTTGCCTTCGTTCATGACCGCTACCCGGTCACCCAACAGGAACGCCTCTTCTTGATCGTGAGTCACGAACACCGAGGTGACCGACAATTCACGAAGGATCCGTCGCACCTCTCCCCTGACTGACGCTCGCAGTGCCGCGTCAAGGTTCGAGAACGGTTCATCGAGCAACAGCACCTCTGGGCGGGGTGCGAGCGCTCGCGCTAGCGCGACCCGTTGACGTTGACCGCCCGACAGCGTTGTGGTTGAGCGTTCGGCGAAGTCGCTGAGCCCAACGAGTTCCAAGCCTTCATCGATCCGTGTGGATGACCGGCGTTCCGACCTGGGAAGACCGAACCCGACGTTGCGGGACACGTTGAGGTGTTCGAACAGTGCCCAGTCTTGGAACACCATCCCGATGTTGCGCCGCTCAGGCTCGACCCACGCGCCCTGTCCCGAGAGCACACGGGTACCCAAACGGACCGAACCGCGGTCCGGGACATCGAGCCCCGCAATGATGCGCAACAGCGTCGTCTTGCCGCAGCCGCTCGGGCCTAGCACCGCTAGTGAAGTTCCGGCAGCGACGTGAAGGTCAACGCCGTCTAGAACCTGCCCGTAACCCGGAAACGCCTTTTCGACACCCTCGATAACCAGCCCGACGGTCGACTCGGGTGTCGACTCGAGTCCCGACTCAGCGTCCGAATCGGCAACAGGTCCGGCGGGCATCAGTCCCGCTGCATGTCAGCGGCGCTGAACACTTCGGGGCGCAACGTCGGGAACAACACGACGTCTCTGATCGTCGCCCGGTCGGTCAACAGCATCGCCAAACGGTCCATTCCGATGCCGAGCCCAACCGTTGGTGGCAGCCCGAACTCGAGTGCGCGCAGGTAGTCGTAGTCGACGTCCATGGCCTCATCGTCACCGGCTTCTTTTTGTTCCACCTGTGCGAAGAACCGGCGGCGTTGCTCGTCCGGATCGGTCAACTCGGTGAACCCGTTGCAGAGTTCACGCCCAACGACGATCGCCTCGAACCGCTCCACGAGTCCCGGCTTGTCGCGGTGCTCCCGGGACAGCGGCGAAACCTCGGCCGGGTAGTCGGTCACGAAGACCGGATCCCACAGGTTGCCCTCGGTGGTCTTTTCGTAGATCTCGAGGAGCAACTTCCCCGGCCCATAGGAGTCCTTCCACGGGACCTCGAACTGGTCACAGATCTCCCGCAGACGCTCGATCGGAGTCTCGATGCTGATGTCCTCACCGATCGTCTCTGACGTGAGTTCCGACACCGGCGCCCGTCGCCACGGTGTGGAGAGGTCGACTTCCCGACCGTCATATGTGATGGTCGTCGATCCGCAGAGCTCCTGAGCCAGATACGCGACCAGTTCCTCGGTCATCTCCATGTAGGCGTTGTAGTCCGAGTACGCCTCGTAGCACTCCATCATCGTGAACTCTGGATTGTGACGAGTCGAAATACCTTCGTTGCGGAACACCCGGCCGATCTCGAACACCTTCTCGAAACCACTGACGATCAGCCGCTTCAGGTACAGCTCCGGCGCGATCCGAAGGAACATGTCCATGTCGAGCGCGTTGTGGTGCGTTACGAATGGTCTTGCGAGTGCACCACCGGCGACAGGGTGGAAAATCGGTGTCTCGACCTCGATATATCCACGGTCCTCGAGGAACCGTCGCAACAACGAGAGCATCTTCGATCGCGTCTGGAACGCCTTACGGGCACCGTCGGTCACCCACAGGTCGACGTAACGCTGACGGTAACGGGTGTCGGGATCGCTGATGCCGTGCCACTTATCCGGGAACGAGCGCCGAGTCGGCACAAGCAGGGTCCAGTGATCGACACGCACCGAGAGCTCTCCGCGACGTGTCGTCATCACTTCGCCGGACACGCCGACCCAGTCGCCGATGTTCAGTTCGCAGAATTCTTCGAACGCCGGAGTTGTCTTTGACGGCGCAAAGAGTTGGATTCGACCCGTTGAGTCCGCCAAGGTTCCGAACGCCAACTTGCCCTGCACGCGTCGCAGCATCAGTCGGCCGGCGATGCTCACCTGCTGACCGGTCTCGGTTCCCGGCTCAAGATCGGCGAACCGCTCGGCGAGTTCGTCGGCGTGATCGCTCACCTCGTAGGTGAAGGGCTGCTCGAATCCCCCGACTCGCAGGACATCGGGTGAGATTGTGGTCTGTTCGGGCTCTTGGTCAGTCACGCCGGTTCTTCTCCCAGATGAGTCGCAGCCCGTGCAGGGTCAGCCATGGTTCTTCCTGCTCGACGGATTCGGTGTTCGGGCCGATGAGCGACGCCAGACCTCCCGTCGAGATGACTGTGGCGTCGCCGAGTTCTTCCTGGATTCGTTCGCACATTCCGTCCACCATCGCCGAATAACCGTAGATGGCTCCGGATTGGACGGACTCCGCCGTGGTCTTGCCTATGACGCTGCGAGGTTCGCTGAGTTCGACCCGCCGAAGTGCAGCGGCCCGGCCGAAAAGTGCGTCCATCGAGATTTCGATACCGGGGAAGATCGCTCCGCCCATGTACTCACCCGATGCCGATATGACGTCGAAGGTGGTGGCGGTTCCGAAGTCGACGACGATCGTCGGCCCGCCGTATAGATCGAACGCGCCCACGGCATTGGCTATGCGGTCCGCTCCGACTTCCCGGGGGTTGTCGTAGAGCACCGGCATTCCGGTCTTGACCCCGGTGCCGAGTATCACGGGGTCGATCTCCAGGTAGCGCTCGCACATGGCCCTGAGTTCGAAGGTCAGCGCCGGCACGCCAGATGAGATGGCCACACCGGTGATGTCAGACGCCATGTCCATGTCGACTGTTGCCAACAAGTGCCCGAGGGTGATGGCGAGCTCGTCGCTGGTTGCGTCCGATCGGGTCGCCAGACGCCAGTGATCGACCAGTTCTCTGCCCTGGCCGCCAGCTTCATAGAGACCAACCACCGTTTGGGTGTTGCCGACATCGATGACCAGCAGCACAGGCGTCCTCCGCGGTTCGTGATCCAGTTGATCGGGATCGCTCGTATTTCGGTTGTGCAGGTCGCTCCCCGTTACCGGTGGAACGCCGCTCCGAGTCAGATCAATGATGGCCGACGGCTCAGCCGAGATCGAATCCGATATCGATTACTCGAGCAGAATTCGTGAGTGCCCCGACCGAAATCATGTCGACCCCGGTCGCTGCGTACGCTCCGATCGTCTCCAGATTGACCCCGCCCGAGACCTCCAAGAGGGTGCGGCGGGTCTGCCCACCTTGGCGCACTTCGGCCGCCGACACGCACGCCTCGACCTCTTCTGGCGCCATGTTGTCCAACAGGACCGCGTCCGCTCCGGCCTCGAGTGCCTCGACGCACTGGTCGAAAGTGTCGCACTCGACTTGAACGGTTCGTCCCGGCCAACGGTCGCGTGAGGTCGCTATGGCCTGAGCGATACCAATACCGACCAGATGGTTGTCCTTGACCAGGATCCACTCCGAGAGGTTCCCGCGATGGTTACGTCCCCCACCGGCACGCACTGCCGCCTTGGCAAGTGAACGCAGACCCGGGATCGTCTTGCGGGTGTCCCAGACTCTGGCCTTGCCGCCACTCGCAGCTGCAGCTGTCACGTAGTTGTTGGTGAGCGTGGCGATCCCCGACAGGTGACCCAAGAAGTTGAGCGCTGTCCGCTCTGCGGTCAGGATCGACGGAAGTGGCCCACGGACGATTCCTAGTACCTCGCCAGCTGAGATGGCTGCTCCCTCATCCACTGACCACGACACGACGACGTCAGGGTCAACAGCAGCGAAGGTCTCGTTGACGCACATCGTTCCGGCAAGCCTGCCCGGCTCACGCGACACGATTCGCGCTTCTGCGAGGACTGGCGGAACCAACGACGAGGTCAGGTCGCCAATAGGTGACAGGTCTTCTGCGAGGGCGCGGGCAACAGCTTCACGGACGACGTTGACCGGCGGGTGCAACCAAGCGGAGTCGGACTTCGAAATTTCCACCGGACGAGCTTTGCACGCTTTGGCGGCTGTGTGGAACAGAGCGCTTGGGCGTCAGACGAAGAAACGGTGGGCGAAGGCAGCGTCTCGGTCCGGGAAATCGGATCGTGAGTGCGTTCCGCGACTCTCGTGGCGGGCGCTGGCAGAGGCGAGCAACACCCATCCGACCTGACACAGGTTGCGGAGCTCGAGTTCGGATCTCGTCAGCTGTTCCGGGTTTCCGAGTCGTACCGCGGTTCGGGTCACGGCTTCGGCAGCGCTTGCCAGAGACTCAGCAGAACGCTCGACCCCGGCCCACTTGAACATGTCAGATTGCAACTCAATGAGCATCGCTGCCGTGTCACCTGCTGCCGCATCTGTGCTGGGCACCGCCATCGACGGGGACTCGACGACCGGTGCGAGAATCGGGTCGACCTTCAGCCATGGCGCATCGCTGGACAGCAGATCCTTCATCACGCCGGTCGGGGTCGTTCCATCGACTCCATCTGCAATGGCGTCCACTGCTCGGGGTCCGAAGACCATTCCTTCGAGCAGCGAGTTGGACGCGAGCCGATTCGCCCCATGCACTCCGGTGCAACTCGTCTCCCCCGCTGCCCACAGCCCCGGAAGTGAAGTAGCCCCATTCAGATCGGTGACTATCCCGCCGCACTGATGGTGCGCTGCAGGCGACACCGGCAACCAGTCCTTGAGTGGATCTAGGCCCACCTCGGCGAGCACACCGGCAATAGTCGGGAATCGCTCGTTGAAATCGTGGATCTCGGTGGCGTCGAGCCACACGCTCTCGCGACCTTCTTCAAGCAGCTTCGCGTGAATCGCCCGGGACACGATGTCACGAGGGAGCAGTTCATCTATGAACCGCTTGCCCTTCGAATCACGCAGCTTGGCTCCATCACCTCTGAGCGCTTCCGACAGCAACGGTCTGGGCATCGCCGGGTGGTGAAGCGCTGTCGGGTGGAACTGGAAGAACTCCAGATCGGCAGTGGCAACACCGGCCCGCAACGCCATGGCGACACCATCACCCGTGGCCACCGGAGGGTTGGTCGTAACTGAATACAACTGCCCAGCTCCGCCAGTAGCCAAGATGATCTGACGTGCGCGCATCTCGACAGCAGCACCGGCTGGATCCAACGCCTTGACCCCCACGCACCGCCCATTCTCAACGATCAGGTCAGTCGCGAAGTAGTCCTCATAGGTGGAGATATCGCTATGGCGAACTGCTTCTACCAGCGCCCGCTCGATCTCGGCTCCCGTCGCTGCACCTCCGGCGTGGACGACCCTGGCAACCGAATGTCCGCCTTCCCTGGCAAGGTCGAACTCTCCGCTCGCGTCCCGGTCGAATTGCGCACCG
>JAGQSZ010000436.1 GCA_020439285.1 Microthrixaceae bacterium
ATTGGTGGCGGTACGAGCAGTTGATTAGCCACAGCACCACTGTTGGGCCCCAAATTGCGCCAATTTCCAAGCCTTGTGTGACTGATTTCGCCCATGCTGACGCGCTGACTTCACAGGAGCGCACCTCGCGAGATGGGGGAGGTGGGGTATCGTTGAAAGCTGAGCCACGTTCGTTTGGCCAGTGTTTGTGATTTGCCAGAGTGATACCCGAGGCTCCAAGGTCTCAGGGGACAGTTCTTCAAGCCAGGCCGAGATGAACAGCGTGTGGGCCGGAGATCCATTTCAGATTGGGTCCGTCCGTCACAAGTAGATGTAGTCGATAGCGAAAGAGGAGGATCCGAAGTGGGTGCGAGTCGTACGAGTTTCGACAAATTGCAAAGAGATCGGGCCAAGAAGGCACGAGCAGCCGCAAAGCGTGAAAAGCGGTTCGAGAAAATCGACGAGGATGACAACACAGGGGCCGAGTCCCTTGAGCGTCTGTCCGAGATGAAAGAGGGCGACGAGATTCCACCGGATCAGTTGCTTGAAATGGTCGCAGAGCTCCACCGTCAGTTCGAGGACGAGCAGATCTCCTTCGAGGAGTTCGAAGATCGCAAGATGGAACTCTTCGCTCTGCTCAGCACCGACTGAGCCAGGAGCTCGCTGGCCTACTCAGCTTCGTATTCCGCCGCGGGTCAACGGGAGCGGATCCAGTGCTTCTTGTAGTTGGGCCTCGGTTACCAGACCGGTTTCCCTGACCACTTCGCGAATTGTCCTAGATGTGGAGACCGCCTCATGGGCGGCCTTCGCTGCTGCTTCATACCCGATCAACGGGACCAGCGAGGTGACCAGGGACGGTGAGGACTCCGCGTACCGTGCCAGAACAGCTTCATTGGCCGTGATTCCATCGATGCAACGTGAAGCGAACAGATCGGACACCGATGCGATCAACCCGATCGAATCGAGAATGTTTGCTGCCATGACTGGCATCATCACATTGAGTTCCAATGTACCGGCAGCGCCACCGAACGCGACGGCTGCGTCATTGCCGATGACCTGTGTCACGACCTGTTGCACAGCTTCGGGGATCACGGGATTCACCTTGCCCGGCATGATCGACGACCCCGGCTGCAACTCCGGGAGATGGATCTCTCGGAGCCCGGTGGAAGGTCCAGATGACAGCCACCGCAGATCGTTCGCTATCTTGAACAAGCTGACCGCGACGACACGGAACGCGCCGCTGAGTTCGACGAGTGAATCACGTCCGCCCTGGGCCTCGAAATGATTGGCGGCCTCATAGAACTCGATAGTGTTTCCATCTGTTAC
>JAGQSZ010000437.1 GCA_020439285.1 Microthrixaceae bacterium
TGTCCCGCATCGCGCGATACATACGTTCTTTCTCGTCCTCGCGCGCCTTCTCCGCCGCTGCGAGAATGTCCTTTGAGAGCGTCCCAGAGTTCACGCTCTGGTCATCGTCGTCCTTCGTGAACAACGACTCGATGTCGAACCGCTTCGATGACCTCTTGGCTGATGTGTCCGTCTTGTTGCCGCCTCCGATGGGCGCGCCGCCCACCATGCCGCCGCTTCCGCCCATACCGCGCGCGTTGTTGACGTTGGATGCACCTGGGACTTGCCCAGCGGTGCTGAGGCTGGTCGATGGCTTCCCGGAGATGTCACGAGTAGTCAAACCGCCGTTGACGCTGCTGCCTCTATCAAGCGGAACAGCGACTGGTACTGGCGATGCGACAGGCATTGCGCCGAGGTCTGTGTCCGGCTTCGGTTTGTCCTTGTCCTTGTCGCTGCGGAGACGAGGGCTGTTGAATGCACTCGGGGACGCTGCGGTGGGCATCCCCGCCGAAGGGGACATCGCCGCTGACGGCTGTGGCTGTTGCTGAGCCTGTTGTGGGGTAACGCTTGGATACGCCTGCGGCTGCGTCGGGGTAGCGGTGTCGGCGCTGAGCTGCGTCTGCCCAGGACTCGATGGGTCATCCGATGATGGGTTGTCGGATGAAGGCTTATCTCCGGGACTGTCCGACGATGGCTTGTCGGACTTCGGCTTGGTTGGATCCTGGTCGTCGCGCCCGCCGTCGTCGTCAAGCGGGGTTCCAGTTTCGCCACTGATCAGTCCGGCGCGCTGGAGAATGTCCAGGAGCTTGGCGAGGATCTCCGCCTCTTTGATGTCGTACTCAGCTTTGGCTGCATCCAAAGCTGTCTTCGCCGCCCGCATCTCCTTCTGTGCCGCGCGCTGCGCCTCCGCACCGTCCGCGTCGGCTTCCGCCGCCACGGCGTCATCGAAACGCTTCTGCGCAGCTGCCAGTTTCCCGACCTCGTCGGCAGCTTCGTCCACGACCTCCTGGAGTTCCTTCTCCAGGTCGGCGGCGGACGTGACGTCCGCGTTCAGTTTGTTCAGACGCCCATCGGCGGCGTCCGCCACGATCCCCTTGAATCCATCGTGGTCGAACGTGATCGGCGAATCAGCCAGCTCACGGACGGTCATACTGCTTCCCCCTTGGTGGTGGTTCCATCTTGCCCTGAGTGCTGGGACTCGCCTAACACCATCTCTCGGCGGCGGGCGATGAGCCTGAAGCTCAGGGCTGCTTGCGTCAGCCCGAGCTTCTTGGCGAGGTGGGTGATCGGCACCCCCGCAGCGTGTAGGGCTT
>JAGQSZ010000438.1 GCA_020439285.1 Microthrixaceae bacterium
GCAACTGGACCCGCCGGTTCAGGGTGCGTCCATCAATGTGGATCGCAGGCGCGCCGATCAACCGGTCAAGGATGACATCGGGTAGCCCTAACAGAATCGACGAAATCTTGGTATCGATCCGGCTCTTGTATACGCCCTTGGCTTTTCGGCTCACACGCCCCCCTTGAGATCGTCGATGCCCATCCTGTTGATGTCGCAATGATCAGACGATACGGACGTGTCGAAGAGTAGTCGGGAGCCCACGATTACCCGGCCTGCTCAGGCATCCCAAGGATTCACCAACTCGGTACCGGTATGGACGAAGTCCCTGATGTTGCGAGTAGCGCATATGGCGCCTTGTGCTCTGCAGATAGATGCGATCTGAGCGTCTGCTGTACTGATTGGTCGGCCGGCGTGTTCGCGCATGAAAAGCACCTCCGCGTAGTGGCTGGCCGCACTTGCATCGAATGCCAAGACTGCCTGGGTTTGAAGGTATGGCTCAAGAGCTGTGTGAATCGTGCTGGTCAGCGTCGACCTCCGCTCGCTCTCGGGCATCCTACGTAGTCCGGCCAGTAGTTCAGCCACCGTTATAGCGGTGATGGCAACTTCGCCGGAGACCTCCTCCATCCACGTAACGACCCTGCTGTCAGGGCGGGTTCTGAATAGCTCTGAGATCACGTTTGTATCGAGGACTATCACTGAAACTCTGCTGTCCGTGCGATATCTGTTCGTTCTGGAATGACTAGATCATCAATTCCCCCCAACTCTTGCGCAGCATGCAGGAGCGCCAGTCCAATGTGAGGACGGTTAGTTGCCTGAGTGAGGATTTCGCGAACCTCGGCCTCCATTGAGCGTCCGTGGCGTGCGGCTTGAGCGGCGAGCTCTCGTTTCACAGATTCATCAAGTCCGCGAACAATGATGGATGCCATGGCAGCCTCCCATATATGATATCACTATTAGCTATCATATATGTTGACCGATCTAGTTGGTAGCGACCCTCTATCTCCGTCGACGCACCCGGTGAAGAGTGGGATCAGCACCTTCAGGGATGGTCATGTAGGACCGCCCGTCGGCAGCGAACGCGATCGCCTCGCCTTGAACCTCGGCAATCATCGGGCCCGTGCACGGCTCACCGGACAGTGCATCGATGATCGACTCATTCACATCCCGATCGAAGAGGAACTCTGATCCGTAGGCACGAACCGCGATCGCTGATCCGTCGGGACTCAGATCAGCGGCAGTGACGAGCGACGCCGGGGGAAGATCGATCTCGCCAACCTTGTCGAGTGCCACGGGGTCACCTGTTGCGG
>JAGQSZ010000439.1 GCA_020439285.1 Microthrixaceae bacterium
CTCGAAGGTCTGGGGACGAAATTCAGCACGAAGATCGGCGCTCTGGCGACGGGGATGGAATCAGACGCAACCACGCTTCGCGGCGTGGTGTCCGGGCGGCAAGGCATCGAGAAGGACACCAAGAAGGCGATGGAGAACGCTGGCGAGGGTCTCCAGCCAGGTGGCACTTACGTTTGACCTCGCTTACGTTCCTACCATCGGGAACGTAAGCGTATTCCCCGCATAAGCGGGGTTGACTCTGCGCTGGCAGACAAGCTGGACGCACGGGCGATGTATTCCCCGCCAACGCGGGGTGTTGTTCCCCCGTAGCGGGGTTGTTCCACAGAAAGCCCCCGGGATAGTTCCCCGGGGGCTTTCTCTATGCCCCATATCAAGGATCCTCACTACGTTCGGAACCAGGGGAACGCCTAGGAGTGTGCCCGACCTAGGCGGGCATCGGGGCTCGTCCAGGGGACTGAGTAGGGCGTCCAGGATGCGGCATAGGTGGGCGGGGAATATTCACTTTCCGTATATTTTCCTCGACTGACCTGCGGATATACAGAATTTGAATATTCATATTCTGTATATTGGCGCGGTGGCGGTGCCACCGGACAGGGTCAGAGACTATCCCGCAGATTCTGCGATCTTGTTCGGGTCGAACTTCGGGCGGGTATCCAACCAAGTGTCGTAGATCTTCTCCTCCGCCTTCTTTAGATTGCCGTCCTCATAGGGGACAACCAGTGTCAGATGTCGCCAAGACTGCCCGGGCTCGACGGGGCGCACGTTCCCGTAGATGTCCAAGACACTCGGGACAACCCGCACAGCGCCGTTCTTCCGCTGCGTCAGGAACGCGAACACAGGCAGGTTGCGCGCGGTTACACCTGGAGGGGCGGCACTAGAGGTCGCCCACTGCCATACCCGCAGCGGTGTTGGCGGAGCGGGGAAGACCGCTTCGGTGATCCAAGATTCGTCCACATACAGCGGCGTCCCATCACTCATGCCTCGGGACGCTACCCACCATCACGAAGGGACACGCCGATGTTGCGTGGACAGGCGTACAAGTCAGGTAGCGACTACCTGGGCGGCGGTCACCGGACAGGATCAGAGACCGCGCTGGGCACGGTGCGCGGCGTTTCGGTACAGCACGCGGATCTACGTACCGGAACGATCAGTGGATCAGCCGAACTCAGCCCAGCCGAGCATTTCACCGTAGAGACGTTCATTGGGTAGTGCATCCGGCATCGCGGGCTCGTTCACCCAGCAGCCGAGCACGGGATGCTTCGG
>JAGQSZ010000440.1 GCA_020439285.1 Microthrixaceae bacterium
GTAGGTGTTCAGGGTTGGTTAGCGGTGCCGCGCAGCGCTGCTGTTCCCCGGATGTACGCTCACGACATGGGGAGCGCCATCGACGCTGTTTACGCCGAACGTGACAGGTTACTTGCGAGTAACGCTGATGAGCTGGAACACGCTAGAGGTTCGGCTGATCCCCGCATGCGCGCAATCCGAATAGAGCACTGTCACCAACACGCTGAGCTGATCAACCGCGTTGCTGAACTGGTGGCAACGTGGGAGCCGCTACCTGAACCCGAGCCTGTTCCCGTTGAGGTAGTGGAGGGCTGGAGGGAAATTCTCACGCTGCCGTTCGAGCGGACGCAGCGTGAGTGGGAGCGTGACCGCCGCTTCCGAGCAGTCAAGGTCGGCGCGGACAACAAACCTGTGAAGCAGAGCACCGAGGTCGCCGCTGATCGACTGTTCGCCCTAATCACGCATAGAGCGAGTGTTCCGAATGACGGATATAGCCCCAACTTGGACAACCACGAAATCCGTCGTGAGTACGTGAAGTTGTTCGGGGACAAGGACATCGGGAAGCTGTCACCGAAGAATGTTGCGGCGAAGATCCCTTCCTTCGTAGAGGCGACCACCGATCTATTTTCGGGCGACATCTACAAACGCGTGAAGAATGACGTGTTCAGCTGCATTGAGCTGCCTAAGGGCGCGCATAGGGAGATAGCCGCCATCATCAGCCGCATAGCGTCTCTGTCTGACGCCGAGTACTTCGTCGCCTGCAAGCTGGTAGCTGCGAAGGTACGAGCCAGGTGAGGTTCAGGACTCGTTAACGGTGCCGCGCCGCGCGGTGGTGTTCAGGACTCGTTATCAGGCTCAGGCTGCGGCGGCGGGACACGATCAACATCCCCACCGTGGACAACCTCGATGCGCTGCTTGAGCGGTTTGTCCTCCGGACCTTTGATGTACCCCTGAATCAGGACTTTTCGCCGCAGCGATCTCCCCGGACCATATGCCTGCCACCGCTCATGCTTCCGCACCTCCCAGCGGTACTGGTAATCGCGCGGGTCACCGCTGGGGTCTGACCGAACACCGCTGGACGTGGACTCTGGCGGGAGGGTGATGTTCACGATAGAGAACGGGTAGTCACGCACGTCCTTGGAACCGCCGCGCACCAGGTTGTCGGTGACGGTCGTCGCGGTAGCCTCCCGTTCGGTCGGGGTGTTGTGCAGCGTCCACACTGCGCGGACGGCTTCGGTTATCCGCTCGGCGTCCTCACCGTAGAGAATCGGTTTCA
>JAGQSZ010000441.1 GCA_020439285.1 Microthrixaceae bacterium
CGGGTCGATCCCACCTCAACAGGGAATGATCGCCGTTGCCGGCACAGTGATCGACCCCGACGACGCAAAGACCACCCGTTCGCTGAGCGCGACCGTTGCTCAGTCCACATGGATGTTCACCGGCACAATCGCCGACAACCTCCGGATGGCACGCGAGAACGCAACCGATGCCGAGTTGTGGGACGCCTTGGAGAGCGCCCAGGTAGCGGATGAGATCGCCCGAATGCCACACGGACTCGACACCTATATCGGTGAGGGTGCCGCGCTCATCTCCGGTGGTCAGGCGCAGCGGATCTCATTGGCTCGGGCGTTGCTGTCTGGGCGGAGCGTCCTGCTACTCGATGAACCGACAAGTCAGGTCGACATCGAGTCGGAATCCAAGATCATCGACGCGATTGCGTCGCTGCCGACAGACAGGACCGTGTTGATGATCACGCATCGTCGGTCCCTGTTGCGTATCGCTGACCGGGTTCACGAACTCACCGATGGACGCCTCGAATCAGTTGAGGTGGCTCATGTCTGAAACCAGGACCGAAACTGTGTCCGAAAGCGTCGACACGCGAAACCTCCTGCGCTGGCTCTTGGGCATCACCCGACCCGTCCACGGACCGTTGTTCGTGTCGCTCGGATGCAGGATCATCGGACTCAGCCTCGACATCGCACTGTTCGCCACCGCTGCAGGAGCGGTGATGCATTTGGTCGTCGACAACGGCCCAGCTCAGGGCTGGTTCATCGTCTTAGTCGTATTGGCGATCGCCAAGGCAGCGTTCTTCTACTTCGAACAGTTCACCGGGCACTACGTGGCGTTCAAAGCACTTGAACTGCTGCGGACCTATGTCTTTTCCAAGTTGTGGCCAAAGGCACCGGCGATAGTCACGCACTCGCGATCGGGTGACATTCTCGCGAGTTTGACCCGAGACGTGGACCGGATCGAGGTGGTCTATGCACATACCTTCGCTCCGGTTGTGTCGGCCTATGTGGTCGGACCTGCTGCGATCATCGTGGCCGGTGTCCTCGTTGGTTGGGGTCCCGTCTCGATCGCAGCGGTGTGCTTGGCGCTGTCCTTGCTGGTCGTCCCGTACTTCGGTGCACGTAAGGCGATGGCCACAACCCGGGTTGCCTTGGAGCAACGACGCGACCTGGCGCATTACATCTCGGACTCCGTGTTCGGTGTCGATGAGGTACTCGGTTACGGGCGAGAAGCTGAACGTCAACAGGTCATGGACCAAAAAGGCGGGGACATCTC
>JAGQSZ010000442.1 GCA_020439285.1 Microthrixaceae bacterium
TCGCAGCGTACAGCGATATCCGCTCGCCTTGAAAGCGAGAGACGGTTAATCCCGTCCGGGGGTTCAAATCCCTCCGTCACCGCAGGTCAGGGGCGGTTTCCGAGAGATTCGGGAACCGCCCCGATTCTGTCAATCCCCACAATTCCCCACATCAGGAGTCGGAACGGTGCGGGGAACGTGCAGGTCGAGGGCGTCCGAGAGCAGCAGCAGCCTTGCCCAGGTCGGCGGGATCGGTGTGTCCATAGACCCGCAGCGCCAGCACTCCGCCGTCCGCGTGTCCCAGCCAGGTAGCCACGTCCATCAGGGGGACACCTGCCGACAGCAACCTGGACGCTGCGGTGTGCCTCATGTCGTGAAGTCGATATCCGGACAACCTTGCTGCCGCCATCGCGTCATGCCACGCCTTGTCCAGTGAGCGCGGGGACAGCGGAGTGCCGTTGTCCTTGGTGATCACGTAGAGGTCGTCCTCACCCTTCCAGCTCGTTCCTGAGCGCACTTTGTCCGCCTTCTGGAGGTCACGGTGCCGCCGCAGCGCCTGAACGGTGTCAGCAGGCAGCAGCAGCGTCCGCTTCGCCGCCAAGGTCTTGCCCCGCTTCTTCTCCTCGGTTCCGCCCGTCACGGGGACACGAGTCCACTCAACCCGCAGCATCGGTGCGTCACCATCCAGGTCTCCGATAGACGACCACCGCAACCCAGCCAACTCAGCGCGGCGCAGTCCCAGCAGCGCCAGCTCGATCAGGATCGCGCGGCGCAGCCTGACCCGTTCGGCGCGCGGCTTCTTCGGACTTGCGAAGGGCGAGTGGGCGTCAAGCAGCGCCCTAATCTCGTCATCGGTAAGGCGGCGGTGTACGTCAATCGCGTCCCCACCGCCCGTGGTTTCTTCATCGGGCTCGGCGTCGTTGGCTTTGAACGGCTGAACGAGTTCCACGACATTTCGGGGCAGGACGCCTTGCGCCACCAAGTCCTTCCACGCGGTGCTCCACTTCGAGCGTGTGGTGTTGGTGTACGTCACCGAACGCTTCTCGACACCATCAATGTCACCGTCGATCAGCGCCCGCAGCGTGTCCTCAACGTCCTTCTTCGTGATGGTCTGGACACGGCGAGTTCCGAGTGCTTTCACGATGGGAGCCAGTGCCGATGCCCGCGCCGACTTCGTGTTCGCCTCCCCGCGCTGTCCGTCCAGCCAATTCTGGATAGCCTGCGAGACGGTG
>JAGQSZ010000443.1 GCA_020439285.1 Microthrixaceae bacterium
TCGGCGGGACTGGAAGCCGCCCGCGCCCGTGGTGCCAAGATCGGACGACCCGCTGCCGTCACCAGGGATCAGCTAGACCAGGCGAAGACCTTGGTCAGTGCTGGGCACAGGGTTGGCGATGTGGCGAAGACGCTGGGCGTCGGACGGTCAACGCTGTACAGGGCGCTGCGGGACGAAGCGGCGTAGCAGCTAGTCCACCCACAACGGAATGTTGTCGTAGTCCGGTGGCTCGCCCGCGCGTTCGGCGCGTTCGTTCTCGCCATCGCGGCGCGTCCATTCCGCTGCCCACTTGTTGCTCATTCCCAGTGCGGAGACCAGACGCTCCATACGCGGGTTGCCATCGGCATCAACGCGTGCCTGTGCCAGAGCGGGATCGACATCAGCGATTATCAGGTCTTGGAGTTGCTGGTCGTTGCGGGGGAACCAGAGACACCCCAGCCGTTCGGCGTGTTTACGCACCAGCTCGCTCGTTACCTCACCCAGTTGTGAGACAAGGGCGTCGAAGTCAAAGTAGGTCTCGGCGGTCTCAGTTATCGCGCTGTGGCGCGCGTCCAGGTCGTCTTTCACCACCGCGTTGTAGATCGCAGCAGCTTTACGCAGTGTGCGTGTTTCCCATTCGCGGTTTGACATCGTTCGAGGTCGGGGATAGCGGACGATGTACCTCCGTTGTCGCCAGATCGAACGTTCCCACGGGTACAGATCCTCGCGCTCTAATCGGGAAGTGTCTCGCACGGCTTCGATCCTGTCCTCATGGCTACGTCCTTCCCACGGCAGCCCAGCGGCGTCGTCGTGCCATCGCGCGTCGATGTGATCGGGAACGTCCCCGAGTGAGTCATCTAGCCAGAACCCGCCTATCTCCATTCCCATGAGGTTGTCGGTCTGAGCGCGGCGCGCTACATAGGTGAGGCGGTCACGGATGGAAATACCCTGTGACACCGCCGTGTCGAAGTCCTGTTCGCCGTGAATCCCCCTCAGCGCGTTGGCGTTCTTCTCAGCGTAGGCGCGGACGAACTTGTCCACTTTCTTGCCGACTTTCCGAAGCTCTTTCAGGAAGGCATCGTCGGTGAGGGCGGCATCATCTAGGGGAGGGTCGAAGTTCGACTGCTGAACGTTGTCCTCGCTCAGCCCGAGCAGCGCTCGCGGACTGCGTAGCGCATCGTCCAGAGCGTCCTGGTATTCCGTCAAAATATGCCCTTCGT
>JAGQSZ010000444.1 GCA_020439285.1 Microthrixaceae bacterium
ATGTGGGCGCGGAACAGCGTTTCCTTCTCCAGGGCTTTCATGTCGTTGATCTCCTTGTTTCTCGCCCCGCCGCGTGTCGGCGGGAAGTTTGTTGTTCGTTCTGATGTCGCTGGGAGGGCGTCCTTCTCGGATTCGGTGATCTGCATGGTCACAGAACTCCCTCCGTGTCGATGGTGTTGCCGCGCTTGCGGATTCCGAGGTGGAGTCCGATGCGGATGACCTCACGCTCGCCCTCTTCGAGTCGCGCGACGGCGCGTTCGGCGTAGAACGCACCGGAGGACTTCAGTTCCGCGAGGATGCGGTCGTGTGTGATGGGAGTCCAGGTGACGGCGGCGCTGTCGCGGTTCGCGTCATCACGCCAGGCAAAGTACGGCGTGGACTCGAACTTCGCGCCACGGGCTGCAGCCTTGAAGCGCTTGTTCAAGTCGTTCCAGCGCGCCTTCTCCTCACGCACACGCTGCCGTTCCAGCGCCTCACGTTCCTTGCGTGCCTTCGCGGTTTCGAAGCTGAATCCGTTGGTGCTCAACCTCTTCGTCATCGACTTGCCGTCAGCAAACGTGATGGTCGCGGTCTGCCCCTTCACCGAAACGGTCGCGCCCTCGGCGGTCTCCCGCTCAGCCTTCGGATGCGCGCGAGTGCCGAACCATTCGAGCCATTCCACGTGACAGTTCTTGTGGACTGTCACCTCGGAGTCCTTCGTGGTCTGCGCCTTGACAGCAGCCTTCGCCGCGTCGATGTCCTCACGAGTGAGTTCGGCAACCTGCTCCCGCACGTCTTCGGGACGGTAGAAGTCGGTGCGGTTGAAATGCTTCCCGGTGTGGTGGTACTCGCTGCTCGTCACCTGGTAGTTGCCGATGAGAGCCTTCAGTTCGGTGACGGTGCAGCCGATGTCGTGGCGCTTCACCCACTCGGAGGTGATTCCGGAGAGCGGAACCGCGCCCTCGTCATACGCGGTGCGGGCGTTGTTCGACATGCTGTATCCGTCGTAGCCGTTTCCGCGCGGGGCGACGGTGTAGAACTCGGTGGTCATGGTATTCTTTCTGTGAGAGTTGATTTTTTCGGTTGAGCCCCGCTGCAACGGGGCTTTTCCCCTTTGTGGGGAAGTCTTTTTGTTCAGCGCTTCCTGCGCGCTAACCCATCCACTCGCTTGCGGAGTTCGGCGACCTCGTCCTCCAGGCGGGCGACTCGG
>JAGQSZ010000445.1 GCA_020439285.1 Microthrixaceae bacterium
TACCGCTGGGGCAACACCGTTGATCCCATCACACCCGGTCTCACAGATCGACAGTTCGTTGCACGCGAACTGATTCCCTATGGCACTCCACCGTCGGCGAATCTCCTGAACGCACTTGATGCCCCGTTCCAAGCCGGACGAGCGGATCCAGATGTGCTCGCGCCGCTTTCACGGATGATGGGAATCGGCGACATCGTGTTTCGTGCCGACCTTCAATACGAGCGCTATCTCACCCCACGGCCCCGGGAAACCTGGGCTCAACTCATGTCCGCCTACGGGCTGGGCACGCCAGAGGAGTTCGGCAGCAATGCCCGAAACGAAGCTTCCTCGCAGATGCCGATCGACGACTCGAGGACGTACGCGGTTCCTCTATCAGCAGCTGATCCGCCGTCAGTGTCGATCTTCCCGATCCTTGACTCGCAGCCGATCCTGCGGACGGTTTCGTCCAAGGCACCCTTGGTCGTGGCGGGTGACGGAGACGGTCTGGTTTCTGTTGCATCTGCCGGACGACTAGATGAGAACCGCCCCGTGTTGTACTCAGCGTCTTATGCCAAGGACAAGAAGGCGCTATTGGCGCAGACCTCTGTCGATGGAGCTCAACTAGTCGTCACCGACACCAACCGGCGCCAGGCTCGCCGTTGGGGAACCGTTCGCGAGAACACCGGCCGCACAGAACAAGTAGGCGAGGAAGCAAAGGTGTGGGACCCCTCCGACAATCGCCTGTTGATGTTCCCCGACGCGGGCGACGACTCGATGACGGTCACTGAACAACTCGGCGGTGCCGAAGTAGGCGCCTCAGCCTATGGAAACGACATCACCTACACCGCCGGTGATCGTCCGGTGAACGCTATGGACGGCGACGAATCCACAGCATGGCGAGTCGCAGCCTTTGCTGATGCCCGAGGAGAGTTCCTCGACGCGTCTCTAAAATCCTCGGTGACCACGGACCACGTCGAGATACTGCAGGGCCAGGGTGGCAAGAACCGTTGGATCTCAGAAGTCGAACTCAGCTTCGACAAGGGAAGCCCGATCCGAGTCGCACTCGGGCCAGAATCCAAGACGAGTCCCGGTCAAACCATCAAGTTCCCAAAGCGGACTTTCAAGTACTTGCGCGTGACTGTGACGGCTACCGACATCGGACCCCAGGGCTCCTACAAAGGCATCAGCGATGTTGGTATAGCCGAGTT
>JAGQSZ010000043.1 GCA_020439285.1 Microthrixaceae bacterium
TAGGCCCGCGACCGGGCACAGTTCCTCGGTGATCTTGGCGCGCATCCGCGCGGGCAGCTCGGCGGGGCTTGTGATGTCCCGGCCGGCGCTCATGCGATGGCCAGTTCGGCGTAGCGGCGGACCTCATCGAGGTTCAGGAGGTAGGCGCCCGTGCGGCCGGGGAGCTTGCGGGTGGAGAGCTTGCCGGTGCTGGCGGCGTAGGTGATCTGGCGGCGGGTGAGTCCGCTGAGCTTCACCGCCTCTTGCACGGTGATCTCATGTTGAATACTTGCCATGCGGAAAGTTCTACACCGCAACTTGCCATATGGCAAGTAGGCGAGTCGTTGACCGCTAGGGCTGCTATTGCAAAGTCCCTAGCCATATGTCTAAGCTGTGACACATGACTAGCGCATATGAAACAGGGTGTCCAGGACACGGAAGAGGCTGCGAGCTGACGAGGGACACGGATGAAGATGTCAGCCTTTGACGCCGTACAAGCGGTTGACGATCCCCTCGATCTTGGACTCTTCCCTACGTGCCAGTTCGTAGGACGCAGCGGCTTCATCACGGTACTTGTCCGCGAGCTTTTTGAGGTCGTCCCAAGTGTCGAGGGTCAGTTTCTTGTTGAACGAGTCGCCCAGCTCCTTTACCGAGAGCAGCCACCACTTCGCCGACTTCTCCGGCAGTTTCAGCCCCAGTGCGTTGTGCAGCGTTGACTTGAACTGGTCGTCAACCTTGCCCAACTTCTCGTAGGCGTCCAGGCACACACCAACAGCATCTTCAATCGCCTTCTTGTCAGCGGCGGACGGCACCGCGATGGGCAGCCGTTCCAAGTAGTTCTTCTTCACCTCGGCGAAGGTGCGCCCCTTCTCCTGCCCGACATCCCGATAGATGGCGGTGAGTAGGGACGTGTTCAGCAGACCGAGGACATAGCGAGCGCCATACTTGTCGTCCAGGTTGCCCACGTTGAAGACATTGTTCAGATTGATGCGCTGATCACGGTCGAGGTATCCAATCAGCGAATCGGCGGTCTGCCGCAAGACGATCTTCTCGTCGTTGAAGAACGGCGCGCTGTTGCGCGGCTCAGCCAGCCACTTGCCGTAGCTCAGGTAGCGCGGCGGGTTTCCCAGCAGGCGGTAGCGGTCGAAGTCGCCACCGATGAGGTACGGCATGTAGGTCTCATCGACAGCGCGATCCGAGGTGAACACCTTGCCCTTCACCATTTCCCGCGTCTGTTTCGGTGTGCCCTTCCCCACCTGGTACGGCTTGATGCCCATAGTGATATCTGCGATGTCGCCCAGGAGGACAGTCTTGACCTTCGCTCCCACCAACGGCGCGGAATCCTGCACCTTGAAGTACCCGTCGTCATCGACAACGCTGGTGTACTTCCGTTCTTCGAAGCCGATGTCGCTGTTAGCGGGTGCGTCGATGACGCGCGTGAGGACACTCGACTTCGTGTTGGGGCGGTTACATGCCACCAGGACGGCGGTGTCGCCTACCGAGGCGTCGGCGAACACCTCGTAGTTGTATTTCGTGATGGATGCGATGTCGAACTTCTGTAAGAACCCACGGAGCTTCTTGAAGTAGTACTGGTAGGTGTAGTTGGCGGGGGTGATGTAACCCATATACCCGCCCTCAGCGAGTAGATGCATTCCGCGCTCATAGAACAGGCTGTACGAGTTGAGCTGGTACTCGTAGGTCTCGTAGCTGTCTTTGAGGTATTGCTTCTGACTTTCCGGGATGTCAGCGCCGTAGGGCGGGTTACTCACGATCACGTCAAAGCCGCCGCTCGCGAAGACCTTTGGGAACTCCTTTTGCCAGTCGAACGCTTCCAACCCACCCACGGCGCGGTCGGTGATGAGGCTGTTTCCCACACGGATGTTCTCGTCCAGGGAGGTGAGCTTTCTGCCCTTCTCAGCGGTCTTGAGCCACAGACTCAGCTTGGTGATGTCAACGGAGCCTTCGTTGAGATCAACGCCAAATATGTTGTCGCCCAGGATTTTCTGAACGTAGTCCTCGTTTGAAAGCAGGTCAGGCTCTCCATGCGCCGCCAAAATGTCAGCCACGCGGCGGTTCGCCGCCATGAGATAGTCGAAGACACTGACCAGGAACGCGCCGCTCCCACAGGCGGGATCCAGCACTTTGACCTTCCGCAATGCGTCCTGGAAGAGCAGATAGGCGGTCTTCTCCCGCTTTTCAAAGCCTTTGTCCGACCGCGCGTGCTTTAGACGGTGCTCGACCTTCAGCCGTTCCTCCAACTCATCCAGCCATACGCCGAGGGTGTTGTCCACGATGCTGCGCACCACGTAGTCGGGGGTGTAGAAGATGCCGTCACGCTTCCGCTTCCCCCGCTTCGGTGTCGTCGTCGGCTGCGTCAGCTCTTCAACGGGGTGCCCTGCGGCTACCTTCCGCTGGATCTCCTCGATGTCGGTGATGGACTGCTCGAAGATGTGCCCGAGGACCTTGACGCTGAGTGAGTCCTCTTGGAAGTCGTAACCGCCGAGCGCGGTCAGCAACAGCAGTGGGGCGTCGGAGATTTCGAGTGAATCGACGTACTCGTCCTTGGCGAACAGACCGCCGTTGTACCCGGTGGGGATGCCGAGGCGGTCACTGCCCTTGTCGATGGCATTGAAGAAGCCCTTGAGGTGATGGAACAGCGGCTCGTTGACGGATGACTTCTTCGCGTAGTCCACGACCTCGGCGAGGATGGCGTCGCGCAAGAGCCCACGGTCTTCGGCGAAGCAAATGAAGACCACCCTGTCGATGATGGTCTGGACTTTCTCGATAGCCAGCTCGAACCTTGGGCGGGTCTTGGGGTTGCGCTCCCAGATGTCGCGCAACAGGTTCTCCCGCGCGGACTTGTACTGGGCGTAGAAACGCTCGCCGATCTCCTGCTGCTCTTGGCGGATGGCGCTGAGCAACTGTTCGGTGGCGGACTTGCCCACTGGTGTCGTGAGGTTGTCCGCGCGAAGCAGGAGGTACCAGGTCTTGAACTTGATGTAGTCGTCTGCGGGGTCAACCAGGTCGTCCAGCGTCCAGACCTCATAGTCGAGCTGGTTGTCGTTGTAGAGCCTGAACTCGTAGAAGTTGCTGACGATGACGAATGGGCAGGAGCGGAATTGCGGCTTGTACTTGAACGCCTGCTGGACAGGGCTGAGATTGCCGTCCCGTGGCTGCGGACGGTCAAGCGGTGTGGAGGCACCCTTGAGTTCGACAACCGCCGCCACATTCTCGATGCCCTTGGCGGGGTCGCTGTAGCTGAGCAGCACATCGGGGAACTGCTTCTTGTCGGAGGTCGCCTTCGGCTCAAGCGTGTGAGGGAACCCGTACTTCTTCTCGGAGTATCCGAGGATGGTGACAAAGAAGTCGTAGTTGTACCCTTGCTCCCGGCTCATCTCCTTGTCGGTCTTCAGCGAGCCATAACGGAAGTCGTCCAGCCACGCCTGGGCAATCTCTACACCGCCGAGGATGTCCGAGGTGGGAATTGCCTCTGCCTGTTCCCGTACCGTGTTCCGCCCAAAGAGCCGCGCCCGTCCCATTCCACGCACACTACGGAGGGTGCGAGCGCTGGTGATTGCAAACACCGCGTGTCGCGACCGTGTCGTGTCGGGGCGCGGTCTCGTCAACAGTCAGCGCACAGCAGCGACTACCCAGTGTCCTTGCGTTCCTGTTCACGCTTCCGTCCCGCAATGTCCGCCGCCTGGCGTTGTAGGGCTCGATCCATCTCCTCGCCCAACGCAAGTTCGTCATCCTGCTTCCGCGTGATCCATGCTTCGCGTTCGCTGCGGAGACGTTCGTACTCGGGGCGGTCGTTGAGCCACAGCTCCACCATCTCCAAACACTTCGGGCAGGCGTCTGGTTCGGCGGTGTCGAACGACAGGGGGAAGATCATGCGACAGCGCTTCCCACACGCGGAGACCTCGTTGTCGTAGTCAAGGAACGCGACCTCGTGGCGTTCGATCAGCTCCGTCCATTTCCGCCGCGTGTGCGGCACGTGGCGTGTTGCCTCGGGGTCGAACAGGATCGCGTGAACTTCGAACTGGTCGGGGACACCTGGTGTCGAGCCCAGGTGGTCGCGCGTCCAGACGTAGCGGTGTCCGGCTGCGTTCGAGTGAGGCACCTTCATACCGTCAATTCTGGCACCGCGCACCGACAGAAATGGTTCACGCGGCGTCCAGCAAACAATTACGCACAAGGGGACGTGTCGGTGCTCGTGTCTACGCTCAGGTCATGATCCACGAACACCATGAGTGGCTGACCGACGTGAACAACTCCATCGTGGAGTCGTTCGAGCGGGAGCAAGCCACTGCGAGTGAGCAGGGACGTGCCCAGGAGACAGGTCACGCTGTCGAGTCGAACTGGGATGAGGTGCTCACCGACTGGCTGCCTCCGCACTACGAGGCCGGGAAACGGAAGTACCTGATGCTCGAAACGGAGGACGGTGCGCCGCTGACGAAGGAGACCGACCTCGTCATCTTCCATCCGCACTATCCGACCAAGTTGCGCAAGAAGCATCACGTGCTCGCGTCCGGGGTCGCCGCCGCGTTCAGCATCAAGCGCACGGTTGGACGTAAGGACATGGTTGAGGCGTACGAGGATGCGATAGCGCTCCGTCGCGGGATGCGGCTGCGGGGATGGTGGAACTTGCGGGATCATCTGGTTCCGCCAGTGTTCTACGGGCTGCTTGGACAGTCCCATGAGTGGAAGGCGCCTTCGAGCACCCCGGACGAGAACGTCCGTGACATCTCCATCGAGTTGGAAAACGGGATCGTCACCGCGCCGCGTGAGGGACTGGACTTCATCTGCATCGCAGACCTTGGAACGTGGACACGGAAGACCGCCTCGCTGCCTCAGCAGTTCCTAGACAAGAACGTCAGAACCGACCCTGTCAGCGGGCACTGGATGGGCGCGGTTGGCGACGATTCCCGCGTCATCTCAGGGCTGGGGCGCGACTACGAACAGCAGAACCTGTCGCCTCTGACCAACTTCATCGGCGCACTGTGGGACAAGCTCTCGACCAACGACCCGACACTGAAACCGCTCGCGGACGGGCTGCGTATCACCAAGACGATGGACACATCGTTCAGCTTGGGAAGCGGGCAGAAGATATACAAGCTGTCCGAAGTGACCCACCCTGACGTGGCAGCCCGCTACTGGAAATCAGCCCCTTGCTACTACTGACAGTCGCACAGGTCGGGACGCTGTGGGGGAGGGCAGACCGTGGTGACGCATACGATCTGTCGGTGTTCGCATCTGATCGGGATGAGATTCCCGTCCGAAACTTAGATAGGTTTCCGTCCGATGGCTAGGAGCAAGGAGACGGTCGCCAAGGTCTCGGCAGCGGCGTTGGTGAGCCTCGCCGCGCTGTTGGGTGGTGTCGCGTGGTTGTCGGCGAATGACGTGGCGAACGCGGCGACGACCTGGACGGCGTTCGGTTCTCTCGCCACCATCACCGCCGCCGTGGTGGCGATATGGACTCTCGTCGCGCTGAAACGCGACAGCGCTGACCGCACCCGTCCAGTGATCCTCGCGGAGCTGCGTGCGGCGGTGCTCACCCGTGACGCGGAGTTCATCGTGAGGAACGTGGGTCAGTCGGTCGCCAGGGATGTGAAGGTGGACTTCGACCCGCCACTGCCCGTCCTGGAGGGGGACGCTGCTGAGGGACTTGCGACTCCGTACCTGCAACGGCGCTACAGCCAGGTTATCCCGACATTTCCGCCAGGGCTGGCACTGTACAACTCGTACCAAGACGCCAACGACAACGACGAACCGACGCCCGACGACTTCACCGCCACGATCACTTATTACGACATGCACGGGCACAAGTACACGGACAGCTACGACCTGACGATGGATGTCCTGCGGGGTCATACCGCTGGGTATCCGAGCAATACCGACGATAAGGGGATGCAGCGGCGTGAAGTGAAGGCGCTGGAAGCCATCGCGCGGGGCATCGGGCGGCACTGACGTTGGTCTGTAACGGACTCTGTAACGCCGTCTGGAACGCGGTTCGGAACACCCTCTGTAGCAGCACACCCGTAACAGCACCTGTAACAGGTGCTCCGTGCCCGACAAGGCTCCCGGGACGCCGTAAACAGCCTTTTCAGCCCGCTATAGGGAAGCGTCGGCGTGAGAGAAGGTCGGGTTCAGGAAGCACCCGTTTCCCGATGCCTGTAACACGCCTGGAACGAGAAGAACCCCTCACCGGGGAGAGTCGGTGAGGGGTTCTGATCGGGGGGGGCGACGCGGCGTTGCTACACCGCTACCAGACGGTGTTCACGCCGCCACTCAGCCCACGCGGCGCTGACCTTCGCCGTCGTGCTGGGGCTGATACCGAGTTCGGACTTGATGGCGTTCGGCGACTTCCCAGCCTCCACCGCAGCGATCACCTGGGCGAGTTCGGCGGCGGTCTTGCGCGCCACCACGGAGGTCTCCACCATGTGCCCAGCGGCGTCCATGAAGGGGATCAGGGTCTCGTCCACAGAGGGCTCCACGGACTGCTTGCGCACCTTCACGGGCGGCTTGGAAGATGGCTTCGGAGAGGGCTTGGCGACCTCCACGGCGGGCGCTGCAGAGGGCTCAGCTCCCTCTACGCGCGCATTCAGAGAGGGCGCTGTGAAGGTTTCACGAACCTCCACGAGGGGTTCTGCCTGCGCTTCCTTCCCCTCACTGTGCTCAACCCATCTCCGCGTGTAGTTGCCCAGGATCTGCTTCGCGGGCGACGGGGTGAAGGGCTTCGCGGCGGCTGTCGCCATGCCCTTCACGCGCGTCCAGCGGTGCGCCAGGAGAACGGTTGCGGCGATGATCATGAACCCATCAGGGAAGGCGGCGATGGCGTCGTTGAGCCAACCGGGGAAGGTCGTGTACTGGACGTAGACCACGCCACGGATGCTGATGTAGGACGCGATCATCACCACGATGAAGCCGACGCCGACCAGAACGCCCGTCACCCATCGGACAGTGCGGCGTACCTGAGACAGGTAGATGATCTCGGCGTACAGCCCTGCCGTCAGCGCCAACAGCGGGAGCGCAACGTGATAGTTCACAGCGTCTCCGTGTGCGCGTGCGTACTCCGCGTTCAGATAGCAGCTCAGCGCGGTGAAGGCGATGAGCACGAGCCAGGACACCCAGCGGGCGAGGTTGTCCGCCTTGGGTGGTGAGTTCGTTCCGTTCATTTTCTCTCTCCCTTTAAGCATTTGGTTCGAAGAAGCTAGCTCCAGTTTTCGACCGGAACCAGCCGGTCAAAATCGGTCAGAGTGGGGCGTCACGTCCCCGCAATCAGGCACGCTTCTTGCCTCTCTTGCTGTCCCGCTCCCGCTGTTCTGCGGCACGCTGTTCAAGCTCGGCGTCGGGCATCACGGTGGTGTAGTCACCCAACGTCAGCGACTTCCCATCAGCAGTGGACAGTCCGATGACGCCGAGACGCAGACCGAGTGAAATCGCTTCTGGAAGGCGAACTTTGAACTTGGTGCTGATACGCCCATCGGTGAGTGCGTGACGTTTCGAGTCGCCGTACACTTGCAACAAGACGCAAAGCCTCCTCAAGCAATTCACCGTGTCCGGATGAGCTGAGTCGATGAGCGTGGTCGCATCCGCAACGTCCGTCTCGGTTGAGGCAAAGGCGTCTTCCAAGCGCTTCACGCGGCGGTGGACATCGAGCAGGATCTCCATTCCGTTGCCGACGTTCGGTGCTGTCGTCGCGGTTGCCGTAGCGGCTGTAGAAGCAGATCCTCGGACGCTGCTGCTGTCCGTTCCCTTGCCCACGGGGGCGGTGGCGCGGACAGGAGCAGGGGGCTTGGTCGGCTTCGGACGCGGTGGCGGCGACGGTGCGATGTAGTCCGGATGTGACGGATGAAATGGGTCGTCGTGAGGATCCACCCTCGGCGGTGTGACGGTGCGCGATGCGGGAGCTGGCTGCGGAGTCGGCGCGGGAATCGGACGGCGCAGCGTCGTCAGCTCGGGACGGATGGGGCGATCCTGTTTGCGTCTCTTTTCCCCAGTGACATCGCGAAGGGTGCCGTCCTTGAGCTTGCACAGTTCGGCGTCGCGGAGCCAGCGGACAGCTGCTGTCAGAGTGCGTTCGGGGATGCGCACCCCAGTCGCCCGCTCCCGCAGAGTGTCCATCGACAGGGCGTAATCGCGGGCGTGTTCAAGTTCGAGGAGCGTCCAGCGCGCGGAAACGAGAACGTCGCGTTCGCTGTCGCCGTCGTCTCCACCGGGGAGATGCGGACGCAGAGTTCCACGGTCGTCCAACCAGGCGAACCCGTCGCGGTCGAGTTCTGCGAGTGCCTCACCGTAGACCCGGTTAGGGTCGCTGCGCGGTTTCATCCCTCCACGGAGAACTACCTCACGAAGGATGCGACGGCGCTCTGCGAGTACGTCGGCGGGATCGGGGGCGAAGATGCTCATGCTGCGTTCCTTGCGTCGAGAAGTGTCTGCATCAGGGCGGTGTCGCCCGTGGCGGTGTCGGGGTGGAGCACCTTTGACAGTGCACGGAATACCGCTTCCCGGCGGTCGGGTCCGACTACGGCGAACAGGTTCGTCGCCCAGGACCCAGTACCGTCGTTCGCCGCGCTGGGCGCGGTGTCCGCCCAGGCGACTTCCCACTGCCGCAGCGCAATCCGCAGGTGGGTGGCGAGCTGCGCGCCCACCACCCACTGGCGAATCGAGGGGTTCCAGTGTGCGCTGGGGACGGTGCGCATCTTGTCGATGACGGCAGGGTCATAGCGGAACGCGACGTGCAGTTCGGTTCCGATTTGTTCGATGACAATCACAGGCGGTACCTCTCTCACGCGGCGTTCTTCGGGGTGGTCACCAGGCGCAGGGTCTGTGAATCGCGTCGTGCGCTGGGGTGGATGGTGATGACCTTCTGCTTCACCAGGAGGTCAATCGCGTCGGAAGTCGCGTGCTCGTGTGGGCGCGCTGCACGCCGGGCGTCGCGCATGGTGAGCGTGTCAGTGTGACCCTTCTTGAAGGCGTCGAGGATCTTCTCTGCGACGGTTTGCGTGATCATTCGCGCTGAGTCCCGCTGGGCTGCCTGGACGTTCGCGATGTCCGAACCTTTTTGCGTGAGGTCACCGGTCATGTGCCGTTCGGACGCGCACTTGATCCACGCGATGACGCGACGGTGATGCTCGATGAGGTAGGCACTCCACTGCCAGATCTCGGAGCTGACGGTCACTGTTCCGCATCGGATAGCCATCGCGCATGCGACGCGAATACGCACCTGCAGCAAGTGACTTTCCCACTCGTCGTCAGTGCTCGTGTGCTCGAACGCCGCATTGTGTGCGGCGAGCTTGAGCGCGTCGTACACCTCGGTCGGGAGTTTGAAGAACCCGGGCTTCGTGGCTTCGGCGGGAATCGCGGGAACGCTGTAGACGGGCGCGAAGCCAATCGAGTTTGTCGGTGGCGGCGCGGGATCGTTGACGATGACATTGTCCGGGAGCGTTCTCCACGGGTCTGACACGGAGGTCAGAAGCAGGCGCTGGAGCCAGCCTGTCGTCTGCTCCAGCAACTGACGCCAGACCATCGACTGCATACCGCCGGTCGAGCAGACGGTGAATGGTGCGTTGAGCTCCACCCAGCCGTTGCTGATGGTCGCGGTGCCCGGATGCTCTCCTGCCCACGCCTCGTTGAGGCTGTCGAAGATCACGCTGGCATCGCCTTTCGCGCGTTTCAGCATGCTGCGGTACTCGGGGTCTTCGAGCCAAACCCTGCACGGCGACTTCTGCGTACGCACCTTGACTGTTTTCTTCGGGTCGTTCGGGTCGGGAGCGGTGTGTTCCTCGCTCAGCAGGTTCACGAGCGCCTGCCCAGACCCAAGGCGGAAGGTGGTGTCTTCCTCGTCCCGGACACCGCCGTACGGGGTGGCGTTCAGGTTTGTCCACTTGCCCGCCTTCATGGCGAGGGACTTGCCTTTGCCGCTGTCACCTGCGCGCAGGAACGCCAGCGAGGATGGGGTTCCGCGCATCGGCATGAACCCGGGGTCGATACGCATGATGCCCCGTACGAGTTCCACTCCCAGGAGCGCGAACGGACCCGTGGGATGGGGATTTGCCGCACGGGCGTTCTTGAACACCTGG
Source organism: Microthrixaceae bacterium (assembly GCA_020439285.1). GTDB lineage: Bacteria > Actinomycetota > Acidimicrobiia > Acidimicrobiales > Microtrichaceae > JAGQSZ01. The sequence continues at coordinate 10,062 of JAGQSZ010000043.1, forward strand.
CGAGTGAAGTCGTTGAAGTCGAACACTTTGTGCATGAGGTCGGGGGCGGACGGGTGTCCCTTCGGGAACATGTCACGGTCCCAGGGACTGAACGCATCGTCATCGTCGCCGTTTTCCTTGAGTGCTACGGGCGTGCCCCACCCACACCTCGCAGCGGTGGTGGCGTCGTAGATCCATTTCCCGTCAGCAAGGACACGTCCGGTGACTTTCGAACTGGGATCACGCGGCGTGAGTTCCGGCTCCCTTGGGTCGCTCTTGGTCTCCTCACGCTGGCGGGGATCGGCGTCGAGGTCAATGACGGGAGGTTCGAACGAGCAGCCGCCGAGGTTCCAGTTCTCCTCGTCCTCGATGCCCTCTGCGGTGCGGGCGGCGGCGTAATCGCTGCCGTGACGAACGTTTGCGACGTACATGAACTTGGACACACTTGCCCCGCCGCAGCTCAGTTCCGCAGTGCTGCTGAACACATGCAGTGCGCCGCCGACGAACCCGCTGCGGGATTCTGCACAGCCTTCTTCATGTGCGATGGCACTTCGTGCAACGGACGCGCCCCATGGGTGCATCCACTCCGTGCATCCGCATGATGCCGTCCTGCCTTCGGTCCACCCGTCGTCAGTCAGTAACTGCGCCCATGGGGTGTCGCGCATCCATTCGTCCAGCGCGTCTGTGGTGATGTCCGCGTCTGCGCGTGCGGTGGCGCGTGCGGCACGTTCCTGTTCTTCTGCGCGCCGTTCTTCGGCTTCGTCTGCAACGCTCTGCACCATCTGCTGGTAGAGCGGGTGCGACGCGTCCAGCTCGATGAAGGCGTCGGGCTCACGGTGGCACCATCTGTACGGGTCGGGGGATACCGCGACGGTGGTCGGGGGAGCGACGATGTACCCGCCAACGATCACGTCGATGTTCACACCGGTGGCACGACGGAGGGTGTTCTTGTCCAGCCCGTCGATGGGCTTGCTCAGCAGGACGTAGTAGTGGGTACCGCCAGGATGCTTGCCCACGCGATGCCCAGCGGGCAGGACGGACGGCTCACCCAAAACGGCGCTCAGTGCCGCCGCTGCGGATTCGTCGTCAGCGTCCAGTACGACGAACTGGCGACCGTCCGTGAGCACCACGGACTTTGCTCCGAGCCCCGCCTCCGGGTTGTTCGTGAACCACGACTCGATGGTGTCGGGGTCGGTCGTCGCATCGTTGAAGCCGTGCGGTGCCAACTTCTCATAGGGAGCTTTGTCTCCCGGCGTCAGCGGCAATACGGGAATTCCCATCCCGGCGAATCCGAGCGCTGTTGTCAGCGTCTGATTCTGTGCTATTGTTGCAGTCATCGAAGTGCCTCCGTAAAACGTCCCAACTCAGCTTCCCGGCGGGTGGGACGTTTTGCTTTATCTGTTGTTCGTTGCGGTCTGATCAGCGGCGGCGGCAGGATTACCCCACAGGCGTTCGGCATCGAGCGGATTCACGAGATATACGGGTCCGCCGGAACTGTCCGTAGCAGTCAATGCGGGAAGTCTCCCATTCTGAATTGCCGCCCACACGGAAACGCGACGCTTTCCCCATTTTTTAGCAATAAACCCAGGCGTGCACAGGGCTGTTGGAACTATTTCCGTTGCGGCGGTCATTTTCTCTCCCAATTCGTTGCCGTCCATAAATGAAGCTAACATATGATTTCCGAATTGTGGAGCCTTTAAAATGCCGCGACCTGCAAGTATGTGTTAATGCAGGCTCAACACCAATATGTGGAGTGCCGTAAAACCGCAGGTCAAAATAGGCGTAATAAAACTCGTTAATAAGCCATAATCAGCCCGCATCAACTTAATTGTTATCAAAACGTTATAAACGTTCTGTAGTTTTCGCGCGATTTCTCATCAAAACGGCGCGGACGGAGGCGCTCCTGCCCATTTCGGCGTGCATGCGAGGAGGGGTAGATGGGGGGATGGGCGGGCTCCTCGCTGCGTATTTCCCGCAGCGTGCTCGTCGACTCTTGGTCGCTTTGCCATACGTGGGCTTAGCTGGGCAACTGTCCAAGTGTCCGAACTGTCCAAGGTTTTGGACATTCAACCCCGCAGCGTTGTTCATTCTCTTATGTGTAGACAAAATTTATAGTTAGTTAATCTATATACATACCGTGAGCTGCGGTGATATAGAAGTCGAATCTTGCGGAATTTAGGGTACCCTAATGCGACTTCTCTCGGAGTGTCCGAACGGCTGGACAGTCCGGACACTTGGACAGTTGCCACCGGGTGTTTGCTGTAGGTCGGTATCCACGCTGCGTGTAGCGCGGTTGCGGTCTGCCAGGTCCGAGACGTTGTCAGAGCCGCGTGCTATCACTGAGCCGTGACTCTCAATGTCCCTGATGACGCGCCACGGCACCGGTTCATGCGGTACGTGAGACCGCCTGTGGACGCCAGAAGCACAAGCGGTGCGCTGTTCCCGCTGCGTCCGAACACGCGAAAGATGCGCGTCGCCGTCGATGTGCAGACCCTGCCTGAGCCCACAGCCGAGCTGATGGGAGTCCTCGCCCGCGACGAGGAGATTGAACCTCTGCTCATCGTCCAAAATGACGCGCCAGAGCCAGCGAGCTGGATGCAGGCGCTCGAATGCCGACGGTGGTATCAGTTCACGTTCACGACGGTCGAAGACGCCCCGAGGTTCATGGACTCCTCCACTGTCGGCGTCTCCGGTTTTGAGGATGGCGAACGGAGGCTGTCGACCCGTGGGCACTTCTTCAGTGTGTACGCGATGCTTGACGAAGCTGCGCGCGCTGCGTACTCCGATGATTCCGGGATCACACTTGCTGACCGTCACCGCGCCGCAGCCCTCGCAAGCGCCGCCGGGGCGCTTGATGCCGATGTCATCGTGACCGCTGCGCCCACCGCCGGACGAGATGATGTCGCTGACAACGACCTGGTTGTAAGCGTGGCACCGAGCCAGTTGGTGCCGCTGTTCGGGCACTACCTCCGCATGACAAGCAATCGCGTTCTGACGGTGAACAAAGGGCGATTGGTCGGCGGGGGCGCGTACACCCAAACCTACAACGCAAGTTCAATCGCGGATCTGTACCTGGCGGGTATCGACGCATCCGTTCCGCACCTCACCGCCATCCGCCTGATGGCGACAGCGGGTCTTGACTTCAACCTGGTGAAGTCGATGTCCGCGATTGCGTTGCGGCTCAGTCGCGCCGCGCGGGCTGTAGACCATCTGCTCGCAGCGCTGAGTAACGCCACGTCCAACGACGTGGAGCGCTCTGACATGTCCGAAACCACCGGAGAAGCGTTCGACCGAGTGCTTCTGTATCTCTGCGCCGCGATGGACAGGTACGCCCGAGTCGCCCGAACCCTGTTCGACACCACCCTCGACCCCGAGAACCAACGTGGTTCGCTTACCTCCACCGACGAATTGCGGGCGATCATCGCCAAGTTCGAGCCGACAGACACGGCGGTGTTGGAATCACTGGGTTCGTACGCTTGGGTTATCGGCAAGTTGCGCAACCGAATCCACGCGCTTCCCCTGGACACGCAGCACCAGTCATCGCGCGGATACGGTTCGTCCAAAACTGTGGCGATCACACTCACGGGGCTTGCAGAGTTCGACCCAGCCACCACACCTCTCGATCAGGAGCAGCTGGACAGGCTCGGAGTCTGGAACGCCGAGTCATCCAACCCATTTCAGCCGCGCACATACGCCGCCGACATCGCGACCCTGGCGACAACCCTGTTCAGGGAAACCCTGCGCTACCTGGACGAGTTCTCCCGCTTCATCATTCGCAACAAGGTACTGGCAGCGATCACGACACCGAAGCATCCCGTGCTCGGCTGCTGGGTGAACGAGCCCGCGATGCCGGATGCACTACCCAATGAACGTCTCTACGGCGAAATGCTCGGCTGGGCTGAGTTCGGCTGATCCACACAATGCAAGCCGCCCAGCCCATTTACGCCTACAAGGGTAGGGCGGGGGTCGGATAGCGTCCTCGGGCACCCGATCCTCTTCGATGAATGAGCTATCCATCGCCACTGATCGTTCCGGTACGTAGATCCGCGTGTTGTACCGAAACGCCGAGTACCCTCGTACCGATGCCCGACAGCCCCGACGCCCCTACGGGGCGGGGAACAAGTCAGACGTAGACGAGTTCATTCCCCGCGTCATCCAACTTCTTCTTGGTGTCCTCTTCGATCTGCTCACGATTCGCCACCACCCCGGTGCGAAGATAGGTCGCGTCACCCTCCATCGCCGTCGCGCGCTTACCCAGCTGGGTTTTGAATGTTGTTCCCGCTGCCTTGAACGCGGTGAGCGCTTTCGCGTAAATCGAGTCAGTCCCAGTTTTTGTTTCCACTTTCGAGCTGATTTCGGAACTGCGTCCCGCCAGCCCCCGCAGCGTCAGGGCGCGTTTGTCCAGCTCGGCGGCTAAACCGTTCACGTCGGGGGCGACAATCTTGGACACGCCGCTCGCATCGGCGGTTGGGGATGTTCTGGTTTTATCTTTGTCGGTCATATTCTTATAGTAGCTCGTTTGCGCACATTTTATTACCTATTTTCCGTCCCCGATATTGATAATGAACTTCTAACATCTAAACGCTTCCATTTGTACATAACGCGAGTTATTATAGATTTATGAGTGTGATTTCCGAAAAGCTCAATATCGAGGAATTGGGAGTCGTGGGTGAACGCGCTTCTGCTGCCGCACGCGCTGTCCGTGCGGCAATGTCCGCTCGGAACTCGCTGATATGGGAGCAGTTCGTCGCGGGAGCCACACAGCCCGAGATCGCTGCACAGTTGGGCGTGTCCCAGCCGTACGTCAGCAAGGTGATCTCTTCTCAGCGCCGCAAGTCGGTGTTACGAGCCACTCAACAGACCGTGCAAGATGGAACAACCAAAGGGGAACCGAAATGACCGACCACACCGCTGCCGTAGCCGATGCGCTCGCCGCCTTCGAACAGGCGGAGCGTGACTTCAACAGGGTCATCGAGACCGCTGATCCGCGCCTGATGCGGGACGCAGCCGCGAAGCTCAAGGAAACTCACCGGACTTACAAGCTCCTGCGGGAGGTGTGACCTGTGGAGATGAGCACCCTCGAAGGCGACCTTCGCACTGAGGCGGATGCGCCCCTTGGCTTCGACCCTGACAGCTTCCAGGGGATCGTCGCTGACGCCGTCACTCTGCGCCTGGACGAGCACAACGGCGCGGTCACTCTCTCCGCCGACCTCGTGGGTGAGCTTGGCGACCTGGTGGACGAGTGGGTTGAGGAGGTGGAGAAGCTCGAAGCTGCTGAAGCGAACCTGGACTCCGCCATCGCTGCGTACAACGCTGCGGACACCATCGACAAGGAAACTTTGCGCGATGGCGTCATCGAGGCGCAGGACGCCTTGGACGCAGCGCGGCGGGAGTACACGCGGCGCGAAACCGAGATCCTCGCGAAACTGGCAGACATCATCGAGCGCATGGGTGGCATCGGTGGGGACGACGACGGGAAGGACAAGAAGAGCGAACGCGATTGGCGCAAGGAGCAGGACGAGGACGGGACTCCAGGTTCACCGGAGAAGCCAGTTTCACCGCGTTCAACCCCAGAGTCGCCTGGAGCGTCCGAGTCTCCTGGTGGGGACACGGAGCCTTCCGTCACGCCCGCGCCGGGATCCACCGACTTGAGCACTGCCGCGACACCTACGACACAGCAGTCCG
>JAGQSZ010000446.1 GCA_020439285.1 Microthrixaceae bacterium
CCCGAGAGCCCACAGATCGCCCGCCCGTCACTGACTTGGGCACGGATGTCACGGACGGCGCTCTCGATGAAGGCCTCCATCGTCCAAGACGAAGAAAGTCCTGCGATGTCGTGGAGGAAGCGTTCCAACAGTTGCTGTCCATCATCAGTGTGGACGACCTCTGGGTGGAACTGAACTCCGTAGATCCCGCGTTCGGAGTTCTCCAAGACAGCCACCGGAGCATTTGGTGTCGATGCCATGGCGACGAAACCGTCAGGCAGATCGGCGATGGCGTCGAAGTGGCTCATCCACACGGTGAGTGAACCGCAGCCGGTGCCGAGTAGCCGGGATTCGGAATCATTGATGGGTTCCAGCTTGGTTCTGCCGTACTCGCCCGCGCCCGACCGTTCGACCGAACCGCCGAGTTGCGACGCGATCAGCTGCGCGCCGTAGCAGATTCCAAGAATCGGGATGCCGAGTTCGTAGATACCGGGATCTAGTCGTGGGGAGTCCTCGACGTGGACTGATTTCGGTCCGCCGGAGATGATGATGGCTCCCGGGGCCCGCTGCGCCATTTCGGCGGCGGTGATCGTGTGGGGTACGACCTCCGAAAAGACCTTCGCCTCACGGACACGTCGGGCGATCAGTTGCGCGTACTGGGCGCCCATGTCGATGACGAGCACCTCTTCAGAGGGAGCCTGCGCCGCGGTCGCGTCGCTGGTCGAGGCATTCGGTTCGGATGGTGGAGTGGACATCACTGTGCTCCTGGCACCACGGTCGGCGCTGCTGTCACCATCAGGTCGGCCTTCTGGAGTTCTTTGAGCGTGCCATAGCCGGTTACGGCCATCGACTTACGCAGAGCGCCGATCAGGTTGGTGCGACCATCGGGGCCATCGGATGGACCGTTGAGGATCGTCTCGAGATCAGCGACCTGGTTGACGGTTCGTACCCGACCTCGGGGCAGGGTCCGGTGAGCAGCAGACATCGGCCAGATGGCACCGCCAGCTGGAGCGTCAGTGGATCTGGCCAATGCCGATGACAGAATCACACCATCGGCGCCGCATACAACGGCCTTGGCTATGTCTCCACCGGTGCGGATCCCGCCCTCGGCTATGACATGCACGTAAACCCCGGTCTCATCGAGGTGTCGCATCCTGGCGGCACGGGCATCCGCAATAGCTGTCGCCAACGGGCTAC
>JAGQSZ010000447.1 GCA_020439285.1 Microthrixaceae bacterium
AACCTCGAACGCCATCTCGGCCATCCCGGACCCACCTTGGAAGGCGTCGTGGATGATGATCGCCGGCGATTTGGTGTCCCCGAGCGACGGCGTGGACAGACCGCCTACATCCCAACGGTCACAGATCGCGAACAACGGAAGAAGACCAATCGCGGCATGTTCAGCGGCGTGCAAGCTCCCTGCGACCTCGGGCGGATCTATTCCCGCGCCTGCGATGAAGTCGTCGTCGAATGTGTACCAGATCGCCCGGGTCAACAGCGTCGAGTCGGGAACGTCCAACGCTTCGCGTCCGATTACCTCATGTGTCGCAACCGACCGGATCTGATAGCCGGTGACCACTGTGGAGACCCGCACCGATCCGATCGAGATCCGCCAGCCCGCATGATCGATCGAGTCGTCGGTCCGAAGAATCGACACCGACTTGGTTGAACGGGCAAGGGTGTACGTATCGCCGGCGTCACGTTCGACGGTCACGCATCGGGTCGCCTCGTCTATGTCAGTGACCTTCCAAGCAGATCCTTGATGAAGGTAGATGGCACCCAGATGGGCTGCTGTATAGAGGCTGGCCTCCGGAATAGTTCCGATCAGTTGCGGTGGAGTGTCAGGCTCGAGTTCCTGAGCGTGGACGATCCTGAACTCACCCTGTCCGCTTGAACGCAGGCTGATCGTAGGAGCGGGAGACCCCCGACCGATCCAAGAAACAGCGGGTTCACTGCTGCCCGACGGCCCGACCCGCTCGCTGATGCGACAACGATCAGAAGTGACCAGTTGCCGTACACCCTCATCGAGTTGGCTGGGCCAGAATTCACTGTCGGCAGAAGTCAACGGGAACTCATGTGACGCGCAACCAAGATGGGGAACGAACAGATGCGGATTGTCCAGACTGACAGTCGCCCGCTCAGCCGGGCGTTCGAAGATCTCGGTCGGATTGTCACAGATCCACTGATCGAGTTGGTTCTCTCCTGCGATCAGAACCGCGAGTGATTCGTTGGTTGAACGTCCCGTACGGCCGAGTTGTTGGCGAAACGAAGCCACCGTCCCCGGATAGCCACTCATCACCACGGCATCGAGTCCGCCGACATCGACCCCGAGTTCAAGCGCTGAGGTCGCGACGATGCCCATCAACTTCCCGCCGAAGAGATCGGCT
>JAGQSZ010000448.1 GCA_020439285.1 Microthrixaceae bacterium
GTTCGCCGCCGAAACAACCGACGTCCTCGCAAACGCCAAACGCAAACTCCATGGTAAGAACGTCGACTTGCTGGTCCTAAACGATGTGTCAGCACCTGGCGTCGGCTTCGAACATGACACCAACGAGGTAACCATCCTCGGCGTTGACGATTTCGAAATGCGCGTCGGTCTGACCGATAAGCGTACAGTTGCTGACGCTGTTCTGAACCAGGCTTTGCGTGTCCACCGAACCCAATCCGGTGACGTTGGTCGATAATCACTGCCTGAGTCCTGCAATACCCAGATATGGCTAACGTCTTGGGCTGTGCCACCTGACGTAGCACTCCGATATAGCTCTCACTACCAACTCCCAACACAAGAAATGCCCAGGAGAACCCGATGACCAAATGGACCTTCACCTCGGAATCCGTGACCGAGGGCCATCCAGACAAGATGGCGGACCAGATCTCAGACTCAGTGCTCGACGCGATCCTCGAAAAGGATCCAGAGGCCAGAGTCGCATGTGAGACGCTCGTAACAACTGGCCTGTGCATCATTGCCGGCGAGATCACGACATCTGCATATGTAGACATTCCGAGCATCGCCCGTCAGCGGATCTGCGAGATCGGCTATGACCGCGAGAGCTACGGATACGACGGCCAGACCTGTGGCGTGATGGTCGCGATAGACGAGCAGTCCCGTGACATCGCCCAAGGCGTGGACGACTCAGAAGAGGTTCGCTCGGGTTCCGCTGGTGAAGAGGATCAACTCGATCACCAGGGTGCTGGCGATCAGGGAATGATGTTCGGCTACGCGGTCGATGAGACCGACGTGTTGATGCCGCTTCCGATCCACTTGGCTCACCGCATGGCCGAGCGCCTTGCAGAAGTTCGCAAGGCTGGGACTGTCCCGTACCTGCGGCCAGATGCCAAGACCCAGGTCACCTTCGAATACCAAGACAACCGACCGGTCCGACTCAAGACAGTTCTGATCTCCACCCAGCACAATGACGGAATTGACCGCGATTCAGAGATCCGTCCGGACCTGATCGCGAATGTGATCCGTCCAGTGGTTCCCGAGCAGTTCGCTGACGACGACTACGAGGTCTACGTGAACCCGACTGGGCGTTTCGTCATCGGTGGACCTGTCGGTGACGCCGGAC
>JAGQSZ010000449.1 GCA_020439285.1 Microthrixaceae bacterium
GCGGAGCAAGTTGCGTGCCAGGTGGGATTACTCCCGACTCGATCTGTCGGTCGTACCAACGCTGTCGAACGACGTCCCAACCCTCATCGAAACGCCCCCGGTACTTGGCCAGGTACTCCGGCGGCGCTTGATGAGGCGCGTGCGTGGCACCGAATGCGAGGTATGCAAGGAACGGCTTGTCGGGCCGGACACCAGTGCTGTCGGACAGCATCCGCAGCAGTTGATCAACCAGATCCTCACTCAGGTGGTAGCCCTCTGCTGGGGTCTTGGGCGGATCAATCTGATGGTTGTCGCAGACCAGGTCCGGATAGAACTGGTCCGTCTCGCCTTCGAGGAACCCGTAGAACCGATCGAACCCCCGAGCCAACGGCCATTGATCAAAGGGCCCTGCTGCCGAACACTGTTCCATAGGAGCGAGGTGCCACTTACCCACACAGAAGGTGGCGTACCCCTCAGCCCGGAGGACCTCCGCGATGGTTGCTGCCTCGTTGGCCATGTGCCCGCGCTGATGTGGAAAGCCCGTTCGGAAGTTGGACAGTGCCCTCATCCCAACGGCGTGGGGAGCCCGACCCGTCAACAACGAAGCACGGGTGGGTGAACAAAGCGGCGTCACATGGAAGTTGGTGAACTGCAACCCCTGAGCAGCGAGGCGGTCGATGTTCGGGGTGTCGATGTCAGATCCATAGCAGCCGAACTGCGCGAATCCGGTGTCGTCAAGCAGGACGATCACCACGTTCGGGGCATCCTCGCCCGGGTGAGCCGACTCTTCGAAATACGGTTCGGACTCGGCGAGAGTGCGACCGATCCGGCCGTGCCATTGGGTGGAACAGTTGCGCGCAACGTTTGCGTCCGGTGCTGTCGACATTGATTACCCCCCAGGGCTGACGGGCCCCGGGAACCACTCTAAATGATGAGAGTTCAACTCTCAATAGATTCTCGTTATGCACCGCGGCTACCACAGTCAGCAGGGCTACGGTCTTGTTGTGACTACTCAAGTCGGGGAACACGTTGATGGGCGTTCTGAACGCCGCGAGCGGGGTCGGGTTGCTGTTCTAGACGCCGTGATCGATCTGATCGAGGAACAAGGCGCACTTCCGGCAACGAACGCAATCGCCGACCGTGCGGGTGTGTCGCCGGCAA
>JAGQSZ010000450.1 GCA_020439285.1 Microthrixaceae bacterium
CTGCCTTGCGTACCTGTTTCAACGAACCCGTTCAGGTTTCATCCTGAACGGTCCGAAAAGGGCGGGTACTTTGTGCCGACCCTCGAGTTTCAACGAACCCGTTCAGGTTTCATCCTGAACGGTGAACAGCTCCCGAAACAGACACACCAGCGGCCAGTTTCAACGAACCCGTTCAGGTTTCATCCTGAACGGTCGACGCTGCGGCAATCGCGCGGAGGAGTTCGAGCAGTTTCAACGAACCCGTTCAGGTTTCATCCTGAACGGTTTGTGCATCAGCCAGACGTTGTGCGGCTTCGGCGGTTTCAACGAACCCGTTCAGGTTTCATCCTGAACGGTTGTTCATCGTCGGCGAGATCGTAGATCTCGCTGGTCTCCATGACATCCATAAAATTTCATCCTGAACGGCGGGTTTAACGCCTACCCGTGTTTTTATGTAATGGTTCAGGGTTCACCGAGATCTACACTCTTTGCCTCTATGCGTCTTGTGTGTTGTGGACTGTTTCAACGAACCCGTTCAGGTTTCATCCTGAACGGTATCTGGCGGATGGTCCGCTCCCCCATGCCGAGTTGTTTCAACGAACCCGTTCAGGTTTCATCCTGAACGGTGCCGCGCATCCCAGCTCGCCGCACGGATGCAAGTTTCAACGAACCCGTTCAGGTTTCATCCTGAACGGTCCCGAACTGGAACGCCGACCGAACGCGGTATCGGTTTCAACGAACCCGTTCAGGTTTCATCCTGAACGGTACGGTGGCGCTGCCATCCTCCGCAACCCACCGGGATGTTTCAACGAACCCGTTCAGGTTTCATCCTGAACGGTCGGCACTCAACAGTGCGGGTCTCGTTCGTCATGTGTTTCAACGAACCCGTTCAGGTTTCATCCTGAACGGTCACCCCCGATGCGCTTGCCGCTGCGCTCGTGGCAAGGTTTCAACGAACCCGTTCAGGTTTCATCCTGAACGGTACTGGATAGCAGAATTGCGGGACTCGAAACTATGTTTCAACGAACCCGTTCAGGTTTCATCCTGAACGGTGGGAATGGGCA
>JAGQSZ010000451.1 GCA_020439285.1 Microthrixaceae bacterium
TGCGAATACCTGGAATCGGGTTTCGCCACCGGCGTAACCCTGTTCGATCGGCTCTGGTTCGGGCGGTGCTTCACCGGCCAAGATCTTGTCGACCTCGGAGTCCATCGAACGGCCATATGGCGATGGCAGCCAGTCAATCCCTGACAGGAACCCGAAGTAACGGGCGTGCAGGGCGTTGCGTGCGACCTCGGCCGCGGTGCGCCAAGCATCCGTGCTCACCCGGATCCACAGGTCACGCCCAACGGCGATGTGGGTTCCGACGATCGCGTCGCCCAAGTGGTGGCTGAATCGTGCGAGGAGTTCTTCGAGTCGCTCATCGCGCTCGACTACTTCTTCGACCTCTTCGGCGCCTTCGGCCGCGTCTGTTGCAGTGGTTTCGTCGCTCATCGGCTCACTCCACCACCAACGGTGCGCCCTTCCAGCGCGCCGCCATGTCTTCGTTCTGGATGCGTTCCTGCAACATGACCACACCTTCGAGGAGCGCCTCGGGGCGTGGCGGGCAGCCAGGAACGTAGACGTCGACCGGAATGATCTGATCGACACCCTTGGTAACCGAGTAGCTGTCCCAGTAAGGACCACCGGAGTTCGCACATGAACCCATGGAGATCACGTACTTGGGGTCGGGCATCTGCTCATAGAGACGACGCACCGCGGGCGCCATCTTGTCGGTGACGGTGCCCGAGATGACCACCAGGTCGGTCTGTCGTGGACCTGCGGGCAGCGGGATGACACCAAGTCGCATCACGTCGTAGCGAGGCGATGCGAACGCAGCGCCCATCTCGATCGCACAGCACGCGAGTCCCCACTGGTACACCCAGATGGAGTACTTGCGGGACAGGTTCAACAAACTGGTGAGCGGCTTTGGAACCTTGCCGCTCTCGACTAGTCCTAGGCCCACTTGAGGACCCCCTTGCGCCAGGCATAGACAAGACCCACAACCAACACGGCGATGAAGACGAACATCTCCCACAGACCGAAGGCACCGTATGCCTCGAGCCGGGTTGCCCACGGGAAGATGAACACTGCTTCGACGTC
>JAGQSZ010000452.1 GCA_020439285.1 Microthrixaceae bacterium
GGTGTGAGCACCTACAACTACCTCTCAGGCTCTGCTACCAACGCACCCATCACAGTCACATACGACAACCTCAACGCAATCACGGGATCGAGTGTCCCGGTGCCGAATGTGGTTCCGGTTGCGTTGTTCACTTCTTCGGTGTTTGGGTTGACCGTGGGTGTGAACGGTGCTGGGTCCTTTGATACTGATGGTTCGATTGCTTCTTATGCGTGGACCTTTGGTGATGGTTCGAGTGCTAGTGGTGTGACTGCTTCGCATACTTATGCGGAGGCGGGTACCTACTTGGTGACTTTGACCGTTACTGATAATGAGGGTGCGACTGGTTCGCTTACGCAGTCTGTTGAGGTTGCGGAGCCGGTTGGTCCTGTTGTTCATGCTTCGGATCTGTTCGAGCGGACCGTGACTGGTGGTTGGGGTTCGGCTGATCTTGGTGGCGAGTGGACCAGGGATGGCGGCGGTGCGTCGTTGTATTCGGTGTCTGGTGGTGTTGGTCGTCAGGTTCTGAATGTTCCCGGTCGTGCGACGTCAACGATGTTGGATTCGGTTTCGGCTAAGAACGTGACCTTTGCTACTGATGTGTCGTTCGATAAGGGCATTTCTGCTGGTGGTATTTCCAGTGCGGTGTCTGTTCGTAGGACTGCTGGTGGTGAGTACCGGGCTCGGTTGTGGATCACTGCTTCTGGCACTGATCTGTTGATGGAGCGTCGTGTTGGTTCTGTTTGGACGACGTTGTCGAGTGTCCCGGTTCCTGGTTTGGTTCTGAGTGCTGGTGATGTGTGGCGTATCCAGTTGGATGCCACTGGTACTGGTCCGACGACGTTGACTGCGAAGGTTTGGAACAAGGCTGGTGCTGAGCCGGCTCTCCCGAACGTGACGGTTACTGACTCGACAGCAGCGTTGGAAGCTCCTGGTGGTGTGAGCACCTACAACTACCTCTCAGGCTCTGCTACCAACGCACCCATCACAGTCACATACGACAACCTCAACGC
>JAGQSZ010000453.1 GCA_020439285.1 Microthrixaceae bacterium
TCGACATGATCAACATCGGTCAGTTCTGACTCGACGACGTCGTGACGCTCCAGATAGCTAGACACGAACGCCTGAATCACCGCTGCCGCGGGAAGTGCCAACACCGCTCCGGCAACACCGACCAGACTGCCGCCGGCGAGTGCAGCGCCGAAGGCCACCGCGGGATGCAGATCCATGGTTTGGCCAGTAATTCTGGGCGCCAACAGGTAGTTCTCGATCTGTTGGTACACCACGATCCAGATGAGCACCCAAAGTGCCGTGATCGGCGATGACATCAATGCAACGAGCAGCGGAACCGCTCCGCCCAGGTAGGTGCCGACCACGGGAATGAACTGACTGACCAGCCCCATCCAAAGTGCGAGCGCGAGTGGCGATGGCAGGCCCAACAGTGCGAACACGATCCATGAGCCCAGAGCGCTGAACAACGCCAACAGGACCCTCGAGTACACCCACCCGCCAGTCTTGGAGATGGAGAGTTCCCATAGGGACAGGACCATGGTCTGTCTTCGGGCCGGAAGCAGCGAACAGAGATTGCGCCGCATCTGGGGGCCTTCGGCGATCATGTAGAAGCTGAACAGGAACACCGATAGCGCTTGGAACAAGGTCCCGAACACCGCGCCGGTGATCGACAGAACCCGCCCACCCATGTCCGCCGCGAGCGAAGTCAGATCGTCCTGATACTCACGAATCGTTTCGTTCAGTTGTTTGGATGTGATCTCTGTGTCGAAGGTGTCGTTGATCCATTCGGTTGTCTGGGTCACATATCCGGGTGCTCGTTCAACCAGATCAGATGTCTGCGATACGACCAGGTTGATCATGACAGCAGCGAAAACTCCACCTGCGCCGAAGACCACCAGGAAACACGTCATCGTTGCCACGCCCCGACGCCACCCACGTTTGGCGAGCGCGTTGACCACTGGTTCGAGC
>JAGQSZ010000454.1 GCA_020439285.1 Microthrixaceae bacterium
GGCGCTTCGGGCGCAGCACGATCTCGCCCTCGGTGTCGGGGGGCAGCTCGTTGTCGTCGTCGTCGAAGATGCGCACGTCGAAGTACTCGTCGTTGACGACGCCTGCTGCGTTGGGGCGGTTGCGCACCCCTGGCGGCTGCCACGACACCAGCGAGGCCTCGGTCACGCCGTAGGCACCCGAGAACGTCTCCACCCTGAAGCGCGAGCGGATCACCTCGTCGACCTCCACCGGCAGCGGCGCCGCCCCGATCAGCCGCAGCGTCTCGTTGGCCTCGGGCGCGCCCGACCGGGGCATCTCGGGGCGGTCGACGTCGTGGGCCAACAGGTAGGCCATGGTGCCGAGGGTCGACACGATGGTGGCGCCGGTGCGGTTCATCTCGGGCCAGAACTGGCTCACCGAGAACTTGCGGTAGATGGCCGACCGCCCGCCGGCGAGCAGCGTGCCGACCATCGCCACCGACACGGCGTTGAAGTGGAACAGCGGCAGGGGGGTCCACACCACGTCGTCCGCGGTGCGCTCCCAGCAGATGCCGATCTGGCGGGCCAGCGCCCCGTGGTAGTTGTGGCTGAGCATGCAGCCCTTCGACGGCCCGGTGGTGCCGCCGGTGTAGACGAAGGTGGCCAGGTCCGACGGCCGCACCGACACCTCCGGCGCGGCGTCGGCGGAGAGCAGGTCGGCCCAGGTGTGACCGGCCCAGGTGTGACCGGCCCCGCCGGGGACCTCGGGCGCCGCCTCGTCGATGACCACGACGTGGCGCAGGCTCTCGACCTCGCCGGCCACCGCCAGCACGCGCTCGGCCAGGTCGGCCTCGACCACGACCACCGACGACCCGGAGTCGGCGAGCTGGTGGCGCAGGTACTCGCCCTTGTAGGCGGTGTTGACCGGTTTGGTGATGGATCCGGCGCGCACCG
>JAGQSZ010000455.1 GCA_020439285.1 Microthrixaceae bacterium
TTCGATGGCGTCGAAGGCGGAGTTCACGTTCTCCACCTCCGATTCGGTCAAGTACGGCGTGTGTGCTGCGAGACATCCCAGGGCGTCGCGCACATGCACGAGTTCCAGTTCCGCGCTCGCTGTGCGGTACATCTCCTTGAGGATATGCATTGTGCTTACAGGGGCGATTGTCCTTGCAGCCGTGTTAGGGTTGATGTGCAGCATGATGGTGATTCCTTCTTTGTTGCGCAGCGACTGCATCTCTTGGCGGGGACGGCAGTCGCTTTTCTTTTGTCTACGGACGGTTGTCCGAAGTCTTTATTTGGGTTGCCTACTCTTTCCATCGAGCAGATCGGTGATTACGAGGGAAACCCCGACTACGGGGTTCAGCCCATTGAGCCGCAGCGGGATACCGAGAACCAGCGCCAGGACGATGAACTCCGTGTTGGACATGTAGGTGTCCAGGCTGCGCTCGACAATGTGCTTCCAGCCGTAGGTGGTGGTAGGGGCGCACTTCGGCACATACGAAAGAACAGGCACGTTCTCGATCACCCATGGCGCGAATTCCTGAAGCCGGTCAGCGATGCGTCGCGCCTTCTCGATGCTGCTCCCGAGCGGTGGGTATGGCGGGTTCCATCGCCCGCTCCCGTATCCAATTTCGGTGAGTTGTGGATGGACGATGAGAACTTTCTGCACGTCCTCAGCGGTGATGTCACGCGGCGTCAGCCAGGTCGATGTTGCTCCACGCACACGAAGCGGGACGCGATCCCTCTTTGCCATCTCGTAGTCCCACGCAGCCGGAATGATGCTGAACCGCTTCTGGTTCCACGCATTCCTACGACGGCGGTAGTGGCTGTAGGCGGCTCCGTACCGCACGAAGTCCAGGAAGGCGTTCAGCTCATCGTCGGGGAAGTCGAATCC
>JAGQSZ010000044.1 GCA_020439285.1 Microthrixaceae bacterium
AACGCTGGCCCGGCTCGACTGTCTCTGATGACGCAGTGAACGGGATCAAGCTCTACAAGGCGAACTTCGGGCCGTTTGCCTCGCGGCCACAGCCGCAGGTCACCAACGTTCCTGTGCAGTTGCTCGTCGCGACCAAGGACTCCTATGTCACGGTTCCGCTGGTCGAATTCGCTGGCAGATTTGCTCGGACGGTTCGACGGCTAGACATCGACAGCGGTCACTGGTCTCCTAGATCGGCCCCGGAACTTGTTGCGTCCGCAGTGGCCGATTTCGTGGGTGAGTTGGAACGCAGTTCGATCTGAACCACACAGTTCGGCGTAATGAACCGAACGATTCAATCCGATAGGTCATTCGACTCAAGTTTTTCGAGGATCCTTCCGATCACGTCGCAATGAGCGGGACGACAATCAGTAGTCGGAATTTGGACGTAGACGAATCCGAAACTGGACCGATCCCCATTTCCACTGATTCGCAGTCAGTCTTGGCGAGATCCCATCACGAAGAAGTTGGCCTGTCCTCACGGCGAAAGATGCTGTCCCTGGCGGGTATCGGTGCAGTTGGTGCGGTTGCTGCTGCCTGCGTTCCTCCGCCTTCGCAGGTCCCGCCGGGGAATTCGACTCCACCGACTCCAACTCAACCATTGGCGCCTTTGGCTGCGGCGCAACACTTGGCTCGACGGGCGACATTTGGTGCGACCCAAGGTGATGTACAGCGCATCAGGTCAATGGGAACTGCCGCATGGTTGGACCAACAGCTGTCACGCAGCGGGCTGGTAGGCGCCGACAACATGCTCAGCGGCTATGTGACCCTGACGAACACCAACGAACAGAACTATCAGGTCAAGAAGAACGAGGGCGATCGAATCTATGACGAACTAGACCATGCGACCTTGATCAGAGCGGTCTATTCACAACAACAGCTCTACGAGGTGATGTGTGATTTCTGGACCAACCACTTCAACATCTGGCGTCGTGCCGACTGGTTGGTCCACCTCAAGACGCGAGACAACGAGTCCGTCATCCGAAAGTACGCACTCGGCAAGTTCTCTGACTTGTTGATGGCTTCGGCCAAGAGCCCCGCAATGCTCGTGTACCTCGACAACTATCAGAGCCGAGGTGAGCCGGGACAGCAGGTCAACGAGAACTACGGCCGTGAGCTGCTCGAGTTGCACACGCTCGGGATCATCGACGGAACCCATGTCTATTCCGAGGCCGACATTGTTGGCGTCGCGAAGGTGCTCTCGGGGTGGGGGATCAGTTGGGACGCCGGGTCGTTGCACGATTTCAGGTTCAACTACTGGAACCACAATCGTGACGCGGTCTCGATCTTGGGTGGAGCGTGGAAACGTCCCGCACGTCCCAACTGGGGTGATTACAACGTCAACGGTCTGGCCGATGGCGAGTCGCTGATTAGATTCCTGGCGCGGCATCAATCAACGGCTCGTCATCTGGCCACGAAACTGGCCCGTCGCTTCGTTTCTGACTTCCCGTCGCCGGCGCTCGTACAGCGGCTCGCGTCGGTGTATCTCGCCAACGACACCGCTATCGCCCCGGTGCTCCGCGAGTTGTTCTTGTCGCCTGAGTTCAATGCGTCGGCGAACCAGAAAGTGAAACGCCCGGTCGACTGGATGATCTCGGCTCTGCGCTCCACCGGAGCGACAGTCCCAACTGCTGCGAGTGGCAAGGCAGCAAAGGATCTTCGAAAGATCTCAGCCGGGCTGGGCCAGCCGCTCTTCGAACGGGTTAGTCCTGACGGGTGGCCCGAGGCTGCACGGTACTGGGTTGGTTCTGATGGTCTGCTCAAACGTTGGGAATACGGAGCTTCGCTTGCCCGCTCCACAGGTGAGGATGCCGAGAAGGTGAAGGTAAACCTGACGGCATTGTTGCCAACGCAACTACCAAGTTCCAGCGCCGACCTAGTGACCTGGCTCGGTACTGAGCGATTCCAGTTGCCGATCACTTCTGGAGACGCCGCGGCGATCTGCACCGCGATAGGTGTCACGCCAACAGGTGCTGCGGGCCAGATCGCATCGAATGCGAAGCAACTCCAGGGCTGCGTTGCCTTGCTGTTGGCGCACCCGGCATTCCAGCGCCGATGAGGTGCTGGATGGTGGTGGAGCAGCACCGATGAGGTGCTGGACGGTGGTGGAGCAGCGTCGATGAGGTGCTGGGTTCCTGATTTGAGTTCGCGAGAAGAGAGTTGAGATGACAGAGGTAGCGGAGTTGACCGAGGCGGGCGTGACCGTCGAGCGCACAGAGGTATCACGTCGGAAGTTTCTGGCCCTGACCGGTGCCGGTGGGGCGACGATGGTTGCCGTGTCAGCGCTGGGTAACCAGTACGCGTTTGCCACTCCGGGTAACCCGTCACAGGGCGATGTCCTCGTGGTGGTATTCAACCGTGGCGGTATGGACGGGTTGAACGTCGTTGCGCCGTACCGGATGCCGACTTATCAGTCTCTGCGTCCGACGATAAGGGTGAAGCCACCAGAAGAGTTCTCTGGTTCGACCGATGGCGCAGGTCTACCCCTGGATTCCGGAGGCTCCGTTGCCTCGTTCCCGCTATCGGGTGTGTTCGGCCTGAATCCGGGAATGACTGCACTTCACGCTGGTCCTTGGGCAAATGGCCATCTGGCGGTAGTTCACGCGGCAGGGATGCCGGCTTCGGAATCGGCGACACGTAGTCACTTCGAGGCGCAACGCAATTGGGAAGCCGGAAGTGCCCGTTTGAATATCACTGACGGCTTCTTGAACCGTCACCTGTCGGCGTTCTCTGATCTTTCGGGTGTTAGCGCCGTTGGTCGAGGATCAACACTTCAGGCGTTGCTCCGGGGGAGCGTTCCGGCATTCGCGATGTCTTCGATCGCTACCTTCGGAGTACGCGGATTCCATGACAACAAGAAGGCAGCTACAGCTCTGTCAGTCATGTATCCAGACAATGGTGACCTGTTGTCATCGGTCGGTTCCCAAACGCTGTCGGTCACGAGCATGGTTTCAGGGATTTCAGATCCCGGCCCTCAGAACGGTGCGACCTACGGTTGGGATGGCCTCGCTCAAGGTCTTCGAGAGACAGCGCGACTGATTCGCGCTGATGTTGGTCTGCGTGCAGTCGTCATCGATGACGGCGGTTGGGACACCCACACCGACATGGGTGCTCCGGCGGATACGAACTCGAGTTTCCGACGTCGAACCAACGAGTTCTCGAATGCGCTCGCGGCGTTCTATACCGACTTGGGAACCGCGATGAATGAGGTGACGGTTGTGACGTTGTCGGAGTTCGGTCGGACCATCAACGAGAACAGTTCTGGTGGGACCGATCATGGGCGAGGGACAGCGATGTTCGTCATGGGACGCAACGTCAATGGCGGTGTCTATGGGGACTTCCCGAACACGATCACCGACGGGCCCGAGGGCGACCTTACGGTCGCCAACGACTTCCGGCATGTCGTCTCCGAAGTGCTCACCAAACGGATGCCCGGCAGCGATATGGGCCAAGTGTTCCCTGGCTATACGCAGATGACCCCGTTGGGCCTGGTCAACTCAGGGTCTTAGGTCCAACAACGCTTTCGTTGGACCTACGGTAGCGACTAGTTCCTTCATTCTCGATGGTCCCGACTCGTCACCCTTGAGGTGTTGGTCATAGAAGGCCAGGGTCACATTGGAGACTAGCTCGTCGATCGGCTGGCTACCGCCTTCGAAATAGCCGTCGTCGTGTCCGCCGCCGACAATGGTGAGAAATCCGCCTGGGGCGCCGAGGCGTGTCCAGAACTCTCGATCGGCGTCGTAGGACAGAGTTGGGTCGTTGTCTCCGTGCACGAATAGCACCGGCACCGATGATGCCCGTTCTGCGAGTTCGTCACTCGGGGGATAGGGCAGCCATACGCCTGCGAACGTCGTAGCTGCTTTGATCCGCGGATCGGCGCAGCACTTGGCGGCAACGGTGCCAAAGGTTGTAATCGCACCGAAGGACTGGCCACCCAAGCCAATCCGATCGGGGTTGATCAGATCAGCCAACTCGAGTGGTGCGGACGTGTCGGTAGTCGCTGCGGTTATCACGAAAGACTCATCGGCGCTCTGAGCCGGGTAGTCGTCGTATGCGGTTCCGCCGGGCGTGCCCTCGGCGGAGAGAGGAAAGTTGGGAGCAATGACTACATAACCAGCGGATGCCCACCATGTGAGCGTTTCGATGTAGTCCTGTGCTTTGCGAGTGCTTCCGTGTGCAAACAAGATGACGGGCCAAGGCCCCGGAATGGCTGTGGCTCCTGCGGTGGGGGACACATCGGGACCCGTTGGTTCACCTTGGGCTGGGTACAGCACAAGAGTTGGGAGGGTACGTGAGGGCAGTTCGGGCTGCCCACCGTGAGCAGGCGTGGGTCGAGACTCGTCCACGTAGGTTCGCTCGGTGCTGCCGACAACGAAGGTTCCCGCTGGTTGGGGAGCCTCCGGTGAACGCGTCGGGTCGCTCGGAGACGAGTCTTCGGCGGTTGTCGGAGTACTTGAACCGCTCCGCGCTGGACGCACAGACTCGTCTCCATTGCCCGCACATCCCATGGTCAACATCGCTAGTGCCACACACATGGAGATGGTCATGGTCGGTCTGATTCGCATCGTGTCTTGTTTCGTTCAGCCTGGCGCAGCAGTTGACTCGCGGGTTGAACGGCCCTCGGCGCGGAGCTCGCGGAGACGTTTACCTCGACTCCAGTCGAATGGATCGAAGTCCGTTGGGTCGGGAGGAATCTGTGAGGGCTCGACGAGCGCAGTGCCGAGCACCATTTCGATCAGCAGCGGACGGTCCAGAATCTCGCCGGCGCAGTGAACGCCGCCGGTCGTTGCGCCAGCTACTCCATGTCCAGACGTCGTGTTGGCACCGACGAGCCACAGGCCTTCGATCTCGGTCCGGTGCGCCGGACGGTTGAGTCCTGATTGCTCGGGTGAGTGGACGTACCCGTAGCTCGTTCCGCCCGTCGATCGGGTGTATCGCTCGTGGGATAACGGTGAGGCGGTCTCGCAGAAAACAATGTGATCACGAAGCGGTTCGCCAGCGAGTTGATCAGCTAGCACCCGTTGGGCCGTGTCGATCAGTGCTTCGGTGAGCTCGGCTTTTCGGGAACGGTAGGCGGAATTGCGCCGGTAGCTGCCGCCATCGGCAGGCGGGCGATCTACTCCCCACCAGTCGAGTCCTCTGGGCGAAAGGGTCATGATCTGCAGGTTGGTGTGCCCGGGTGGACACAGATGGGGATTGCCCGGATCCTTGCGTGACGCCATCGCGATATAGGCGAAGACCCCTTCGTCTGTATCCAGGGTTCCGTCATCGAAACCCTGGTAGAGCCCATCGGTCTCATAGGACGGAAACACGAAGTAGTTGGTGTTGGGCCCGTTGGTCAGATCGATGTCGACGACCAGGTACACACACGCCAGACCCAACGTCATCGTTGCCTGCCGGGTCCACGAAATGGTTGCCGGGTCCCAGTGCTCTTCGCCGACCAATCCGAACACGGTGCGAGTGTGATCAGCGTTGGAGATCACAATGTCAGAGGCGATCATCGCGCCGCTGTCGAGTTCCACTCCGGTAGCGCGACCCTCGGTGACCACGATGCGCTTGACCGGAGTTAGCGTCCGCACCTCACCTCCGAAAGCCTCGATCACCTGAATGAGACGCGCTGGGAGGACCTGCCCTCCACCTTCGGGGTAATACGCGCCCCGCATGTAATGGTCGATGATCCTGGCGTGCATGGCCACGGCGGTCTGTGAAGGTCCGCCGGCGTACAGGCCTGACCAGTGGTCGAGTACGGCTTGTGCCCGCTGGGAGAGTTCGCACTCGGCAAACAGTTCCGACAGGTTTCGGAATGCCCACTCATCAAAGGTCGGGGTCTCGACCCCGGGGATGAGCCTCGAACGGCTTTCCTCCGCAATCGTTTGGAGGATCGTGACAATGCGTTCGAGTCCTGCACGGTCGTTGGGGAAGGCGTCGATCAACCGCTCCAGATACAAGTCCCAACCAGCCGGGACAACAAAGGTCATATCCGGGAACTCGAGTGTGTCGAAACCGTCCTGATCGAGGGGAAGAAATTTGATTCGATCGCCTACGCCCAGACTGTTGAAGATCGCCGGGAATATTCCGCCGGGCCCGCAGTCACCCAAATAGTGCACCCCGACGTCGAATTCGTAGGTATCGCGCTCGCCCGATTCCTTTCGTGGGTGGCGTCGGAACACCTGAGTGTTTCCACCCGCAAGATCATGGGCCTCGAGCACCAATACACGACGACCAGTCGCGGCCAGACACGCCGCAGCTGTCAGTCCTCCTGGTCCGGACCCAACTACGACGACGTCCCAGTTCTCCGACGGTTCTGACTTGGCGTTCATCTAAGTCCTAAGGGTTCAGAGCATTAAGGTGCGACTCGTAGAGGCGTAGAGCCTCCTTGCTGAAACAAGCGAAGATCACCTCGTCGACCGTGCTTTGGGCAGAGTCGATGGTGCGAACAGCTATTTCTGTCGCCTCGGCCAGGGGATAGCCGTACACCCCGGTGGAAATGGCCGGAAACGCGATGGACCGCGCTCCGACCTGATCGGCGATTTCAAGCGACCTGCGATAACACGACGCGAGCAGGTCGGCCTCAGCCATCGATCCGCCACGCCAGATGGGCCCTACCGTGTGGATGACCCACTTCGCAGGCAGGTCAAAACCCGGGGACGCTTTGGCATCGCCGGTATCGCAGCCGTGCAACTCACGGCAGTATTCCAACAGTTGCGGTCCAGCAGCATTGTGGATCGCTCCGTCGACGCCGCTACCACCGAGCAACGATGAATTCGCAGCGTTGACGATCGCGTCAACTTCGAGCGTTGTGATGTCGACTAGACGTGCCGTCATTTTCCGAGGCTGGCCCAACGCATCAGCTGTCATTGGAGTCTCCTGCGATATCGCCGATACCAGTCGCGTTCACAAGCGCTTTTTCAACCTTGGTGAGAGCGCCGCTGATCTCACGCTGGCTCGAGAATTTGGGGCGAGCCGGCAGGTTCCTGGCCACGACCAGAGAGAGCCTGACTTGCTTAATCACTGAATCGATCTGATCGAGCGGCTCGGTGGTCCCCGGTTGTGCGTTGGCTCGGAGCAGCGCAACAGTCGATTCGAGTCTGTCGACGCGGCGTTCGAGACGCAGTTGGGGCGTAACCGCTATTCGCCCGACACCGGGACGCGAGGGAAGCCCGATGGCTTTCATGTCGCTGGATTGGGCTGCTCGTTGTTGTGACCTGGCTTGTGACCGTTCCCGGAGGCGGTCGCGGATGTTCTGGCTTGCTTCGATCAGTTGTTCGCGAACTTCGGGCTGTTTCAACAGAGCATTGACAGTCGCGGCAGCCCCCATCAGGGCTTTGTTGTCCTTGGCCTTGGACGCGAGCGAAGGTTTCGAATGCGAACTTGATCGCTTCGGACCTTGAGTGGCCATGGACAACTCCTCGTGGAACTAAAGCGAAACCGACAGATGCTGGGACGAGCCGAGTGCGAGCACCCTGCGCTGATTGGGAGATCGTATCGGCCCAACGTGCAGCGGTGACGCGTTCTCAGAGCAGGACAGGTAGCTTGTGGCGACGCGTCTCCTGCTGTCCCGGATCTGGCTCTTCCTATGGCGTTGGAAAGTCGTGGACAACGACGAGATTCCAGCGAAATGCGTGGTGATCGCAGCACCTCACACCACCAACTGGGATTTCCCGATCACGATGGCGATGGCAGCGGTCAAGGGTGTCGACATCCGTTGGCTCGGCAAGGCCCAGATGTTCAATCCTGTCCTAGGGCCGTTCTTCCGGTGGATGGGCGGAATCTCGGTACAACGCGACAATCCCGGGGATCTCGTGGCGGACCTGGCCGCGGAGTTCTCCCATCACGATTCCCTGGCCCTGGTTGTGCCCGCAGAAGGAACCCGGTCAGCGGTGGAGTATTGGAAGTCAGGTTTCTACCGCATCGCGACCGAAGCCGGAGTGCCGATCGTGTGTGCATTCGTCGACAGGTCGACTCGAAGCGGTGGCTTTGGCCCGGTAATTGTTCCATCGGGTGACGTGAAGGCCGACATGGATCTCATCCGTGCCTTCTACGCAGGCAAGACTGGTTTGAAGGCCAACCGGTTCAACGAACCACGGCTCCGCGACGAGTCCCCGAGCAGCGACAGCTGACTCGCTCCTCTAAACCCGGATTATCAGCCGCGGTTCAAAGTGCGTCGCACAGCCGAGGCGATCAGCTAACGTTCGCCCCGTCGTTGTTGGTTATGTTGTTCGCGCAACATAACCGCATGGACTCGGCGGTTCCCGTTTGAATCTGCCGATCCGTTGGCACATGTGGGGGCACGCATGAACAGATCAGGGTCTGAGTCCAGAGCCAGCATCTTGGTAGTCGCAATAGTGGCTACATGTTCGATTCTGTTGAGTGCTTGTGGAGGGACCAAGGGTTCAACGACGGGAAAGTCGACCGAAACCGAACCCAGCGAGCCGCAGTACGGCGGCAACGTCATATACGGAATCGCTGCTGAGAACGCAGACGGCTGGTGCCTGTCCGAAGCTCAACTCGCTCCACCAGGAATCCAGGTCGCAAGGAGTATTTACGACACGCTCACCATCCCCAATGAGGACGGTGAACTCGTTCCGTTCCTCGCCAAGTCGTTGACCCCCAATGACGACTTCACGGAATGGACGATGGAACTCCGTGAAGGGATTAAGTTCCACGACGGAACCGCACTGGATTCGACTGTCGTGAAGAACAACGTCGACGCTTACAGGGGCGCATATCCGGCTCGGCACCCATTGTTGTTCAGCTTCGTGTTCGACAACATCGCTGACGTCGAGGTGACAGGACCTATGACTTTGAAGTTGACCACAATCGCTCCTTGGTCATCTCTGCCCCAAGTTCTGTGGTCAACCGGGCGAACCGGGATCATGGCCCAAGCCCAACTAGATGACCCCGACACATGCGACACGAAACTCATTGGAACGGGTCCGTTCGAACTCGTTGAGTGGGCTCAGAACGAGAGACTCGTGTTGAAGCGAAACGAGTCGTACTGGCAACGCGACGCGTCGGGCAACCAGCTCCCGTACCTGGATGGGCTCGAGTACAGACCAGCTCCAGACGCTGGATCACGGACCAACAGCCTGCTCGCTGGAGAGCTGAACGCAATGACCACCGCTAGCGCGCAACAAATGGCGGTACTCAAGGACGCGGAGTCCAACGGCAAGGTCACCAACGTACTTTCAGATGAGTTCCCAACAGTTGCGTTCATTCAGTTGAACAACTCGATCCCTCCGTTCAACAACAAGAACGCGAGGCTCGCCGTGATATCAGCGCTTGACATGGAGACCTTCAACCAGACAATCAATCTTGGCGAACTCAAGATTGCAAACGGCCCGTTTGCGCCAGGAAATATCGGTTACCTCAAGGACACTGGATACCCGACCTTCAACCTGGACCAGGCCAAGAAATACCTTGATGCTTACACCAGCGAAACCGGGGAGTCGCTCAAGTTCTCGATCGTTAGCCCATCCGATCAACCGACCGTTTCAGCGATGACCTTGGTCCAAGAAATGTTGAAGAAGGCAGGGATAGCCGTAACTGTCACCCCGATGGAGATAGCAGCGATGATCTCCACCGCCGTTTCTGGCAACTACACCGGAATGGCCTTCGCCAACTTCCCGGGAGGAGACCCCGACGACAATCGAGTGTGGTGGTACGGCGCGTCACCGGTGAATCTGTCCAAGTTCAACGACGCCGAGATCAACAGACTCCTCGACGAGGGTCGTGCCAGCGGCGACCCCGAGACACGCCAGCGGGTCTACAGCGAAATCAATAGACGTTTCGCTTCGGAGGGTTACAGCGTCTGGCTCAACTGGGTGCTAACTGATGTGGCGACAGCACCGAACGTTCACGGTGTGTTCGGTGCGAAGCTCCCCAACGGTGATGATCCGTCGCGTGCGCTTGCAAATGGACATTCAACTGCCGGTCTGTGGATAGATCAGAACACGTCGGGCAGTTGAGTCTCGCTCCGTTGGGAGCGTTGCTCAGCGAAGCTGGTCCACGAAAGCCGATATCCGCGTCGTTGTTCGCTCGGGATCGACCAGATGCAAGAAGTGGCCCATCCCTTCCCACTCCTCGACTTCGACCCGGGGAATGAGTTCCAGAAGCCGTCGCTCGTCTTGGGAGATCTTTGAAGCGAATATGACCAGATAGGGGACTGCAATGGTCTCCAAGGCTGGTTCTATCAGTGCATTGAGATCGGCAGCGGGGGTGTCGAACACCGTGGTCCACACGCCAAGAACAACCTCTTGGTCGGCCGTCATGGCCGTCAGGTCTCGGTTCTGTTGGGGTACCAGTGCGCGGCCGAGTGATTCGGTGAACTCATCGAAGGCAACAGCAAAGTCGCCTTCGCGTAGACGATCTGCATAGGGGGCGACCTTCGTCTTGAACGCTGCCATGTCGAGTTCCTGATCGATATTCACCACACCGCGACTCGTTCCTGTCCCTGCGGTCAAGGTGGCGACGAAGGCGCCGAAGGAGTGCCCGATCAGGACCGGTGCGTCGAGCCCTAGATCGGTGATCAAACCCTCCACTGCCGCTGATTGGCTGAACACGTCATAGGCACCCGTGCGAGGTGACTCGCCGTGTCCGAGAAGGTCGACGTTCACGCATCGATACTTCGCTGACAGGCGGTCCACCACCGGGGTCCACGATTCGCGTCGAGAAGTGATCCCGTGAAGGAACACCAGTGGCGTTCCGGCGCCTGTGTCGTCATAGGCCAAGTCGGTCATTTCCGCCCCCTGTGGGTAGTTGCGGCACCGTGGGACGTTGGCATCCCGTGAGGTTCCTGTGACCGGCCCCATCTTAACGGCGCCCGAGATGCTGCATCCCTCGTTATCGACTTGGCGCTGAGCACGTCGTACCCTTTCCACGATGCCGCGGCGGGCTGAAACCAGGTGGTTGACGGCAATGACTAAGGGTGGGCGATGAGGAACTGTGTTGATGACCGATCTTGTTTCGAGATTCGAGATCAGCTGATGGCAACGGGGGAGAAGTGAATGGCTCGACGAAAGATCAGTCTTCCAAGTGGTGCTCGTTCACTGGCCAGACCGCTGGTCGCCGCTGGTATAGCGGCCGTGGTCGCGGTGGGTTGCACACCAGCCGATTACGTTCCGGGCCCGGATCAGCCGCGTTTGTGTGTTCCGCGTGTCGGCACCAACCAGGTCATCCTCCCGTTGCCGGGACTGTTCCTTCCCCTTCCGAGCATCAAGGGTCTGTCTGAATTTGACGACCTGGAGCCCGCGTCCGCTGACCTCCAACTACCAGACCGCATCGACCTGCGTGACAACACCGGGGGATTCAACAGCTACGCCGAGTTCACGCTGGCTTACGGTTCGCTCTACACCAGGCCTCGCAACTCGGGTGCGCAGTGGCGCAAGACTCCGACACCGGACTGCCTTGACGGACACATCGTTGCAGTGTCGGTCGATTCCAACATGGCAGTAGCGCTGGATTCCGACGGTTGGATCTATTCGCTCGACAACCTGTTGTCGGGTCCGATGTTGTGGAACTGGACCCGCTCCTATGGCGCTCCGATCTGGTTGTGGCCCGGCATGAAAGTCCCTGGCGAAGCCCTAGCTCCCGGGAAGTGGGCAATCAGTCATCGCATGTCTGAAAGCTTCATCGACGCGAAGGGATACAAACATCCGACTACGGCGGGACTGGTGCAGCTGGTGAGCCTTACCGGCGGCGGTTCACGGATCGTCTTCCAAGACCCGTGGCTCCCACCTGATTTCAGCTACGAGATCGGTGGCCCCGTCGGTGGACGTTTTATCTCTGAGTCGATCTCGAGTTCAGGTTCGGTCACCTTTGTCATAAATCGCTTCGGCGACATGTACACCCGCAAATACGACTTGGACCTCGCCGGATCGAACCATATTCCGGGCCGCTACACCTGGCAGGAACAGGGTGACCTGCCGTCCGCTCCGAATCAGTTGGAGGAGCGGATCGACGACAGCTATGCCGCGATCTCGCTACCTGCAGAGGACTGGCAGCACCAACCCAAGATCCCCGGAACGATCACCGCCCTTATATCGATCTCCCAGACCGGTCCGACCATGGAAGACATGGAACTCCGGGTCGAGGGTGAGAGCGCTGGCCGTACGGGCTACTGGCACAAGCCGCTCATCGGAGGTGCCTGGGAGTTCATCGCTACTGACAAAGCACTAGCGATGCCAGTGCTGGTTGATGCCGATCCGAGTCGTGACCAGTCAACGCAAGATCTTGCCCCACTGAGTGGACTGCACTTCGAGGGGCAACTCGGCGGCGGATGGACTGCCAGGACCGAAGACTTCGACTGGGCACAGACCAAACATGATGTGACCCTCCGCTCGCCGAACGGTCGGAGCTACGCCATCAAGATGTACACCAGCGATGCGCTGCGCTTCGTCGAACATGGACCGGGACTGGATCGCGATCCGCGATTGCTGGAAGGCGCGTTCGACCTACGAGGGGCTCTGGGATCCGGAGCCGATGACTCGGAGATCAATGAATTCATCCGCACCTACCTCGAAGGAAAGCCGATCTTCGAGATCTGGATGCAGACGACCATCGACGAACTCGTCATCAGCCCAGCCAAGTTCTTTGCCGAACCTCTCGGCGAGCTTCGACGGCTCTGAGCCCCTCTATCCAAAGACAAAAGAGATAGACCCCGGAAGTCACCGTGCAGGCGAGGGGCCTGCAGCAGCGACTTCCGGGGCAATGTTCACTAGCTTCGGCTCGCTCCTTGGTTGCCGTTACCGCCTCGATTCAATCCGAGGCGTCGGCGCAGCGACGGAACCTGCAGCGTGGTGAAGCCAACCGCAATCAGCCCGAGTGCGAGAAGGATCAGCTGCAAGGCGTTCGATCCCGTATAGGACAGCTTCTTGGCGCTCGCCCCATCTTTGCCCGCAGCCTTAGCCGATCCGTTCGCGTTGAGCTGTGTTCCACGGACTGACGTGTCCGACTTGGGGGTTCCGGCGGAGCCCGATCCCGTGCCGTTGCCGGGGTTGGTCCCAGTCCCCGTATCGGTCACAGGGTCGAGACCCTTGGTCGGGTCGATCGGAACACCGTTTGCTGACACAACCATCTGCACGACCTCGCCGGCTTGGTGATCCACCCCGAGCGGAGCAGTCAAAGCGATGACCCCGTCGATGACCGACGCGATCTTGCGCAACTCGAGGCTCTCGTCACCGGTGCCGATAGCGATGGTCTGGCCAGCCTCGAATCCGCTTCCACCACCAGCCAGGCCCTGGGCAATCGACACACGGATCGCGCTGGAACCAGCTTTGAGCGAAGTCGCTGTCCCTGCCGCCATCAAACCAACCCGCTGCACTGCTCGGGTCAGACCAGATGTGACAATCGACTTGCCACCTGCGCCACCGCCGTCATCGCCTGCTGGTGATTCGGGGTCAGTGTTGTCCAACAACGTCGAAGCAGGAGCGACAGTGACTGTGCCCATTGGTCCTTCGCTGAAGGCCTGATCGTGCAGTTCTGAATCCTGGGTGGTTCCGTCAGGATTCACCGACTGGAGTCGACCATTGGCGCCCATGATCAGCGCCGCGGTCGAGCCCTTGTTGCCATGCTTGATGACGAATCGGCCAACTGTTGGATCAGCGGGCTTGGTCCGGACCGGCAGAGCGATCTGCTTGGGCGCATCGGACTTGATCACGTCGAAGTTCGCGTCCATGACAGGTGAGGTGCCCTTGCGTCGACCGCCAGCAGCGTCTACGAAGCCGTTGACCCACCGCATGTTGTAGTCCTGTGGACTTACCCAACGGGAGTTCGCGACATCAATACGGGTTGCACGTGGAGCTGCTCCCGGTGCGATCTGCAGAGCCGCCTCGTTCGGCTTGAACTGCTTCTTGACCAGTTCTGGACCCGGGTCGACGATCACCGCACCGGTCTTGGGATCCTTGAATCCCAGGAACGTCGAGGTGTAGCCGTGCTGAGCTCCAATGGGGGAGTCCTGGAGCATCTTCATCAACTTGGCGAGGTCCTCAGGAGATAGCGGTGACCCATCGCTGTAGGTGAAGTCGACGGGATCGATGTCGCCTGTGATGCGTCGCCACTTGCCAGTCTTTCCATCGAGCATCTGAACGATGTACTCCTCCGAACCGGGTGAGCTCTCAACCATCCGGAAACCCCGATAGTTTCCCTTCTCGGCGTTGGTCAGATGGCCGATGATCTCACCGTTGGCGTCGAAGCGGTACTCGGGGATCGCATTGCCCTCATAGTTGAGCGAAGTATCGATCCAACCGCGGTCGTTCCACTGCTTGTAGGTCTTTTCGTACTTGTTCCACTCACTGACACGGTCCTCCAAACGCTTGACCGCCTCGTTGTACTCGGGGGTATCCGCCTTGAAGCCCTTCGAGGAAGCGAATTTCTTGATCTCGGCCGCGATCTCACTCTTGGACGCGTCAGGCCCCAAGGTCTTGAGCACTGGAGGCTTGCGGAATACCAGTGAACCCAGATCGTTGAAGTCGTAACCCAACATCACGTCGAGTTCGCTGACGGTCTTGATCTTGAGATTCTCGGGCTTCAGAAGCGCTCCGAATTTCTTGATCCACTCCGCCGAGGAAGCGTGGCGTGAGCGAACAGTCGCAATACAACCGATGATCGCGCAGATCCGCTGGTACTCAGCGACCTCATCTGGAGTGATTCCCCAGAGCTTGGCAATTGCGGTGAGTGTGGGCTCTGCGCCGTTCTCGATCGACTGCAGGATCGGCAACACATTGTCGACGTACTTGATGTTCTTGGCGGCTTGGAAAGTCGCTGCCATCCGTGCGTTGATCGCGGCCTGGAACCGTTCGAGCGCTGCAACAGCCTTGGGGGCCTGAGCCATCTTGGTGAGGATGATCGGTCCTGCTACGGAGCCGATCTGCTCGGACAGGAAGGCCGAATAGCTACGGGTCGTTGCCATGAAGTCACCGGTGTGCCATTCGTTTTCAGTCTTGGTCAGGTGCTCACCGGCCATCTCGTAGACCTGGTCGTAGAGCTCATCGGCGTCCTTGAGTCCGAACTCCACATTGCGCATCAGCACCGAGACGATCATGAACGAGGTCTCGGTCAAGAAGAGGTCCTTCTCCTCCTCGGTGAAGCTCTCCCAGACCTTGGCCTGATAGTCGTACGCCGCGACCAAGATGCTGTAAGGCATCGTGATCATGTCGGGGATCGCATAGATAGTTGCGATTGCAGCGTTGGCAAGACCCTCTACCGCTCCGACCATGATGCCTGCGGCAATAGCGGATGTCGGGCGTGTCGGCAGCTCGATGGAGTCATCGATCGAGATCCGTTTGAACAAGTCGTCGGGGGTCGCCTTGACCTGAGCATCAGGCTCCTCACCGAGAGCTGTTCCATTACCGGGCTTCGCCTCGTCATAGGTGCGTATATCGACTATCTCGGGTGGTTCCGTCGCGTTCGGATCCTGCACCTC
>JAGQSZ010000456.1 GCA_020439285.1 Microthrixaceae bacterium
AGGTGGTGGGCGTGCCGTTGTAACCGGCATCCAGCGCGGCAGCGCGGCGGGATCCGTGGAGAACGCTCTTCATGTTTTCCAGCGGAAGATGCCCCATTGCCGATTTATCGGTAGTCATCGTCCAGCGGCTGTAGCCAGCTGCGAGGCAGTCCGCGCGAAGTTCTTTCGTCGTCACGTCATCACCCGATGTTCCCCAGCCGTCGAGAACCACATGCGCAATCTCATGCGCCATGATGCTGCGAACGGCATCACTAAGCGTCGCACCGTATTTCGCTGCGCGTGCACGAATCATGTCGGGGTTCCATCCGCCCGTTCGCGTGTCAACACACGTCCATGCTGTTGCATCATCGCGCCGAGGGCTCGGGCAATCCACCGCGCCTCCCTTGAACAAATGAAGGCTTGGATACACCTTGAGGATTTTCCACATATTCGCGACGTCGTCAAGAGATTCCGCTACCAAACGGTTGATTTCGTCATCGCTGTTCGCGAGATCGCACTGCGTCCCGTCACAAGCACTCACGTCAGGTTCTGCGGCTGGTGACGGGTTCGCGTTCGGCGTCGGAGAAGGCGAAGTGGTAGTGGTCGGAGTCGGCTGGGCTTCGTCAACAGGGGCGCATTTACCAATTTTGGTCAGGACATAGCCAGAAGGGCACGTCCCAGCCGCGCTAGTGCTGACGTTATCGTCCTGCGCGCGCCCATCTACCGCAGTGCTGGTGCATCCTGTGAGCACCAACACCGCGGCGGCGAGTGAAACTCCAAGCGCGCGATTACGTTTCATTACCCGGCTTTCTTGTTCATCAGCTTCTTGACGCTCTCGCGCATCGCCGCCATCATGCGGTCTTCCTCGTCAGTCTTCGCTTTCTCCGTGGCTGCGAGGGAATCCTTCGACAGG
>JAGQSZ010000457.1 GCA_020439285.1 Microthrixaceae bacterium
CGCCGGGTGCCAACTGGTTCTGGTGGGGGATGATCCCCGCGTGTGCGGGGGACCCCGAACTCGACCCCGACCCGAGCGAAGATCCGGGATGATCCCCGCGTGTGCGGGGCGGACCTGGCACAAGTTGACGTAATACCCGTAGCCCACGGATGATCCCCGCGTGTGCGGGGCGGACTTCGTCGTCTGGAGTGTCCACGATTGTGGACAGGGATGATCCCCGCGTGTGCGGGGCGGACGCCTAGCGTCGCTTAGACAACGTCCTAGGCCCCGGATGATCCCCGCGTGTGCGGGGCGGACGTCCTGTGCGCCGCCGGGGTGAAGCACCACGCGGGATGATCCCCGCGTGTGCGGGGCGGACCATCCGTGGCGATCCACCAGGCGTCAGCATTCGGGATGATCCCCGCGTGTGCGGGGCGGACGACCCGATCAACTTCGCGGCGTTGATGCCACGGGGATGATCCCGCGTGTGCGGGGCGGACGCCACAAAGCTCCCAACCTCGAAGACCTACCCGGGATGATCCCCGCGTGTGCGGGGCGGACTACCTGGCCGACAAGCACGTCACGAAACGCGGCGGATGATCCCCGCGTGTGCGGGGCGGACATGTGAGCGACGGTCTTCGCTGTGGTCTGGTCCGGATGATCCCCGCGTGTGCGGGGCGGACAACACCGTTGTGAGCGTCTCTACTTCGGTCGGGGGATGATCCCCGCGTGTGCGGGGCGGACCCAACCAAACACCGGGGCGATATACCAAGCGACGGATGATCCCCGCGTGTGCGGGGCGGACAAGGCCATGCTTCACTTCGAGCCTCGACAAGCGGGATGATCCCCGCGTGTGCGGGGCGGACGTGGTGTGCATGATCGGAGCCTCTTTCCGGTCGGG
>JAGQSZ010000458.1 GCA_020439285.1 Microthrixaceae bacterium
GGCACCAACCCAGTGCGACGTACCGCCGAAGAAGCCGCGTGGTGGGGATGCGGAGTCGCTGTTCATCGTCAGCGGCCGGGTACAGAACCGCACAGTCACCGAGCACATCCTCGCGACCCACAACCTCATGGTGGACGCCGACCGTGACGTGCTGTGGGAATACAACTCCGAATCAGGGGTGTACCAGCCGACTCGTCCTGTCGGCTCAGGCAAGCACAGCTCAATCATCGGAAACGCGCTGCGCAAGATGCTCGGGGACGAGTTCGACACGCGCTATATCCCCTCCGTTGAGTTCTCCGTTCTGGAGACTCTCCGCGAGCAGGGACGTGCGATCCCTTCGACGTTCGGTGACCCACAAGGGCACATCCCGTTCGCCAATGGGAACTACAACACGGCGACCGACGAGCTTGAGTCGTTCTCCCCGGACCTCGCCATCACCTACCGCCTCCTGGTGAACTACAACCCGGACGCGCCGTTCCTGGAGATCCCAGCATGGTTGAAAGCGAACACCACCCTGTCGGACGGCGCTGACCAGCTCGACGTGCTGCTGGACATCGTGTCTGGTTTCTACGACTCAATCCTGGGGAAGACCCCGCGCAAGATCGGCGTGATGTTCGGTGAATCCCGGTCTGGCAAGGGGACTTTCTGCAACGACCTCCTCCCACTGATAGTGCCAAGCGACCGCACGGCGGCAATTGGTCTCGCAGAGATGACCGCAGACAACCGCTTCGCTGTCAGCGGTCTCCACGGATGCATCCTGAGCGTCACCGGTGAGCTTCCCGACACCTTCATCAAGGACACATCGGTGTTCAAGATGGCGACCGGTGGCGACACCATGCACGCCGATGTC
>JAGQSZ010000459.1 GCA_020439285.1 Microthrixaceae bacterium
CGAAGAAGTATTGAAGTACCTCGTTGATACGGGCGAATTCGTCTTCGAGGCAGGTAAACCCAACAGGTACATGCCAAACATAAAACGCATGAACGCAGCAGCGTGACCGTTAACCAAGCCCAACAACGAACAGGAGAACTGACATGGCACTTTTCGCGCCCGACCCCGCCGCCGTGCTCGCAGAGCGCCGCCGCGTCTTGCGTGAGGTTGTGCTGCGTGGCGGCATGAAGCCGCGCGCCGAGCCTGATCGCGTGTATCGCGAGGCGCTCGCCGAACTCAACCGCGACGGGCTCGCATGGTTGGACGACCGCGACGTTTTGCGTCCGCATCTTCCCGGTGGTGACGACGGCGACAGCGAGCACGACGTAATCGTCTCCGCGCGCTGGGTTCTCGCCGAACTGGAGAATGCCCGCGACCGTTCCCTCCTGATGGACAGGCTGCGTGAACGGGCAACAGCCGCGCGTATCCCCGAGGACACCCTGAAGGTAGCCATCCGCTGGCTCCGCGACGCCGAACTGTGCAAGCTCAAGGACGGCACCCTTCGCGATGTCACCGGCGACAACGGACGCAAACAGGATCGTGTCATCCGTCCCGAGCTGACGACGCTGCGCCGTCCGATTCCCGAGCCGCCGCCAGCTCCCGCACCCGTGCCGCGCACCGTCACGCCGCCCCGGATGGATCCTCGTGGCGATCAATTCCATCCGTCACATCCGGACTACATCGCACCGTCGCCACCCCCGCGCCCGAAGCCGACCGCGCCCCCTGCTCCTGTCCGCGCCACCGCCCCAATGGGCAAGGCGATGGCCAC
>JAGQSZ010000460.1 GCA_020439285.1 Microthrixaceae bacterium
CATCACTAAAATCACGAATCCGGCATATCCAACTACAACTATCACACCCGCGAGGACGGTGAGTCCCAATAGTCGATGCAGGGCTCCGGGATGATTGCCGGTGCTACTACCACCACCGACGCCCATGAGAACGGGCCCTCCAGGAACTCGTGGAATCGACAAGCGTATTCTTCGCTCCACCCAACCCGTGCGCATCACCGACCCTCGCAAGACCACTACGCCCCAGAAACCCACCAGCGACCGAGTCAGGAAATCCGCAAGGAGACTCAGCTATCACCTGACTGCAATGGGGTGCCGACGCCACCCTTCGGATAGCGATAGACGGGCGAACCATCGGGAATCTGGGCGTCACAATCAACTCGTGGCCCAGAACTCTTTGTAGATTGAGGCAATTCCACTCTGCCACGCCTCGTATAGGACCTCTTGTAGATCGAGAGGTAGTAGTGCTCGTGATCTGAACCAGTGCGAGGCTAGAGGTCCTATCTCCGCAAAGCATCGGTTAGCTCGATCGGAGCGCTTGCCGGCCACGGACACGATCTCGTCGACTTCATTATTCTGAAGTTCAAATAGCCACAAGAGCTTGTCGCAGGGACTGGTTGGCCAATTGATTCCTGGCTCCGCTGAGTCGACTCGAAGCAGACCATCCAAGGCCTCAGAAATCTGCATTGAATCGGGAGCACCCAAAGCTCGAAGTTGTGAAATTACAGTTAGCAAAACAGTGGAGCTTGCTCGATATATGTCGCCATGGAGGTCATCCAGGTCTCTCGAAGACTCGATTCTGTCTCCAAGGCTC
>JAGQSZ010000461.1 GCA_020439285.1 Microthrixaceae bacterium
AGTTGAGTATGGGAGCGGGGATTGCTCCCCGGTCCGCCCCGCACACGCGGGGATCATCCCACCATCGACCTGCTCGGCCCGGACCCACTGGAGTCCGCCCCGCACACGCGGGGATCATCCCAGCACGATGATTGATACATTCACACACCCGCAGTCCGCCCCGCACACGCGGGGATCATCCGGGTTTCGTCCCGAGGGGTGTGCGGGTGTGTGAGTCCGCCCCGCACACGCGGGGATCATCCGATCAGAGTGACTGTCTGTTCTCCTTTGTGTGTGTCCGCCCCGCACACGCGGGGATCATCCGATCGCGTGCCTAATCCAGGTGGCTCGCATCATGTCCGCCCCGCACACGCGGGGATCATCCCTCGGCGGTGTCCTTATCGGCTTCTGGGCTGTGGTCCGCCCCGCACACGCGGGGATCATCCCGACGAATCGTAAACAGCGTCAGGCCACCCAGTGTCCGCCCCGCACACGCGGGGATCATCCCCGGTTCATAAGAACCTCCGAGCCACCGCAAGCGTCCGCCCCGCACACGCGGGGATCATCCCTTGAAGCCCCATTCGAGTGAGTCGTAGTCGACGTCCGCCCCGCACACGCGGGGATCATCCCAATCAGACCTACCCGGCTGTCTGGTACGACACGTCCGCCCCGCACACGCGGGGATCATCCCGGCCTAGTGGGACACGACAACGATGCCTGCAAGTCCGCCCCGCACACGCGGGGATCATCCGTCCAGCGGCGGCTCGTCGAACTGTTCCGCGAGGTCCGCCCCGCACACGC
>JAGQSZ010000462.1 GCA_020439285.1 Microthrixaceae bacterium
CGTGGCGGCCGCCGGACCGGTCCACTTCAGCGTGCCCGCGTCGACGGTGTAGCCGGCGGTCTGGGTGTTGCACCCGGCCTGGACCGCGAGGTTGCCGTCCTTGAAGTCGAGGGTGATCTGGGACTCCTTCACCAGGTCGTAGCCGGTGACCTCGACCGAGGTGAAGGTCGTGTCGTCGAGCTGGTCGGTGGTCGGCGGGCTGCCCTCGCGGCCGGACTCGCCGTCGGAGCCGCAGGCGGCGAGCAGGAAGGTGGTGGCGAGCAGGGCGAGCAGGGTACGGGGGCGCATTCAGAACTCCACGGGTTCACGGATGATCGGACAGGTCATGCAGTGACCGCCGCCGCGGCCGCGCCCGAGCTCGGCGCCGACGATCGTGATCACCTCGACCCCGGCCTTGCGGAGCAGGGTGTTGGTGAGCGTGTTGCGGTCGTAGGTGAAGACGACGCCGGGCTCGAGCGCGACGGCGTTGTTGCCGCTGTCCCACTGCTGGCGCTCGGACTGGTAGACGTCTCCACCGGTCTCGATCACCCGAAGACTGTCGAGCCCCAGCCCGCGGGCCACCACGTCGACGAAGGGCGTCGAGCCCTCATCGACGACCTCCACGCCCGGCGCCGTGTCCGCCGGGAGCAGGCTGAAGGTATGGACCGCGTCCATGATCGTCGGGTAGAGCGTGACGATGTCGCGGTCGGCGAAGGTGAACACGGTGTCGAGATGCATGGCCGCGCGCAGCTTGGGCATGCCGGCCACGATCACCCGCTCGGCCGCACCTT
>JAGQSZ010000463.1 GCA_020439285.1 Microthrixaceae bacterium
TGTACGCGCATGGACAGTCAGGCTTCTCCTGGACAGCAACCGCAGCGGGAGCCGCCGCTGGGTTGAAGGGCGGGCTGGTAGGCGCAGGAATTGGTGCTGTGGGAGCGGGTCTCGTGTCGGGACTCTGGAACGACAAATTCCCTGATGATGTGAAGGAAGCCCTCGATACGCGCCTGGACGACGCCGCCAGCAAGGCGAAGAATGCGTTGCAGGAGAACGACGACGACGTTGAACGGTTCAAAACCATCGTCTCCGAGTTCGGTAGTGATGCGCGCAGCGGGGAGGGTGCCCTCGACAAAGCGACGGGTGTCCTCGGGGATGCGTGGGACAAGGTGACCAGCGCTGTGGACGACATCCTGCCCGACCATATTCCTGGTGTTGGCGACGGCAACAACCCCCTGGGCAACCTGGGCAACCTGGGCGACCTCGGCAAGCTCCCGTACAGCCCCCTGGGCACGGACACGCCAACGACCCCATCCAGCCCCCTGGGCACGGACAGCCCGAGTGTCACGTCCCCGAGCACACCGACGCCGACGCCGAGCACACCGTCTACGAACAGCCCCCTGGGCGCTACGCAGACACCGTCCATGTCCAGCCCAAGCATGGGAGCCACGCCGACAACGCCGACCAGCTCGATGACCCCCGCAGCGTTCGACCAGATGATGGGCACGGATACACCTGAGTTGTTCGACGGAACTGAGGTGCCCACTGACGACGAGGACGCCACCGACCCCCTGGGCGAGG
>JAGQSZ010000464.1 GCA_020439285.1 Microthrixaceae bacterium
GACAGCGTGACGATCATGAACGACGTGCCCCGCATCGAATTCGTCGAGGCGCGACGCGTGCTGCTCGACGTGCTCTCGGCGCTTCGCGAGCAGCTCGATGCCGTGGTGCTCGTCGGGGCGCAAGCTGTGTACCTGCGCACGGCCGGACGGCTTCCCACCTATCAGCCGTTCACTACCGATGCCGACATCGAACCTGCGACCTTCGGGTTATGAGTGCACCGACGCCCGTAGGCGCTGGCCGGCACTCATTGGCGTTTCCCCTGCTGAACGAGCGAATCGGGACCGGTGCGCCGCTCCGTCGTAGGCGTTGGTAGGAGCCCGTTGGTGCTCGTCGTGTTGTACGACTGTTGTACGGGACAGCTCCCGAGCGACACCGAGTGTCGTCTGCGTCGGTAGGTGCGAGTCGTGCTGACACGGAGCTGACAGCGGCCGGTCAGGCTGCGTCGTCGTGGCCGAGGTGGACCGGCACCCGACGGTCGTCGTCGAACACCGCGACGAGCTCGAGGCGGGCGCCGAGCGCTTCGAGGTACTGGCGCAGTGTCGACACGCGCACGTCGTCAGAGTGCTCGAGCTTGGAGATCGCTCCTTGCGTGACGTCGAGCCGGCCGGCGAGTTCGGCCTGACTGATCGCCTCGCCGTGACGGAGCTCGTACAGCCGGATCTCCTCGAGCGTCTCGGCGCGCAGACCGGCGAGACGCTCGACAGCGCCGGGCTTGGCGACCACGGTGTCTCGGAGTTCG
>JAGQSZ010000465.1 GCA_020439285.1 Microthrixaceae bacterium
TGGAAAAACGCACGGGCAGTGCTGATTCGCCGGCGGCTTCGAAGCTGATCGAACAGTTGCGTTACGTGGACGGCGACTACCATGAGCCGGCGACTTTCGCGCGACTCAAGGAAGCGCTGAAAGATGCGAAGCGTCCGCTCTTCTATCTGGCCATTCCACCCAGCCTGTTCGGGCCGGTGGTCAAGCTGCTGGGCGAGTCTGGCTGTGCCGAAAATGCCCGCGTCGTCGTCGAGAAGCCCTTTGGCCGCGATTTCGCATCGGCCAAAGAGCTGAACAAGACCCTGCACCAGGTATTCAGCGAGTCGTCGATCTTTCGCATCGATCATTTCCTGGGCAAGGAGCCGGTGCAGAACCTGCTGTATTTCCGCTTTGCCAACTCCTTTCTCGAACCGATATGGAACCGCAACTACATCGAAAGCGTGCAGATCACCATGGCCGAGACCATCGGTGTTGAAGGCCGTGGCAAGTTCTACGAGGAGGTGGGCGCAATCCGCGATGTCGTGCAGAACCATCTGCTCGAGGTCGTTGCCAGTCTGGCCATGGATCCGCCGGTCGGGTACTGGGGCGAGGCGCCGCGCGACGAGCTCGCCGATCGCCTTCGCGATCTGCGCGACTCGGATCG
>JAGQSZ010000045.1 GCA_020439285.1 Microthrixaceae bacterium
TTGGTGTTCACCGCCACGTCATATGCGGCATACAGCTTGCGATAGTCGTGGCCACCTCTCGGCAGGCTCTGCAACTCGGCGTCGGAGAGATGTTCGACCATCTTTCGCAACCTGGGGTCCGGACCAAAGAAATGCTCTCGGATGTACGCACCGTCCTCGATCGCGTAACGCTGGAACTCGCCGTCCAGAGTGGAGTTCATCTTGTTCAACAAGACTCCGTCGACGTCGCGCGCCAACAGATCATCCCAAGGGGCACCCCAGATCACCTTGATTACGTTCCAGCCGCTGCCCCTGAAGATCGCTTCGAGCTCCTGAATGATCTTGCCGTTGCCCCGGACCGGTCCGTCAAGTCGTTGCAGATTGCAGTTGATGACCCACGTGAGGTTGTCGAGGTGTTCACGAGCCGCGAGCGAAATGGCGCCCAAGGTTTCTGGTTCGTCCACTTCGCCGTCGCCGAGGAACCCCCAGACCCTGCTGGTCAATGCGTTGTCGATCTGACGGTTGTCCAGGTACTTGTTGAAATGGGCCTGATAGATCGACAGGATCGGACCGAGCCCCATGGATACCGTCGGGTACTCCCAGAAGTCGTTCATCAGGTGCGGGTGGGGATACGAACTCAGTCCACGACCATCCGAGGGGGGATTTCCCTTGGGGGGATTCACCTCACGTCGGAACCGGTCCAGGTCTGCTTCGTTCAAACGCCCTTCGAGGTAGGCGCGTGCGTAGATGCCGGGTGACGCGTGACCCTGGATGTAGACGTTGTCGCCGGGTTCGCCACCGTCCTTGCCTCTGAAGAAGTGGTTGAAGCCGACGTCATACAGTGCGGCCGAACTAGCGAACGTCGACAGGTGGCCGCCGAGCCCGTCGGCTCGTTTGTTGCCACGCACGACCATGACAGCGGCGTTCCACCTGATGTAGGCACGGATGTGGCGTTCCATCTCCCAATCGCCGGGGAACCAGGGCTCGTCCTCGGGGGGAATCGTGTTGATATACGGGGTGGAAACCGTCTCAGGAGTCCCGACCGCGAGCTGGCGTGACCGCTCCACCAAGCGGGCCATCAGGTATCTGGCGCGTGGTCGTCCTCGGTTGTCGACCACCGATTCGAAAGAATCGAGCCACTCAGCTGTCTCTTCCGGATCGATGTCGGGCAGTTGATGAGCGAATCCGTCGATGATCATCGGTCCTCCGTTACAACTCTTGAACCAGCCTATGGCTGTCATCTCGTAAATGGCGGCCAGGTAGTTTGAACCCATGCCTGTATCTGATCTACCCGAAAAAGTCGAAATATTCACCGATGGTGCCTGCAAGGGAAATCCGGGACCAGGCGGTTGGGCGTGGGCGATAGAAGGGGCGCGGTGGCGCTCAGGCTATGAGCCGGCAACCACGAACCAGCGGATGGAGATCACGGCTGCGTACAGCGCTGTGAACGACAACCCTGGTCCGCTGCTCATCGTTAGCGACTCGACCTATGTGGTGAACTGCTTTCGAGACCGTTGGTGGCAAGGCTGGATCAAACGGGGTTGGAAGAACTCCAAGAAGGAACCTGTGGCCAACCGGGACCTGTGGGAGCCCCTCATCGACCGCTACCTCGAGCGGGGCGACGTCTTCGAGTGGGTGAAGGGCCACAGCGGACATGAGATGAACGATCTGGTCGACAGACTCGCTGTCGCAGCGGTCGAATCGAAGTCGGGCCACAGCGGCGACCGACCACCGGGACCCGATGACATCGGCTCACCTGACACCCTGTCCGCCCGGACAACCACGGCACCGAGCGCGTCGCCACCATCGGTTGCCAGGGATCGACGGGCTCCAGAAGGCCACTTGTGGGCCGTGATTGGGTTGCGTTCGACAACGCTCTTGGACTCGCCGTCGGGTGGAGAACTCCGCAGGAAGATGGCGAGCATCATCGCTGCTCAACAAGAACTCCACGGCGATGTTGTCGTACTGAGTGGAGCGCGGCCCGGCGCCGAACAGATTGGGGCGCTCGCTGCGGCCGATGCATCCGTTCCCTATGTCGTGATTCTCCCGTATCCAGATCCCGTCAGCTCCACAGCTGCTGAGTGGAAGGAGTTCAAGGAGATCTGTGACGGTGCCCAGTCCGTGGTGACACTCGAGGCCAAACAGCCAAGCGATGCGGGTGCCAAGAGCGCGGCATTGGCCCGACGAGACGGGTGGTTGAGATCAGTTTGTTCGGGCGCGTTGGTGGTCACCGCGGAACAAGTAGGCGCTGGAGCATCACGGAAGTCGAACGCAGTGGCGGCCGCAGATGATCAACTCGCGCGATTCACCAAGGCTTTGGACGAAGACGTCTGGGAGCTGCCGGTCTCGATCTGAGCGGGCTTATCGAGCTCCGCCGGAGCGTTGACGGCGGATTTCAGCGAACGCCTCGTTGACATCACGGACTCTTTGTTCCGCGTGTGCGATGACCTCGGGCGACTCACCCACATAACGGTCTGGGTGGAGCGTCGAGACCAATGAACGATGAGCGCGGCGAATCTGTTCCCACGACGCTTGACGCGTCAGACCGAGAACGGCGTACGGGCCGTCCGAGGTAGTGGATGTCACATCCGTCTCCCGGGAAGTGTCGAACAGTGAATCTGAAGAGTAGTACTGACCAAATTCCGTATCATCTCCAGAGCTCATAACGCGATGGGTATTTTTCCTATTGGCGGATGGGGTCCCCTGAGCCATGAACGCGCTGGCGGTTACGAGTACCTCTGGCTCCTGGATCCCGTTCACCCCGCTGGCGTGACCACCGGGCCGTTTGATGCGGGGGAGTCGGGTTCGTCCCCCCGGGAACGTCTCTGATGCGCCGCGTCTCTGTGTCGGTCGAGAGTCTTCGTTGTCGCTCGGATACATCGGCTGCTCCATGGGAGTCACGAGGGGGCTGGTCGATGCCACGTCGAAGGGAACATCGCTATCGCTGGTTGATTCGGCAGTGCTGGTGCCGAGCTGAAGGATTTCGGTGATTTCCACCCGCGTTTGATCCAAAAGGCGCACGGACTTCTCAGTTGAAGTGGCCCCTTGACCGGACGGTCAATAAAGTGCACTCCATGTTGGAACTCAATGGTGCATCTGCAATCGTCACAGGTGGAGCGTCAGGACTTGGTGAAGCCACGGTCCGTCGCCTTGCTGCGGAAGGAATGAAGGTCGTCGTACTAGACCTCGACCGTCAACAGGAAAAGGGCGATGCCCTCGCCAAGGAAGTCGGAGGCATCTTCTGTGCCGCTGACGTCACCGATACCGATCAGGTGATCGCTGCGGTCGAAGCGGCCAAGGAACTCGGTCCGCTCCGGGCAGCTGTGAACTCAGCCGGAATTGGTTGGGCCACCCGCACCATCGGACGTGACGGCCAGTACTCATCGGCGCACGACCTCGAGCTGTACCGCAAGGTGATCGACATCAACCTCGTCGGTACGTTCAACGTGACCCGACTCGCTGCTACCGCCATGTCGAACAACGAACCCGACGCCGATGGCGCCAAGGGCGCGATCGTCAACACGGCTTCTGTCGCAGGCGTCGAAGGTCAGATCGGTCAGATCGCATACGCGTCATCCAAGGCCGGTGTCATCGGAATGACCATCGTCTTGGCCCGTGACCTCGCTGCCGCAGGCATCCGGGTCAACACGATCATCCCCGGCTTCTTCGACACACCGATCTATGGCCCGATGCAGGAGATGAAGGACAACCTCGCCAAGACCACGTTGTTCCCCAAGCGTCTGGGCGATCCCGCCGAGTACGCCTCGCTGGCTACCGAACTCCTGCGCAACAGCTACATCAACGGCGAATGCGTGCGTATCGACACCGGTACCCGCATGCAGCCCAAGTGATCTAGAAAATCGACTGTCTTAACAGCGAGTGGGGCCCCGACCGTCAGGTCAGGGGCCCCACTCGTGTTTACCGACTAGTTGCTCTCAGCGGCGCCGGAAGCGTCACCGTGGGAGTCGCTGAGCTTCTTCGCCCGCTCTTCCTTGTGAGCCTTCTCGTGCTCTTCGTGATGAGCGAAGTGCTCGATGAAGTCCTCTACATCCTCGGCGTCAACCGCCAGGTGCTCCGCTGGACGGAGTTCGCTCGGACGAATGTACGGGTACTTTCCTGACTCGTCATCTTTGGCGTGGCCGGGGGTGCTGGTGTCATTCACCGCTGCCTCCTTGGGTAGTGCCCGGTAATTCGGTTTCGATTCTAGATGTGTCTACCACGGCTGCCTGTGCGGCAAACCTATCGAGTCGGTATTCACGCGAGTTCAGCGGCAGCGAACTGAGCAACTCCACCTGGTCGCTTCTTGTTAGAGCCGAGCCAGAAGGCGTGGTCGGCCATGTCGAGTAACTCGTGGTCGCCAGAGGAGTTTCCATATGCCCAGAGTTCGACCTGTGACTGACTGGGTTGTGCAGCGTCATCGCTGTCGTTCTTGGCACTCAGCCACTCCGATAGGCGAATGGCCTTTTGTTCGGCCCTGACATTCGGGTACGTCAGAGAACCATCGAGAGTCCCGTCAACGCTGGTTGGCTCGACCGCGATTACGGCATCGATTCCGAAATGCTCAGCGATGGGATCCAAGTAATAGACGAGGGACGCCGAAACTAGAAGAACCTCGTCCCCGCGGTCGACGTGATCCCGTAGACGTTGGACCACTGCGTCGTTCATGCGGTTGGCGAGAATTCCGGTGGCGTATTCCCGGCCCAACGCGCGCAGATCAGCTTCTTCGCGCCCGCCGAGGAGATCACGGATCATCAGTTCTTTGACGTGATCGCGGTCGGTGATCGGAATGCGACGCATTGAGCCCTTGAGGCCAAGCTTCGCTGACACCATCGCGAACTGTCGTGGACCCGAGACTCGATACAGGAACGGGACCAGGGTGTCACCGGTGGTCAGGGTGCCATCGAAATCGAATGCAGCGACACGTCGCCGCGGTGGTTGGGTCACAGACCTTGGCCGGTACTGGTAGCGAAGGCGTCCAGTCGGGCGAGCGTCTTGGACATTCCCTCGGCATTGCGCTTTGGCCATCCCACTGCGGTCACATAAAAGCCTGCTGGAGAGGTGGACCAGTCGAAGGTTTCGGTAACTCTTGTCAACGGCGAGCCGTCAGCGGTGGGCTCAAGTGGTTCGAGTTCGTAACGCCAGCGCCAACCCCCTACGTGGGACCAAGCGATTACACGGTTCTCGGAGTACTCCACGACCTTGTTGCGCATCCGGTACGGAACGAACAAGCGCATGTTGGTCGAAAAGGAGTCGCCCAGTTTCAACTGGCGGGGCTCACCCACGGCTCTGCGGACAGTTCCTGAACCATCGATCACG
Organism: Microthrixaceae bacterium; assembly: GCA_020439285.1. Taxonomy (GTDB): domain Bacteria; phylum Actinomycetota; class Acidimicrobiia; order Acidimicrobiales; family Microtrichaceae; genus JAGQSZ01. The sequence goes on from JAGQSZ010000045.1 coordinate 5,296, forward strand.
TGGTGCATCGTCGGGTCGGCGATCAACTCGAAGAGTTGCTCTGGAGTTGCCGAGATCTCTCGCGAGACAGAGATGCTCTTTGTTGAGTCTTGAGTCATTTGCCAATCAGCCTTTCGCGCTCACCTTGCGCCAGATCGCGCGGGGAAGGAGGCGGAATATGAAGAACGGATACTTCAACACGGGGGGAGCCCAGATGACTTCGGTGCCCTTGGTCAGTCCGTCTGCCAACAGGTCCGCGACGTTCTCGGGAGTTGTCGAGAACGGCGCAGGCTTCATGCCCTCGGTCATCTTGGTGTGAACAAAGCCGGGTCTAACGACCATTACCCGAACGCCGGTTCCGACGAGACTGTCGCCGAGTCCTTGAGCAAAGGCATCTAGACCAGCTTTGGTAGACCCGTAAACGAAGTTGCTCTTTCTGGCGCGAAGCCCAGCTACGGATGACATGAACGCAATCACGCCGTGGCCCTGCGCCCTCAGGTGCTTGGCAGCAGTGAGTCCGGCGGATATGAGCCCGCTGTAGTTGACCTCGGCGACCTTGGCGGCGTACACCGGATCGGCATCGAAGGCATCCTGATCACCGAGTAGCCCGGCCGGGACGTATACGAGATCGATGTCACCGAACCGGTCGAACACTCCGCCGATTACTTCCTCATGGCTCGCAACATCTGTTGCATCCCAGGTGACGAGTTCGACGATGTCGATGCCAGCGGCCTTGAGATCCGCTGCCACTGACTCCATGTCGTCCTCGGGGCGACCAGCAAGGATCGCCTTGTTGAGTCGACCCTGGGCCAGCCTCTTGCACACGGCGCGGCCGATGTCCGATCCTCCACCGAGAACGAGAACTGATTGCACTTCGCCGAGTGCGTCACGCACGGCAATCCTCCATTTGTGACCGAATTCCGGGTAGCCCATGCCACCTGGTGCCCGCCGGACGGCAAGGCTTCGGCGGCAAACTAGCGTATGTGCCGTGAGCACGCGATTCCTCATCATCGCCGCGTTGTTGTGTGGCCTTGCGATCTTGGTGGCTTTTGCTGTCCAAGCGTCGTTGTTGAACTAGCGGGTCGAGAGATGTCGATTGGCTAGGTAGAGTCGGTACCGTGAGCGAAAACGGTGCAGATAACCACAACCATTTCGACATCGTCGTGATCGGGGGAGGTCCCGGCGGCTACGCAGCAGCGCTGTACGGAGCCTCAGCAGGTCTGGACGTGGCGCTCGTCGAGTACGACAAGATCGGTGGAACCTGCCTCCACCGTGGCTGTATCCCGGCGAAGGAACTCCTCGAGACCGCAGCGATCGTCAGGACCGTCAAGCACGCCGGGAACTTCGGCGTGGTCGTTGAGGCAAAGTCCGTTGACTGGGCAGTCACCTTGGAACGCAAGCAGACCGTGGTCGACCGCTTGGCCGGCGGTGTTGCTTCGCTGCTCAAGAACCGGAAGGTAACCATCTTCAACGGATTCGGAACACTTCACCCCGGCCGTGTAGTCAAGCTGAAGGGCGTCGACGGGTCAGAGGACACAATCACCGGTGAAACGGTCATCTTGGCGAGCGGGTCAACCCCTCGTGTGATTCCTGGTTTCGAACCCGACGGGACAACCGTGGTTACCTCCGATGAGTTCTTCCATCTGCCTCAGGTGCCGGCCAACGCGGTTGTCATCGGCGGAGGCGCAATTGGATGTGAGTTCGCATCGACATTGGCCGACCTTGGTGCCAAGGTGACCATCCTCGAGGCGCTGCCGAAGATCCTTCCCGGATGCGACGATGATGTGACTCGAGTCGTGTTGCAGGCGTTCAAGAAGAAGGGCATCGAGGTTCGTACAGGCGCTGCCGTCAGTGGACATGAGCCGCGTGCCGGTGGCGGAACCCTGGTGCGAGTGGACGGTGATGCGGCCCCGCTCGAAACCGATCTAGTGGTGGTTTCAGTTGGACGTTCCCCGTTCACCCAGGGTGTGATCGCCGATGGAACCGGAGTCTCAGTCTCGGAGCGTGGACACATCGAAGTTGATCAACTGTGTCGCACAGGTGAACCGCAGGTCTGGGCTGTGGGTGATGTCATCAACACGCCGCAGTTGGCTCACGTGGCCTACGCGGAGGCGATCATGGCGATCAAGGACATTCTCGGTGAGGAGCCGCCGGCGGTGGACTATGACCGTGTCCCGTGGGCTATTTATTGCCACCCCGAGGTCGCGTTCGCCGGGCACTCGGAGAAGTCGGCCAAGGAAGCCGGGTATGACGTCGTGGTCTCCAAGCACAGATTCGCTGGAAACAGCCGAGCACAGATCTTGGGTGAGACGGATGGATTGGTGAAGGTCATTGCGGAGAAGAATCCGGATGGCCGGGCGGGTCGCATCCTCGGGGTCCACATGGTGGGTCCGTGGGTCACTGAACAACTCTCCGGCGGTTACCTCGCTGTGAACTGGGAGGCCACCGTCGACGAAGTCGCTCAGTTCATCCAGCCTCACCCATCATTGGGGGAGCTGTTCGGCGAATCCGTGCTCGCTCTGACTGGACGATCTCTGCACGGCTGACCCTGCACCTCCGTGCGATCAGATTCCGATACTCAATGCTTGCCAACCGATTTCGGGTAACGACAAATAGAGTTGAACACGTCAACTCACAACCACAGACAGACAACAGAATTGGTGCCCCCCTGACCGGGGCGGCACATGAAGGGACCACTCAATGTCCGACATCGTGATGCCGCAACTCGGGGAATCCGTTACCGAGGGAACGATCACCCGCTGGTTCAAACAACCAGGTGATGCGGTCCAGGAGGACGAGCCACTGTTCGAGGTCTCGACCGATAAGGTCGACACAGAGGTTCCGTCACCCGAGTCAGGCGTCCTCAGCCAGATAATTGTCCAAGAGGGTGAGACGGTCGATGTCGGAACCGTTCTTGCTGTGATCGGTGACGGGGCAGCTGCTCCTGCAGCGCCGGCGGATGAGACGCCAGCGCCGGTTGAAGAGGCACCGGCACCCGCTCCGGCCCCCGAACCTGCTCCGGCTCCTGCGGCACCAGCACCTGCACCGGCCCCCGCGCCTGCTCCGGCCCCCGCGCCTGCTCCGGTGGCGGAGGGTCGCCTTCTTTCACCGTTGGTTCGCAAGCTGGTCGAAGAACACCAACTCGATGTAGCGACGATCCCGGGGAGCGGTGTCGGAGGCCGGATCACGCGCGAGGACGTGCTGGATGCAATCGATGCCCGCGATGGAGCAGGATCGGCTGCTGCCGCTCCAGCGTTCGAACCGGCTACCCCGACGAACACGTGGACTAGTCAGCCATCTGCCCCGGCATCACCGGCGCCATCGCCGTCCGCGGCCGCACCTGCCCGACCGGCAGCACGCCGTGCCCCATCGCCCGCAGTCGCTCCTGTGGTTCCGGGGTCCGGGGACCGTGTCGAGCAACTCAACAAGATCCGTCTGTTGACCGGTGCTGCGATGGTCGCATCCAAGCAGGCTGCGCCCCACTCGATCACGATTGTCGAGGTCGACTACGAAGGCGTCGAAAAGGTTCGCCGTTCGGTTCGTGAAGAGTTCATCGCCGAAGAAGGCTTCTCGCTCACGTACCTTCCGTTCATCTCGAGGGCGGTTGTCGATGCGTTGCACGAGTTCCCCCATATGAACGCTTCGATGGGCGACGGCTCGGTCATTCTCCACGATGAGGTGAACCTGTCGATTGCTGTTGATCTCGACTACGAGGGCCTGTTGGCACCGGTCGTCAGATCGGCACACGACAAGCGACTGCGTGCAATCGCCCGCGATATTCGTGACTTGGCAACCCGTGCTCGCTCCAAGAACCTCGGCCCTGATGATTTGGCTGGTGGAACTTTCACCCTCACCAACTCTGGAAGCTTCGGCACGGCCATCGTGATCCCGATCATCAACCAGCCGCAGGTGTCGATCATGTCGACCGATGGGGTCTCACGCCGCCCAGTAGTAGTCACCGACGAGTTTGGTGGCGAGAGCATCGGTATCCACTCGGTCGGTAACCTCACGTTGGCTTGGGACCATCGTGCATTCGATGGTGCTTACGCAGCGGCGTTCATGTCGCGCGTGAAGGAGATCCTCGAAACTCGCGACTGGTCGACGGAGCTCTGAGGGGCTGATGCCCTCGCAAGCAGCACTGACAGAATCTGAAGCGCCCACCGTCGCTGACCGCATCAGTGTCCGATGGTTGGGCACCGTTGCATACGAGGACGCTTGGGCGCTGCAGCATGGACTCCACTCAGCAGGTGCCGCTGACGGTTCTGACCACCTGTTGCTCCTGGAGCATCCCCACGTCTACACACTCGGTCGTAATGCAGACTCGAGCCATGTCTTGGTGGACCCCGACAGCGTGGGTGCACAGATGCTCAAAGTCGACCGTGGGGGAGACGTCACCTACCACGGGCCAGGGCAGTTGGTCGCGTATCCGATTCTCACCCTCGATGACTCGGAGAACTCGAAGTCCTATGTCATGTTCCTCGAACAGGTTCTGATCGGGACACTTGGTCGGCTGGGCGTTGGTGATGTCGGCCGCCACACGGGATATCCCGGGGTATGGGTAGAACCCGACACGCCGATGGCCCGCAAGATTGCGGCAATCGGCGTCAGGATCGCCAAGTCTTCCGACGGATCCCGGCGAACCCTTCACGGCATCGCACTCAACGTGTCTCCAGATCTTGGCTACTTCGGTCACATCATTCCGTGCGGGATCGGTGACTTCGGGGTGACGTCCATCGAAGCCGAGTTGTCACGTGTCGGTTCGGCAGACAAGGTGACGATGCGGATGGCCGTGGACGCATTCGTGGACGAGTTCGTCGCTCTGCGAGGGTTTGGTTCGGTCAACCGACAAGATGTGATCTGGCGTGGGTCTGACTCCGACGCTGACCTGTCGCCGTTCAGTCGAGGCGAGGGTCCCGGCGAACTGACGCACGGTGCCAACGCACCTCGCAGCGCCGCGACCGAGGGCACCTCGGTTCGCCTTCTCGGGCGCTTGGCCAAGGCTGGCGTCGAAGGCGGTGTTCCGATCACCGACAGAAAACCCGAGTGGATGCGTGCCCCCGTCAAGATCGACAGTGACGTGTTGCGCCTCAAGCACACGGTTCGCGATCTGGGACTCATCACGGTGTGCGAAGAGGCGGGTTGCCCCAACTTGTCCGAGTGTTGGTCCGACGGAACAGCGACATTCATGGTCTGTGGCGAGCGCTGTACTCGAGCGTGTGGGTTCTGCCTGGTCGACACACGACACCCCGAACCGCCGGACCCGAGCGAACCTCTCCGTGTCGCCGAAGCGGTGCGACGTATGGGAGTCGACTTCGCCGTGGTCACCATGGTTGCCCGAGATGACCTAGCCGACGGCGGTTCCAGCCACATGGCAGAAACGATTCGCAGGATCCGCGAACTGAACCCGGGGGCCCGGGTCGAGACGCTGATCAGCGACATGAAGGGCGATCCGGAATCTCTCGCCACGGTTTTCGCTGAGCGGCCCGACGTTCTCAACCACAATGTCGAAACGGTGCCCCGCCTGCAGCGGGCAGTTCGCCCCTCTGCCTCTTATGCGCGGTCGTTGTCAGTGCTCGCCCGTGCTGTCGAGGCGGGTCTGACTGCGAAGTCGGGGCTCGTGGTCGGGATGGGGGAGACCGAGGATGAGATCAATTCGGTGCTCGAGGATCTCGCCGCGGTCGGAGTATCGATCGTTACGATCGGCCAATATCTGCGCCCGACCTCTCACCATCTGCCGGTGGCGAGTTGGTGGACACCCGACGATTTCCGTCGCTTCAAAGAAACAGGTGAATCGCTGGGCATCGGCCACGTCGAATCCAGCCCGTTCACACGGTCGAGCTACCACGCCAAGTTGAGCTACGAGACCGATAACGGAAAGGACCCGCACTGATGGGACTGCTCGCACGCGGCGGTCAACAGAGCGTCCGTCAACAAGCCGGAGGGCAACTGGCCAATCCACGGCCCTTGTATGCGACAGGCATTGTCCACCACGACGCGATCGCCGAGGACGGATCGATCGTGCACCACCACCAACGCTTCGAACAGGGCCTTCTCATGGAGTGGGTCATCGATGACTCGCCGGGGCCGTGGGCGCTACAGAGGACTGGTCAGCCCTTCGATTCGTTCCCAAGCGAGCTTCCCGGCCCGTCGCAGGCTGAAGCGGTCCGGATTCGTATCGGAGACGAGTTACTCGCCCTGCCGCCGCTCGACGACATTGCGTCGCCCCGTTGGGACGAGCTGCCCGACATCCCGGACGCGACCGCACGGCTCAAGTTCGAACTGACCGGAAGCCCCGTCGGGAATCTCGCGTTGGACATCCGGTATCTCAATGGCAAGCGTCCGATGTGCGAGATCATCAACGAGTGGGACGATCTGAGCGACGGCGACCTGGCCTACGGCGCGCCAGAGATGCACATCGTGATGACCTGGCGCAACTACCTGCGCATGCGTTCGGGCGAGGTGACGGCGCTGGAGGGGATCGAGGAAGGCGGGACAACCGATGCGCGCTGGACACACCTGTTGATGCTCCACGGTCTTCTTCAAGAGCGCGAGTACATGGATGTCTACGGGTCGCTTCCACTCATCCCGGCTGAACTCGGCTGGTGGGGTGAGATAGCACCTTTCGTCAGCCCGCCCACAGAGGACGACGAGTAGCACTCGGGTACGCGTCCCTGCATAAACTTGACCGACCGGTCAAGTTGGCCGATGGAATCACCCGGGGGACGCATGTACAAGTGGTCTGATGAGCAGGAAATGGTCCGCGTCGCAGTGCGGGACTTTGTTGACAAGGAGATCCGGCCGCATCGCGACGAGCTCGAATTTGGCGATCTTCCTCCATATGACCTGCTTCGCAAGATGTTCAAGACCTTCGGCATGGTGGATATGCAAAAGGCCTCGTTTGCATCCAAGATCGCGGCTGAAAAGGCTAAGGCTGCGGGTGGCGAATCGGCCGATTCCGAGCCTGAAACCGAAAAGGCCGACAGCTACCGGGACGCAAATGCCATCGCGTTCAGCATCATCCCGATCATCGAACTGTGCCGGGTCTGCCCCGGAATGGTCACAGCCATGGGTGTCTCCATGGGGCTCACTGCTGCAGCAGTCATGTCCAAGGGGACCATCGCTCAAAAGGAGCGCTGGGCGCTTGATCTGTTGACCCTCGACAAGGTTGGAGCTTGGGCGATCACCGAGCCGGGCTCGGGGTCCGACGCGTTCGGGGCGATGAAGTCGACCGCACGTCGAGACGGCGATGAATACATTCTCAACGGCTCCAAGACCTTCATCACCAACGGGCCACACGCAGACACGATCGTGTTCATCTGCAAGCTGGATGAGGGCAACCCGCCGGAGGAACGAGCAGTTGTGCAGTTCGTGCTCGACAGCGGTATGCCGGGCCTCGAACAATCGAAGCCTCTGCGGAAGATGGGTGTGCATTCGAGTCCGACTGGCGAGCTGTTCCTGTCAGATGTTCGCGTGGGTAAGGATCGCCTGCTCGGTGAGTCCGAGGAAGCATTCAAGGGAAGCGGCGGTCGCAACGCATCCAAGGCGACGTTCAGCATGGAACGCACCGGTGTGGTCGCAATGGCACTCGGGATCGTTGATCGCTGCTTGGAACTGTCGCTGCAGTACGCGAAGGACCGCGTCCAGTTCGGTCAACCGATCGGGCAGTTCCAGTTGATTCAACTGAAGCTCGCCAAGATGGAAGTCGCCCGGATGAACCTGCAGAACCAGGTGTTCCGCAACATCGAGATGGCCGCAGCCGGTGAATCGCCGTCGTTTGCTGAAGCATCGGCAGGCAAGTTGTATGCAGCGCAAGCTGCGACCGATGTTGCTCTAGAGGCAGTGCAACTCTTTGGCGGGAACGGCTACATGGCCGAGTTCGAGGTCGAACAACTCGCTCGCGACGCGAAGGTGCTGCAGATCTACGCAGGCACCGATGAGATTCAGGTTTCAGCTGTGGCGCGTTCTCTACTAGCGGAGTAGCCCGCGCTACGGTCGGGACGTGTTGATAACTGAGCCGTTCGAAGAGATCGTCGCCCGAATCGAGGGTGAGGCGCAGGAAGGTTTCTTCCACACCGGTGCCCAGATCGTCGTTTCCCAAGAGGGGGAACGAGTTCTCGATGTCGCGGTCGGGCACACCCACCTTCATGAGCCCTACAGGACCGAGACTCTCTCGTCGCTCTACTGTGCAGCCAAGCCGACGGTGACCGTTGCGGTCCTAGCGTTGATCGCTCAGGACGAACTGAGCATCGATGACAAGTTGGGTGACGTGGTCGAGGACCTTCCCGCTCGGTGGATCGCTGAACGAACCATCGAACAAGTCCTGGCACACACCGCCGGTCTCCACGTGGTCAACACGATTCTGGCGAGGATCCTGCCCGAACGCAGCCGAGAGGGCTGGGTGTATGCATCTGAACCACCGGCCGGTTGGAAGTTCGGTGTAGACCGCGCCTATTCGGAGTTCGGTGGATGGTTCATGCTCGGCAAGGTGATCGAAGCCTTGACCGAGGAGCCTTTCGATCTGTGGGTCCGGGACAACGTGCTGGCTCCCTACGGAGTGCCAGCCGATGATCTGATTCTGCGGATCCACCCGGAGGATTACGAACGGTTCTATCCGAGGATCTCAGCCACGTTGGACCTGACCATGGAACAAGCTGTTCCGTTGCTCGCCGAGGTTGGTCCGGAGACGACCGCGGAGTGGAATCCATCCTTTGGTGCCTACGGAACGATGGAAGCAGTAGCGACCTTCTATGAGGGGTTGTTGGGGGACTTGGACGGCGCCAACGTGGTGCTGCCAGCCGAGTTGTTGCAACAGGCGGTCGCACCTCGGTTGCCGGTGAAGTTCGATCCCACACTCAATCGTGACGCCGGGTTCGGACTGGGGTTCATGACCCCACTGTCATCGCACGAATTCGGCAAGTCGCCATCTGATCAGGCGTTCGGCCACGCCGGGCAAGGGGGCACGAGCTTCGCTATGGCAGATCCCGCGAGCGATCTGGTTTTAGCTGTGCTGTTCAACGCTGGACTCGATGCCGACACGGCTCTGTCATTCCGACGGGTCAACCTAGTCAGTTCCATATACAAGTCACTCGGGCTCTAGTCTCGCCCCTCGGTGTTTGCACTCCACATAGAAACCTTCATGTTGCAGTGGGCCACCGGTGGGCTCGCTTTCTTGTGGGTGACGAGCCGTCGCCGTGAGGTCTCTATCGGGTACGGCTGGCTGCTGCGACTGACCTATGGGCTCTTCGCTCTTGCGTCGTTCGGGTTGGCGCTCAGATACGAGCGTCAACCAGTTCTGATGGTCAGCGGGTTGGGAGTTGCGGTTGCTTGTGGCGTGGCTGGATGGGTGTCATGGGACCGACGCAAGGCTGGGGTGAAACTCCAGCGTCAGCGGATCGCTCGCCGTACCGCGAGGGTCGCTCAAATGACCGGAATCGACCGGGCGGAACAGACCTTTGATGAGTCCGTACCCGAGTTCCCACCCAATCTCGATCTGATTGCTCCAGCGATCGGCCTGATCGGAGTTATAGCTGGTGGCGTCGGAGCTGCTGATGGTGGTCCGGTGTGGTTGTCGGTCGCACGTACCGTTGTCGGTGCCGCATTCATGGGCGCTGTGTCAGATGGAATGCTCCTCGGCCACTGGTACCTGACCCAGCCCGGGCTGCGTCGTGAACCTCTAATCGAACTGACCAAGTGGATTGGGTGGATCTGGCCATTCCAGGTTGGCCTGCTGTTGATTCCGCCCGGGATGGTCTCGGCGCTCAACGGAACGATCGATGATGGGTACAACGGGATGCTCGGATGGTTCTGGGTGGCGTGCGCTGTAACCACCATCGTGCTGGTCGTGGTCACCCGCCTCGCTCTCCGGGAGCGGCAGTATTCAGCAGTAATGGCTGCCACTGGTCTGCTCTACTTGGCGATCCTGACAGCCTTCGGTACAGACCTGGTTGCCCGCGCCATCTTGGCAATGGCCTGAACGCCCACCGGACAGTTCGCCGTCAGGGCGCGCCAATACCTCCCGGTTCACCCGGCTGAGACTATTGGCTTTCTAGGTGGAGGAGACCCGCTTCAGGCCGCTGGTTCTCGATGCTGTGATCCAGCCAACGTGGAGGCCGC
>JAGQSZ010000466.1 GCA_020439285.1 Microthrixaceae bacterium
GGTCATAGAGCTCCCACTGTTCTGTGTCGTAGTCAGCGCCCTGATCGTGCTTGCAGACGGCCTTCCATCCGTCAGCCACCAGTGCCCGACTGCCGAGCATCTCGAAGTACTGCAGGTCATTGGCAGCGGGAGCGTCTTGGTCGGCGAGTACCGGGGCGAACGACTGGCCGGTCAGCGGCATCTGTTCATGTCCCCCGTAGGAGTCGGCGGGTGTGATTCCCAACAGGTCATAGATCGTCGGGGCCACATCACTGACATTCACGAACTGTTCCCGGCGCGTGCCACGTGCATCGTCCGCGAGTCCGGATGGCCAGTTGAGGATCATCGGCACATGCACTCCACCCTCGTGGGTGTTCATCTTGTACCACTTGAACGGCGAGTTCCCGCACTGGGCCCAGCCCCACGGATAGTTGGTGTGGCTGTCGGGCCCGCCGATGTCCTCGATGCGTTCGACTGCTTCATCGGGGGTTTCGAGAATTCCGTTGAAGAACTTCATCTCGTGCATCACACCGAACGGGCCACCCTCTTGTGACGCGCCGTTGTCTGACATGAGAACGAAGATCGTGTTGTCGAGCTGGCCCAGCTTTTCGAGACCCTCGACGAGTCGTCCGATCTGGTCGTCGGTGTGATCGAGGAACGCTGCGAAAGCCTCCTGAAGCCTGCACGCAAGACGTTTCTGATTCTCGGGTAAGTCATCCCACGGCTCGACTCCGGGATT
>JAGQSZ010000467.1 GCA_020439285.1 Microthrixaceae bacterium
TGCTGCTGTCGTGGGGCCTGGTCGCCGGGGTCATCGGCCAGATAGTGCTCGGGGGGATCACCGTGCTGGTCGGCCTGCACCCCGCCGCGGTCGCCGGCCACTTCCTGCTGTCGATGGTCCTGGTCGCCGACGCGGTCGTGCTCCTGTGGCGCTCCGGCCAACCCGACGGACCCCGGCGGCCACAGGTCGCCCCCGCCGAGCTGTGGCTGTCGAGGATGGCGGTGGTCCTGATGGTCGGCCTGATGTTCACCGGCCCCGCGGTCACCGGGACGGGCCCGCACGCAGGTGACGCCGAGTCGCCGCGGTTCGGTTGGTTCCTGCCCGACGTGGCCCGCATCCACAGCATCAACATGTGGATCTTCCTGGCGGTCGTCGTGGTGCTGCTGGTCCGCCTGGCCCACTCCGGGGCCCCGCGTCCGGTCCTGCACCGGGCTCAGGCGCTGCTGGTCGTCATCGTCGCCCAGGGAGCCATCGGATACACCCAGTACGAGATGGGCATCCCGCCCTGGCTCGTCGCCCTGCACATCGCCGGGGCGACGGCCGTTCTGGGCGTCACCGTGTGGTTCCACCTGGGCCTGTCGGCACCGGTGGCCGCTCGGGCCGGCATCGACGGCGACGGCCTCGACCCGGTCCGGACCGACGACAAGGACGGCACGGTCGATCGCGCCGGCTCCTCGTCGTCGGCGTAGCCTTCC
>JAGQSZ010000468.1 GCA_020439285.1 Microthrixaceae bacterium
CATCGAGGCCGTGCTGGGCGGATCGGCGCCCGCGGCCCTGTCCTCGGCCTATTGAGGGTGGGGCCGATGCGTCTGCTGGTCTCTGCGGTTGCCGCCCTGCTGCTCGCGGCCTGTGCTGCCACGCCCACCGGCCCGGTCACCGTGCAGGTGCTGGCCATCAACGACTTCCACGGCCACCTGGAGCCGCCGCGCGGCGGGTTTCGGCAGCCTGACCCGGCCGATCCGGGCAAGGCCCTGGCCACGCCGGCCGGCGGCATCGCCCACCTGGCCACCGCGGTGCAGCAGGCGATGGCCGCGTCGCCGCACAGCATCTTCGTCGCCGCCGGCGACCTGATCGGCGCCAGCCCGCTGATCTCCGCGCTGGCGCAGGACCGGCCCACGGTGGACCTGCTCTCGCGCATCGGCCTGGTGGCCAGCGCGGTGGGCAACCACGAGTTCGACCGCGGCGCCCAGGCGCTGCTGGACCTGCAGCGCCAGGCCGGTTTCCAGTGGCTGGCCGCCAGCACGGTGGACACGCGCACCGGCCGCACGATCCTGCCGCCGTACATCGTGCGCCGGTTCGACGGCATCGATGTGGCCTTCATCGGCCTGACGCTGGCGGCCACGCCCAGCATCGTCGCTGCCGACGGCGTGGCCGGGCTCGCGTTCCGCGACGAGGCGCAGACCGTCAACGCGCTGGTGCCCGGGC
>JAGQSZ010000469.1 GCA_020439285.1 Microthrixaceae bacterium
GAAATAGGTGAGGCCGTGGTGGCGCTTGCTCTCGGAGTCAGACCGGAACAGCCCAAAACCCATGTGGGCGTAGGCAGCGCGTGAGCACCAGATCTTCTGGCCATTGAGCACCCAGCCTCCGCGAGCGTCGTCGCGTTGGGCTGTGGAGCGCAGGGAGGCGAGATCGGAGCCAGCCTCAGGCTCAGACCAGCACTGGGCCCAGATTTTCTCGCCGGTGGCCATCGAGGGCAAGAAGCGATCTTGTTGCTCCTTGGTGCCATTCTCGAAGATTGTGGGGGAGAGCAGGAAGATGCCATTTTGGGAGACCCGACCTGGTGCGGCAGCCCGGTAGTACTCCTCTTCGAAGATCACCCACTCCACCAACGAAGCTGCGCGACCGTGGTACTCCTCGGGCCAGCTCACCACCGCCCAGCGGGCGTCGGCCAGCTTGGCCTCCCACTCACGGTGCGCTTCAAAACCAGCCGGGGTATCCATGGACGGCAGCGGCTGTTGGGGCACATTGGCAGCGAGCCATTCGCGGGCCTCCTTTTGGAAGGCGAGTTCGCTGTCAGTGAAGTCGAGATTCACTCGGTGTCTCCTTGCTTGACCTGGTCACGCAGTTCGTTCTTCAAGACCTTGCCGCCCAGATTGCGGGGCAAGACGTCGACAAAGGCCACTTGGCGGGGCACCTTGTAGTTAGCCAG
>JAGQSZ010000470.1 GCA_020439285.1 Microthrixaceae bacterium
GGGCACCTCGGCGAGCTCGGGGAAGACGTCGGAGCGCAGTCGGTGACGGGCCCGGTGCAGTCGCACCTTGGCCGCGGTCACGCTGATGCCGAGCTCCTCGGCGATGGCGTCGTGGGGAAGCTCGTACACGTCGCGGAGCACGATCACGGCGCGCAGCTTGGGGGGCAGCTGGCCCAGCGCGACCAGGATGCGGTCGCGCAGGTCGCCGGCATCGGCGGCCAGGGCCGGGTCGTGGTCGGGCCGCGGGTCAGCGATGGGCGAGTCGTCGGCCAGCTCGTCGTGACGGTGGCGGCGGTTCCGGCCGGCCTGGGTGGCGGCCACGTTCGCGGTGATCCGGTACATCCAGGTGGAGAAGCGGGCGTCGCCCCGGAACGAGCCGAGGCCGCGGTAGGCCCGCAGGTACGCCTCCTGGGTGACGTCGCGGGCGTCCTCGACGCATCCGGTGAGGTGCAGGGCCAGGGCGTAGGTGTCGCGGTGGGTCGCCTCGACCAGGCGGGCGAACGCGGCGTGGTCACCGGAGCGGGCGGCGTCGACGTCGGCGGCCTGCGCATCGTCGGACGCGGGGTCCTGCTCGGAGCGACCGCTGGACGGGCGGGGGGCCGAGCCGAGCAGCCGGAGGTCCGGGGCCGGGCTCTCCGGCGGTGCTGGACTCGCCGGCGGGCCCGCGTCGCCGAGG
>JAGQSZ010000471.1 GCA_020439285.1 Microthrixaceae bacterium
TCGATGCACACGAGATCGAACGAATGCTGGACGAGGGAGTGATCGCATGACGAGCGACCCGGCAGGCCTACCCGAGGACGTGGTGGCATTGATCGGTCAACGCCAGTACCCGCAGACCGCCACCTTCGCGGTCGAGCGGAGCTTCACCGACAACACCCTCGCTGCCACCGGCAACGGCAACCCGCTCTACTGGGACGAGGGGGTCGCCGATGAGCTCACCGGTGGCATGACCGCACTTCCGACGACGCTGTCGTTGTGGATGCGACCCCACTACTGGGAGCCCGGCGCAGAGGGCGAACAGGTTGCGCTCAAGGTGCACTTCGACCTCAAGGAACGCTTCGGTCTGCCGGAGGCGGTCATGACCGACAACACCCTCACCTTCCACGATCCTGTCCGTCCCGGTGACGTGATCAGTCACGCCCAGGTACTGCGTTCGGTCTCGGGTCCGAAGACCACGAAGCTCGGCGCAGGTCGTTTCTGGGTGATCGACATCGAGTACCGCAACCAGGACGATGACCTGGTCGGCGTCGAGTCCTACACCGGATTCGGCTACCGCAGGGAGGAAGCGTGATGGGCGGCCTGCAACTCTCCGGGGTCAACGAGGGCGCCGCCCTGCCGGAACTGACGGTGGAGGTCACACCCACCACCGTGGTGCTCGGCGCGCTGGCGAGCCGCG
>JAGQSZ010000472.1 GCA_020439285.1 Microthrixaceae bacterium
GGCCGCCAGCAGCGAGGTCGACGGGAGCGTCGGTGATGACCGGCGAGTGGCGTTTGAGGATCGTCACGATGCTTGAGATGCACCCGCGGTTGTTGGCGGTTTCGGTGTACAACAAGTTGCGTGCGGATGGTTTCGACGGTTCGTATCCGACGGTGGTGCGTGCGGTGCGCGACATCCGTGGGCCGCGTTTCCGGGCGGCGAACGCGGTTTCGGTGCCGATCCACACCGGCCCGGGAGAGGAAGCCCAGTTCGATTTCTGTGATCTCGGGTCGTGGGCGGCGAGGTTCGGGTGGAACGTGCCGCTGGTGTGTTTCGGGATGATCTTGTCGTGGTCGCGTTGGCGGCTCTGGTGGTTCACCACCTCGGAGGATCGTCATCACACTTTCGAGGGGATGGCCCGGTTCTTCGATGACGCTGGTGGTGTGCCGGCTGCGTGTCGCACCGATCGGATGGGTGCGCTCGGTCGGTCTCAGGGTCGACGCTTCGAGTTGCATCCGCCGACGGTCGGCTTCGCTGCACATCACGGCACCAAGATCACGTCGTGCCAGGCTGGCGACGCGAAACGCAAGGGCAAGGTGGAACGGCCGTTTCGTCAACTCCAGGAGACGTTCCTCCCCGAGGTCGAGGCTGGGGGGATCCCGGTGTCGATCGATGATCTGAACCGGCGGGCACA
>JAGQSZ010000473.1 GCA_020439285.1 Microthrixaceae bacterium
TCGCACTGAGCGCGCTGCAGTTCATGACCAAGCCCTTCCTGTCGGCCGGTTTCGGGGGAACGGGAACCGGTCCGGAGCAGTATCTGGCCACTCAATACGCCCTGATCTCGCAGACGATCGCGACCGTTTTCGCACTGGCGATAGCGCTTTTCCTGCTGATTGTCCTGGCCGCGGACCTGCTCGCCGAGATCAAGTCGCGGTCGATCACCGACGCGCTGTCCGGCGTCCTCAACCGGCGTGGCTTCCAGGAGCGGCTCCAGGCCATCGTCGAGGATCCGGAAGCCCGGCGGCAGGCCCTGTCGGTCGTGGTGTGCGATCTCGACAACTTCAAGTCGATCAACGACACCTATGGCCATGCGGTCGGCGACAAGGTCATTGCGGCATTCGCCGATACCCTGGCCCGCGCCGCATCGAGCCGCTATCTCGTCGCCCGCATCGGCGGCGAGGAGTTCGCGGTTCTCCTGTCGGGGGCAACCGTTTCGACCGCCAGGCAGTTCGCCGAGCAGGTCCGCATCGCCTTTGCCGTGCGTGCCATTGACGGGCTGGAAAAGGGCTCTTCCGTCACGGCCAGCTTCGGCGTCGCCGAGCGCGCCGACGACGAACACTGGGCCGACCTTCTGGACCGCGCCGACCGCGCGCTATACGCGGCCAAACGCGACGGCCGCGAC
>JAGQSZ010000474.1 GCA_020439285.1 Microthrixaceae bacterium
GGTCGAGCAGTTGCTATCGACATTGTTGATGCCTTCTTGGGGGCACGTTTCGAGGGCGGCCGCCACGCTGGGCGGGTTGCGAAACTCGACGCCATGACCGGGCAGTAGTTGAACTGCCACCACCGACCTGCCATCACCATCTGGTAGTTCGTTCAAATCAATAACGACTTCAAGCAAACCCGGAGACCTAGCCATGCCGTGGCCAACTGATAGAGATACAGAACTGTTCGAATCAATCGACCGTGAGGTGGAGCGTCAGAACACAACTATCCAGCTAATCGCGTCAGAGAACTTCACGTCACCAGCTGTTATGGAGGCGGTTGGTTCTGTTCTCACCAACAAATACTCGGAGGGATACCCCGGCAAGCGCTACTACGGCGGCAACCAGGTGGTCGATGAGATAGAGGCCCTGGCAATAGAACGAGTGAAGGCACTCTTTGGTGCTGAAGCAGCCAATGTGCAGCCCCATTCGGGAGCGAACGCGAACTTGGGCGTCTACCTTGCGCTGCTCGAAGCTGGTGATACCGTCCTCGGGCTCAGCCTGGACCATGGCGGACACCTGACCCATGGCTCTCCGGTCAACGTGTCAGGTCGGTTCTACAACTTCGTTTCGTACAGCGTCACACCAAGCGATGAACGACTTGATTTCGACCAGATTCGCGAGCTT
>JAGQSZ010000475.1 GCA_020439285.1 Microthrixaceae bacterium
TGGATCAGTGCACAAGCTTGAGCCCGACCACGCCGCCGATGATCATCACCAGGAAGACCGCCTTCAGCGGCGAGGCCGACTCCCCGCCGGTAGCCATCGCGTAGACCACCGTGAGAACCGCCCCGATTCCCACCCAGACGGCGTAGGCGGTCCCGATCGGCAGGTTGCGCATCGCATACGCCAGCCCCGCCATGCTGCCGATGATCGCGACCACGAACACCACGCTCGGTGACAGCTTGGTGAACCCTTCGGACTTGCCCATCGCCGTTGCCCACACCGCTTCGAGCACACCGGATAGGACGAGAACCAGCCACGACACGACGTTCCTCCCGGGCCGTCTTGTCGCACACCGGGTACGGCACCCATCGTCCGGAAGCCCGTCGGGGGCTCTTCTACGAAGATGGCACAGCGGCCGGTGATCGGCAAAACCGGACTCGGTCAGAGCTTGCACCTAGCCGGTGCGCGCTGCTGCTTCGATCCAGTTCGAGAACTCGATCGCAAGGTGCCACCGGTGGCCACGGAGGATCGTCGGCAACGACACGGCGGGAAACTCGACCGTCAGCAGAGCGCGAAACCCACCAGCTTCGTCACGGAACTGATGCCGCACCCCTCCTATCGCCAACCCGTCAGCAAGGCGAGCGACACCGGCGACCTGAATGGGGTAC
>JAGQSZ010000046.1 GCA_020439285.1 Microthrixaceae bacterium
GGCCAGAGTAATGAGAGCGTCGACTGGTACAAGTCGAGTTGGCTACGGGTCGAATCTGCCCCGCCCCGGTCAGTCGGGAGTTCAGACCGCGATGACCGACTCTGTCGACGAAGGACACCAGTCGGGCGAGCCGATGCATGGCCAGATGCTTTCAGACCTCTTCGTGCTCAATGTCGTTCCGGACTGGTCCACGAACCGGATTGCTCTAGTCGTGAAGTCACCGACAAGAGCGACGTCACCGATCCCATCCGTTGGTATCCTTGTTGCCCCTCGACGTCAGATCAGTACCGTTCTGGTATGATTTCGGTATGGCCATGAACCTTCGTCTGGGTCCAAACGCCCAGGAAGCCGTCCGCCGGGAAGCTGAGAGAACCGGACGATCGCAGCAAGACGTGATCCGCGACGCCGTGGACGGTCACCTTGGCCTGTCGTCGGCCGGTTCCGGTGCCGAAAGGGGAGCGTCCTACGAGCGCAGTCCCTCCGAGGCCATCTCCCGCCCTCGTCACCCGTTCAGGCGGTCCGAGGCCCGGCTTGCCCTCCCGCGCGGAGTGACCACCGCGGAGCTTCTCGATCGCGACGACCGCGCCTGATGCTGATCTACGTCGACAGCAGCGCGCTCCTCAAGCGCGCTTTGGAGGAAGCGGAGTCTGATGCGCTCGACGCGACGCTCGCCTCCCATGTCGATTCTGGCAACGTCCTGGTCGCCTCATCCCTGGCATGGGTCGAGGTCAGTCGAGCGGTCCGTACCGTTGGCGAAGCCGCCGCATACCCCGACCACCGCGTCGCCGATGCGATCGCGGTGTCGCTGTCAGGCATCTCGGAGCGACGGGTCTCCGACGACGTCATCAGCGTTGCCCGTCGCGTTGCGCCGCCCGTGCTGCGAAGCCTCGACGCGATACACCTTGCCACAGCGTTGCTGATCGACGCCGATGAGATGCTCACCTACGACGACCGATTGGCCGCGGCATGCCGACACAATGGCCTCGCAGTCACTGCCCCAGGCCGCCCGCTCCGGGAGACCTGAACCGTCCGAATTGCGGTACGGCTGTTGGGGGGAACGGTTCGAGACGGCAGTCGCGCTCGAAGGCAAGTCCATCTGTATTGCTCCAGCCGTCCTCGACGCTGCCGGTGTCGCCGGCGGTGCAACCTAGGACTGATTGGTCACACTCGCGGTGCGTTCGGTGGGCCTGCCACTCGGAACGCGTGATCGACGCGCTAAGTCCACTCACCCCCGCCTGTAAGTGACGGTCGAGATCCTCGGCTGAGACGGTCGATCCCTCCTCGGAGTGGCCTGCACACACCGCGATGACCAATATCCAGAACGCTCCGATCGAAGCCCTGAAGCGGTCGTACTCAATGAGGGTCCTGCGGTACAGACTCCGACAGGGGAGCGGTGGTAATGGTCATTGGGGCGCCGGTTCGGTTCGAGGATTGGAACAGCGTCGAAGTGTTGTTCGATTGTTTCGCGCGTAAACGACCTGGTGGAGCCTCGAAGTAGCTCGGGATGCACCGTTGCGGTAGAGGCGAGACCAAGCGCTGGTGTCAGCGAGGACAATCATCAATCGATTGGGTCGCGGCGACGTTCCCGTTTCCGATGCGCTTCTTTGTAGTCGTAGTCCTGGTTCCAATCATCGAGCTTTTCGCGAGTCTCGTGTTGTTGTCGGTGGCTCAACCGGAGTACTTCCCGCGATGGGTCGAGTCGAGCCACCGACTGAACGCCTATGGCAGGAGCGCCATTGCCGCTGTGATGGCCGGCATTGCGGAGTCCAGGTCGAGCACGACCTTGGTCTCGAGTTCGATGAACTCGCCTAGGGCAAGAGATGCCTCCAGCCCGTTGGCAGCTGCGGTCTCGGGGTCGGAGTATTTGATTATGGTCACGCCACCGGTCCCGTCGGCGGCCATATACCACCCGAGTCGTTCGGCGTTGGTGTCAGCAGCTTCCTTGGCCTCGACTTGGGCCCACACATCCATCATTCGCTTCTGCTGCTCGGGGCTGAGCGGCCGGGTCTTCCACGTCGTACATGTGATCATTTCGGTTACCTTCCTTCCCGGGGCAAGCCGATTTTCGGCCAGAGCTTGCGCTCCTGCCCGCTGGATGTGAGATCCACCCGGCGGACCGGGGGGAGGTCACGATCTGAACCTAGACCCGGACTCTGAATAAAAGTCAGCAGGGCGCAATATCTATTCCGTTCTACGTCGCCAAGTCGGACGGGGCCTCTGGTGAACAACCATGCCCATAGTTGTATGTGCAAGAAAAATGGGATTGCCCAGGAGTGACACTCATCGCCTGTGGCCAAGGTCTCCCACAACTAGACGCGCGCGCTGCTGTTGTTCGTGCAAGAGTGGTGTCAAACGGGTCGAGCACCCGCTGCGACCCGCAGATCCTCACAAGGAGGTTCTATGGCGGCGTCCGATGTTGACCAGGGGGAGAACGTTGCAGTTCTCGATCGGGTGGTCATTCGATTTGCCGGGGATTCCGGCGATGGAATGCAACTCGTGGGGGACAGATTCACGGATCTGTCGGCCAGTTTTGGCAACGACCTTGCAACCCTGCCGAACTATCCAGCAGAGATCCGGGCCCCAGCGGGAACCGTGGCGGGAGTGTCAAGTTTCCAAGTTCACATCAGTGACCATGACATTGTCACTCCCGGGGACTCACCCAATGTTCTGGTGTGCATGAACCCTGCGGCACTCAAGGCGAACTTGGCAGACATGACACCCGGGTCGACGATCATCGTCAACAGTGACTCCTTTGAAGAGCGAGATCTGGACAAGGCGAAGCTCGACTCGAACCCGCTCGAGGATGGGTCGCTCGATGGGTTTCACCTGCATCAGGTGCCGATGACTTCGCTCACGAAGCTGGCCACTAAGAAGCTCGATGTGAAACAGCGTGATGCCGAGCGATCGAAGAACTTCTTTGCGCTCGGACTCATCTGTTGGATGTACACAAGGCCCGTTGGCCCGATGATCGAATGGATCGAGTCGCAGTATGCAGCGCGACCGGCGATCCGGGATGCCAACCTCGCTGCGTTCAGGGCCGGCCGCAATTTCGGCGAGACCGCTGAGTTGTTCGACCATCCCTATGAGGTCAAACCTGCGACCCTGCCTCCCGGCAAGTACCGCAACATCATCGGTAACTTGGCGACTGCGTACGGGCTGCTCGCAGCGTCACAGCAGTCCGGGCTTCCGATGGTTCTCGCGAGCTATCCGATCACTCCAGCGTCGGACATCCTTCACGAGCTCTCCAAGCACAAGAACTTCGGTGTGAAGACCGTCCAGGCAGAGGACGAGATCGCTGCTGCGGCCATGGCGGTCGGGGCAGCGTTCACCGGCCAACTTGCTGTTACAACTACCTCGGGGCCAGGGCTTGATCTCAAGTCCGAGGCGATCGGGCTGGCGGTCAGTCTCGAGTTGCCGTTGGTGATAGTTGACGTTCAGCGAGCGGGACCTTCTACCGGCATGCCGACCAAGACCGAACAGGCTGACCTGTTGACCGCCATGTATGGCCGCCACGGCGAATGTCCATTGCCGATAGTTGCTGCGAAGTCACCGTCCAATTGCTTTGACGCAGCGTTCGAGGCTGCTCGGATCGCCCTGAAATATCGGACGCCGGTGATTCTGTTGAGCGACGGCTATCTGGCAAACGGCGCGGAACCCTGGCTGTTGCCAGACCTGGATGAATTGCCCGACATTTCGGTTGAGTTCACGACCGAAATGAATGCTTCAGGCCCAGATGGCACGCCCGTATTCCACCCCTACAAGCGTGACCCAGAGACGCTCGCACGCCCGTGGGCGATTCCCGGTACGCCGGATCTCGAACACCGAATCGGTGGCATCGAGAAACACGACGGGGACGGCAACATCAGCTATCAACCCGAGAACCACGAACGAATGGTCCGACTCCGTCAGGCGAAAGTGGACGGAATCGCGAACGACATCCCGGGTGTCGAGTTGGACGAAGATGACGGAGCCGAGCTCTTGGTGCTGGGCTGGGGATCGACATGGGGGGCGATCAAGGCAGGAGTGCGACGAGTCCGCATCGGTGGCCAACGCGTTTCGCGTGCTCACCTGACTCATCTGAGTCCGATGCCAGCAGACCTGGGTGAGGTTCTTGCCCGATATCCCAAGGTCCTCATTCCCGAGATGAACACCGGCCAACTCGCTTTGTTGATCCGCGGGAAGTACTTGGTCGATGCCCGGAGCTACACGATCGTGTCGGGCATTCCGTTCAAGGCCGCAGCCATGGAGTCACGAATCCTCGAGGAGATCGCACGATGAGCGTCACAGAACCAATTTCAGGAAACGGCTCAACGACACCTGTTGCGCTAACAAGAAAGGATTTCGTCTCCGATCAGGAGGTGCGCTGGTGCCCAGGCTGTGGGGACTACAGCATCCTCGCGGCGCTGCAGATGATGCTGCCCAACATCAACGTGCCACGCGAGGACCTCGTGTTCATCTCCGGAATCGGATGCTCGTCACGCTTCCCGTACTACATGAACACATACGGGATGCACTCGATCCACGGTCGAGCTCCAGCAATCGCGACAGGAGTAGCGGTCAGCCGCCCTGACCTTCACGTCTGGGTCATCGGCGGCGACGGTGACATGTTGTCCATCGGTGGCAACCACCTGATCCACGCGTTGCGACGGAATGTGAACCTGAAGATCCTGATGTTCAATAATCGGATCTACGGACTCACCAAGGGTCAGTACTCACCGACCTCGGAACAGGGCAAGATCACGAAGTCGACCCCGTTCGGATCGATCGATCATCCCTTCAACCCGATCTCGGTAGCGATCGGAGCTGAGGCGTCGTTCGTGGCTCGAACCCATGACATGGACCGCAAACACATGCAGGAGATCTTCACCCGGGCCCATGAACACAAGGGAGCGGCGTTCGTCGAGGTCTATCAAAACTGCAACGTGTTCAACGACGGAGCCTTCGACGCGATCCTGCGCAAGGACGCTCGACCCGACATGCTCATCCCGTTGCGTCACGGTGAACCGATCCGTTGGGGTGCCGAAGGCGAACACGGCGTGGCAGTCAATCAGTTCGGTGAGCCATATGTCTGTCGCACTGTGGACGTCGGCGTTGAACACCTGCTGGTCCATGATGAACATCGCCAGGATCCGACGCTCGCGTTCGCGTTGTCACGGTTGTCGACCGGGCCGAGTATGCCGACCCCCGTGGGTGTGTTCCGCGAGATCGACCGTCCCATTTACGAAGAGGAACTTGCTGGCCAACTCGAGGAGTCGGTCAAGCGTGCCGGACCGGGCGACCTTGCAACGCTGATCAGTTCCGGACCGACTTGGACCGTCGCCTGAACTGAACCACCAGATTCGCGGCCGCGCCTCGCTGGTGCGTCGTTTCAGGAAGCCAGATCAGCCAAGCTCGGCCACGGGCGGGCTTGTTCGAGTTCGTACGCGAGTTGAATGAGCAACGCCTCGGCACCCATGTCTGCATGGAACATCATCCCGATCGGCAGATTGGTGTCAGCATCGTGTCCGAGAGGAAGTGAGATCGCCGGAAGCCCGGTTCCGTTAGCGAGGGGTGTGTAGGGCATCCATTGCATCAGCTTGTCGAACAGTTGCTGACCGTCCTGATCGCTTGCCAGATGACCGAGCTTCGGTGGCAGTTGAGCAAGCGTCGGGGACAACACCACGTCGAAGCCGCTCACCGCATTGCTGAACTTCGCAGTGGATCTATGCAGCCGGAAGATGTTGCCAGGAGCCTTTGACGCCTTGAATCGGTCACCCATCAGGTTCGTGAACGAAACAAGCTTTGTGCGATCAAAGGACTTGTCGTAGAGCAGGTTTCCGAACTTCCGCACGATGAACACCAACGATCCCCAGTACTGCAAGAAGTCCTCGGCGAAGTCCTCCACGCTGGGAAGCGAGACCGGCGCGACGCGATGCCCGAGGTCCTCCAACAGCGCGACGGTGTCATCGAAACAGCGTTGGGTTGCAGGGTCGAGTGTCGACCCCATCGGCACCTCATGTAGGACCCCGACTCGAAGCCGGCGCTTCATCGGACGGTCCACATGACCGACTGCTGGGAGCTTCTTGGACTTGTAGAGCATCTCGGCTCGGGCGATATGAAGGGCAAGATCGCGAACGCTGCGGGTCAACAAGCCCTCGGTCAGGATGTCGACTGGCATCAGACGAGAGCCCAGATCCGGATAGAGGCGGCCTCGTGTCACCTTCAGTCCAACCAACCCGCAACACGCAGCCGGGATTCCGATCGACCCTCCGCCGTCGGCGCCATGTGCCACCGGCACGACACCCGCTGCGACCAGAGCAGCGGAACCCGCAGATGACCCACCAGGGGTGTGATTCAAGTTCCACGGATTGTGCACGGCGGTGCCGTCAAGGAGTTCGGCCGATGGCGAGAATCCGAACTCGGGCAATGCCGACTTGCCGAGCGAGATCATTCCCATCTCAAAGAGTTGACCCACGACCTTGCCGTTGTGCTTCGCGGGACTCGCGTTTTTCAACGCGCCAGATCCCTGACGGGTCGGCAGGCCCTGTTGGTCCATGTTGTCCTTGATGAAGGTGGGTACACCCACGAAGGGAAGATCGAGTCCACCCGGATCTACAGAGAGTCGCCGGGCAGCGGCACGGGCTCGGTCGAAATCAGGGGTGACAATGGCTCCGAGTCGATCCGACAATGACTCAGCCCGATCGATCGCAGCATTGACCACTTCGGTGATCGAATAGTCACCAGCACAGATTGCCTCAGCTGTTCCGACGGCATCGAGCTTGGACAGGTCGTCACTGAAGGCGTGAGCCGAAGTGGCAGCGGGATCGGCGGGGTAGTCAGCCATCCGATATGGCTATCACACCGCCGAGGCCCGTGATCGAGTGACTGTTAGTCGCGGAACGGATCGAACATCGACACGATCCTGGGATGCAGGCGCAAGGGCACCGGATGCATCAACGCCGCTACTGCCTTGTCAACTGCTCGTGGGACACAGATCGGATTGCCGGCCATCACAGCGTTCCATCCAGCGTTCACGACCTCGCTCGTGTTGCCCCACATGAAGCCCGGGATTTTGTCGGCCTCAGTCTGAGTGCCCATCACCTCGTGGAACTCGGTGTGGGTCAGACCCGGACACAACGCAGTCACGTTGACACCCCGGCCGTGCACCTCGTTGTGAAGCGACTGGGAAAAGTCGAACAGGTATCGCTTGATCGGCGTGTACAGGCTCCCCCTGGTGGGAGGTAGGAGAGCTGCCAAGGATGAGACGTTGATGATCCGTCCCCAGCCCCGCTCGATCATCGGCGGGATCAACCGATGAGAGAGCTCGGTGGGGGCGGTCATCATGATCTGGATCTGGCCAGAGAGATCGGACCACTCGGTGCGAGTGAAGGGCGTACTCGTTGACAGTCCTGCGTTGTTGATCAGGACATCGATCGGGATTCCGAGGTCGTCGGTGAAGTCGACGATCGACTCCGGTGCACCAGGCTCAGACAGATCGACGGCAAAAACATGGGCGTCAATCCCGTGGGCATCAGCCAAGCTCGCAGCGAGTTCATCCAAACGATTAAGCCGCCGGGCGACAAGGACAACGTTGTAGCTGCGTGCAGCAGCGTGGTGAGCGAACGCTTCCCCGATCCCAGCTGAAGCGCCTGTGATCAGAACAGTTCGACGTGTCTCACTCATACAGTTCCAATCAGTCTGTCGTCGACCGGTTTCACTCTTGGATCAATCGACGCCGCAATTCGGCAACGCCGTCGTGTCCCAGGCCGAGCCCTTCGACGAAGTAGTTCTCGATCGAGCCGAAGTTGCTGTCCACCTCTTCCATAGCTGCTTCGAGATACATCCGATCAACCATGAACACCGGTGCGAGCGCATCCGGGTTGCCGCCAGCTTCGACGAACGCGTCCATCACTGCGCCGAACAGGGCGAGAGTGTGTGGGTTGCTCATCAGGAAGTGTTCGATCACGTCGTGTTGAGAAACTCCGAGCAACAGTTGTAACGAAGCCGCGGCCCAACCGGTTCGGTCCTTACCCGCAGTGCAGTGGAACAGTGCTCGGTGTCCTTGGGCGACTGATGTGAACAGTTGTGAGTAGGACGAACCTGCGCTCTGCAGGTTGACGAAGTTGCGGTAAGTGCCCACGTAGTGGTCGTGGACGACGCCGCTCATCAAGAGTTCAGATGCTCCCAACGGGTCGACGAACAGGTCCTCCAGTTGTGCTGCGATGCGCTCCTCGGAATCGGCCAACACGTCCAGTTGAACGTGCGTGACGCCATCGGGAACGAAGTCCGGCAGACGATTCACCTCGTCGTCGGACCGAAGATCGAAGACGATCTCCAAGTCGAGCGCAGTCAACTGTTTGAGCGCATCGTCATTGCGTTCACCCAGTTGGGCGGACCTGAACAGCACGCCCGATCGGACCTTGCCCCCCGAATCCGTAACCAACCCACCAACATCACGAAGGTTGTGGATCGTCTTCGAGATGAACAGGGCATTCGAGTCGGCTCCGTTGGCCGCCGCAGTGTCAGGTATGGCTACATCGCTACCGTCGTCGTTCATGTTCACCAGAGCCTAATGACGAGAGTCCATGGATCCCGATTCGGTTGACTCCACAACATTCCAGATCGCCGGATCAGCGGCCCGGTCAGTCATGGCTTCGGTGATCATTGGTGCTGCAGTCGAATTCAGATCCTCGATTGTCGAAGGCAGAGCAATACGCCAGTTGGGGTGTTCGTCGACAGTGCCGGGCATGTTGGGTCGCTCATCAGACATGCAGGCATCTTCGAGCGATGCGAACACGGCGAAACTGCCAGAGTCTGCCAAGCAGCGGTACGCAGAACTGATCAGGTCACCTGTCGACATTTCATTCGCCACAGCGCCTGCGGGCAGCACGCTGCGTTCCAAGTTGGAGCGCATTCGTTGGTCGTCATCTGGGTCCACGGTGATTCCCGCGGCTTCGCGTTGATGAGCGTCGGATCCGTTGACCAGACCGGTCAGCGTCGGAAGGTCATGGGTGCTGATCGAACCGATCGATGCGTATGGCCAATCAGCGGCTCGCGAATCCTCGAACCAGCCCACTCGATAGCCAGGGATTCTCCGCTCGTCCATTGCGTATCGAACTTCGCTCTCGACTGTTCCAAGGTCCTCGCCCGCGAGAGTCACACCAGCACGAACGGCTTCCATCAGAGCGATGTCGATCAACTCGGTGCCGTATTGATAGAGGTACGCGCCGCCGGTGACCTCGTCGTGCTCAGGGATCAGAAACAGCCGGAACAGTCCCATGATGTGATCGATTCGGAGTGCGGAGGTGTTGCGCATCAGACGTCGGAGCGTCCGAATCCAAGGCTCATAGGCTCGGGCACGCAGCTTCTGGGGGAGGTACGGCACGATTCCCCAGTTTTGGCCATCCGGATTGAACTCGTCTCCGGGCGCCCCGATCCGCCAGTCGAGCGCCAAGCAGTCCTGATCCACCCATGAATCGGAGCCGTTCTGGCTGAAACCGACCGGTAGATCGTTCATCAGACCAGCCCCTGCGGTCGCAGCTCGTGAATGTTGCAACGCCAACAAACCCTGCACCCAGATCCAGAAATCGACCTCGTCTTGGTGAGACTCGCGGTAGGAGCTGACCGACCTTGAACGGGGATGTGAATAGATCCGGTCCCAACGGTCCCAACCGGCCTCGAAACGATGCGCCAACGCGTTGAAAGTCGCGTGATCAACTAGCTCGGGATCGGTGCCGAGCGGCCCGATGATCTCGCGGGTCTCAGCGGAGTTGGCAGCGACCGCCCATACTTGACGAAGAGCGGTGAGCTTCAACTCATAGATCGCGTCACGGTCAATCAGGGGAGAGCCGTTCAACGCACGTCCTGCGTTGGACAACTCGTCCAAACGAGAACCGAGAATCTCTCGGGCTCGGGGAATCGCTTCGACGTTCAAATACAGAAGCGACGCGAACTTCCGCGTCGATGTGAAGTACGGCGATGGCTCCTGAGTGCTCAGGGGAAGCGTGTCCCCGAGCGGATTGTGGGAGATCACAGATGCACCGTTGGTATTGGCCCATTTGGCAAGCGTCGCGAGATCGTAGAGATCGCCTTGACCCCAACTCGATCGCGACCGGGTCGAATACAACTGGACGGTCCAACCCCAGCACTTACCGGGCAGTGCCTGTGCAGTGGGCGTGACGAAGAGCTTGGTGATAGGTCCGCCGTCTCGGGGGATCAGATCGTGGACCCCGAGCGGCAGATCTGCGGGCAGGACCGCTCCGCTGTCCGTTTCGTCATCTGAAACATCGGTGCCGTCTTCCAAACGCACATCACATGCATTCCAGAGTGGGTGTCGTTCTCCGGGATGAACGAACCATATGGGAGGCCCCGGGTCCTGATCCTCGGCCTGTAGTTTGTCGTCGATCGTTGCTCGCAACAGGGCGCGCACCTGGTCCGACACAGGGTTCCATGTACCAGACACATCGAACCAGCCGTCGGAAATTCTCCACTGATCTATATCCAGAGTCACCGTCTTCATGTCTACACGCGTCCGAGGCCACGGAGTTCACAGCCGTTTGCCACGGGTAGGATCCGACATGTGCGATATCTGATCGAACGGAAGCTGAAACGGGTTTCGACCCAATTGGCGTCCGCTCGCGAGGATCTGCGGGTCACAGCCGAACACATCGTCCACTTCGCAGAGATCGAGGACGACACAAGGCTTCGGTCCATCGTCTCGGACTCTCCTTTGGAAGCCCACGAGTACGCAGAGGCGCGGGGCGATTTGGCGGGGTTGATACGTCGCCGCGATGAGCTCGTCGCTGAGATCGCACGTCTGGAACGTCGACAGGATGAACTGCTCGACGAATGGAACGCCTGAGTCCCCGGGAGCGGACTGTCACCCGCGCTGACTACTGTCGGCTCCGTGCCCACACTGATGCTCATTGACGGCAACTCGCTGACCTACAGGGCGTTCTTCGCTCTGCCGACCGATATGTCCACCGCGTCGGGACAGGTGACGAACGCCGTGTTCGGGTTCACCTCGATGTTGTTGAACCTGATCCGTGACCACAAACCCGATCAGGTAATCGTGACCTTCGACCTGCCTACTCCCACGTTCCGGCACAAGATGGTCGACACGTACAAGGCTAACAGGGACGCCACGCCAGACATTCTGCGTGAACAGATGGGCCTTGTCCGTCAGGTGGTGGACGCGTTCCGACTCCCGATCGTCACCCAGGAAGGATTCGAGGCTGACGACGTGATCGCCACGCTTGCGACCAGAGCAGAGGCTGCGGGTGATGAGGTGATCATCGTCACCGGTGATCGCGACAGCTACCAACTCGTCAGCGATCCTCACATCAGGGTGCTCTACAACAAACGTGGCGTGAGCGACTACGCGCTTTATGACGAGGCTGGCATCGAGGAGCGCACCGGTGTGCGGCCAAGTAGCTATGTCGAATACGCAGCGCTGCGTGGCGACAACTCAGACAACTTGCCAGGGGTTCCGGGTGTGGGGGAGAAGACCGCAGCCAAACTCGTGAACAAGTACGGCGGCCTCGACGGGATCTTCGCCGCAGTCGACGAACAGACCCCGAAACTGCGCCAGAACCTGATCGAGAACGAGGCACAGGCGCGGTCCAACCACGAGATGATGCGCCTGGTTAGAGACGTTCCGATCGAGGAATCACTCGAAGACCTCCGCCAGGGCCAGGTCGAACCCGACGAAGTACTCGAGTTGTTCCGACTACTCGAGTTCCCATCGCTGATCCCCCGGCTCGCAGAGGCGTTCCCCGCCACATTTGGCGATTCGGCTCCGGCAGTAGCAGTCGAGGTTCTCGAAGCAGAACTGACCCAACCCGATGGCAAGACCGACAACGCCCGAGTTGCCGAGTTGCTGCAACTCGCGTGTGACGGCGGCGAGGTTGCTGTCGCTGGTTCGTGGGACGGGGAGCCCGGCCGTAGCAATCTGGCCGGGATTGCGGTCGTTACCGATTCACAGATGTGTGAGGTTCTGTGGGTGCCAACCGCCGCGTTCGATTCACTTGGCGACGTGATAAGAGTCGGTCTGTGTTCTGAGGCCAGGCTTGTCGGACACGACCTGAAACCATTGGTCAGGTCATTCCTCGCGTTAGGTCTGCCATCACCCGAACTATCGCTCGACACCAAGCTCGCCGCGTATCTGCTCGACCCATCTGACCTGACATATGACATCGCAGAGTTGGTCCGTCGCCACGCGCGGCTCGAACTCGCGCAGAGCACCGCAGCGAAGTCCGGTCAACTCGACTTCGGTGGGGACGAGACTTCGCCAGCACTCGTTGCTGCTCGCGAGGCTCTCGGTGTTGCTCGTGTAGCTGAGCCCTTGAATGAGGCGATCGACAGTCAAGGACTCCGCAGACTCAACGACGAGATCGAGGTTCCGCTTGTCACCGTTCTCGCCAAGATGGAACACCGGGGCATCGGCGTCGATGAAAAGGTCCTGCGTGAACTCAACCGCGGTTTGAGTGAAGAAGCGGCACGGGAGAGCGCCGAGATCGTCCGCCTCGCCGGCGAGGAATTCAACGTCAATTCGACTCCCCAGATGCGACGCATCCTGTATGAAAAGCTCGGCCTCACACCGGGACGCAAGACCAAAACCGGGTACTCGACCAACCAGGCCACGTTGGAAAAGCTTCGTGACGATCACGAGATCATCGGACACATTCTGCGGTACCGAGAGGTCGAGAAGCTTCGCTCCACCTACGGCGAAGGGCTCCTCGCCGAGGTGGCTCCCGACGGCAGGATCCACGCGACTTTCAACCAGACCGTCGCACGAACAGGTCGTCTTTCATCGGATGCCCCGAATCTGCACAACATCCCAGTTCGCACAGACGAGGGCCGACGTTTCCGAGAGGCGTTTGTGCCGGATCCAGGAAACGAGTTCCTCGTAGCCGACTACAACCAGATCGAACTCCGGGTCATCGCGCACCTTTCAAATGACCCGGGCCTCGTCGAAGCCTTCGCCGAGGGCAGGGATATCCACACAGCCACCGCCGCTCGGATCTTCGAGGTTGAGCCCGGCGAAGTGACCGCTTTGCAGCGCTCCAAATCGAAGATGGTCTCCTACGGCCTTGCCTATGGAATGGAGGCCTACGGGCTCGGCCAGAGGCTCGGGATTCCAACCGGTGAGGCACAGGTGATCCTCGATGCGTACTTCGCTGCGTATCCGAGCGTGAAGGCGTTCATGGAACAGACGGTGCAAGAGGCCCGCGATCGTGGGTACACAGAAACCGAGTTCGGTCGACGCAGACGTATCCCGGAGCTCAGTTCTTCACAGCACAACGTCCGCATGGCAGGTGAACGTCAAGCCATGAACGCGCCGATCCAAGGTTTGGCGGCCGACATCTTCAAAGTCGCCCTTGTTCGCTTGGATCGCCTGTTGACCCAAGACTCTCTTACCAGTGACGTGATCCTTCAGGTACACGACGAGGTGATCGTCGAGGTGGTGCCGGGGGAGTACGACCAAGTCGAAGCGAACGTGATCGAAGCAATGTCGGGTGCTTTCGACTTGCGAGTTCCACTCGCTGTCAACTTGTCCCGTGGGAAGAGTTGGGCCGAGGCCAAGGGATGACCACCGATGGGAACCCAGCGCCGGACCGACACTGGTTCGAAGATGTAGCCGATCACCTAGGGCCCGCGTATCTGCGGTACTCGTTCACGATGGGCACCCGTCAAGAGGTTGACTTCCTTGTGGACCAACTCGGGCTGGGACCCGGCTCAACGGTGGTGGACGTGGGCTGTGGGCCCGGGCGTCACTCACTCGAGTTCGCCAGGCGGGAGATCGCAGTCGTCGGGATCGACATCAGCCACGAGTTCATCCGCGTCGCCCAAGCCAACGCGACGGCCGAGGGTTTGGATCACTTGACCGAGTTCCGGCGAGAAGATGCAAGGTCCTTTGAGTTGGACCAACCCGTGGACGCTGCGATCTCGTTGTGCCAAGGCGCTTTCGGGCTCGGCGGGTACCCCGACCCTGATGATCCACAGAACCTGATCCCCGACGAGTCCGTCCTCACCTGCATCAGAAACGCGTTGCGCCCCGGCGGAAGGGCCGCAGTGAGCGCCTTTTCTGCATATTTCCAGGTTCGTTGGCTTGAAGATCAGGACTCATTCGATGCTGCATCCGGTGTCAATCACGAGACCACCGAGCTTCGGAACTCCGATGGAGATGTGATCGACGGCGAACTTTGGACTACCTGTTACACCCCCCGTGAACTCCACATGATCGCCGAGCGCGCAGGGCTCGTCGTTGACCGGATCACCTCTGTGTCACCGGGCGCATATGGGCTGACCCAACCAACGATCGAATCACACGAGTTCCTTCTGCTGGTGACCAGAGCAAATTGACCGCAGCGATCCACTACTGCGATTGAGCCTGAGCGGCCCGGGCTGTAGCCTGTAGCGGTTCGCGCGCCGGTACCGGTGCGTGACTTCCCCTATCCGACAACCAATAGAGAAGTAATTCGTGTCAGACACCACTACTGCCGAGGCCCAGCCGCAAGATGATGCGGTCGCATCCATGGGCGAAATTGATTACACCCCACGTCAGATCACCTTGAACGATCTGGGGGATCAGTCACTAGACGATGCATACGCCGCCAGCATGGTCACCGTTGAAGACGGACAGATCGTCAACGGAACAGTGGTG
This sequence comes from Microthrixaceae bacterium, assembly GCA_020439285.1. GTDB lineage: Bacteria > Actinomycetota > Acidimicrobiia > Acidimicrobiales > Microtrichaceae > JAGQSZ01. Next base: position 14,645 of record JAGQSZ010000046.1, read on the forward strand.
AAGGTCGACCGTGAAGAGGTCCTTCTCGACATCGGATTCAAGTCCGAGGGCGTCATCCCCAACCGTGAACTCTCCATCCGTCACGAGGTCGACCCGTCCAAGGTCGTCAGCGTCGGCGATCAGGTAGAGGCACTCGTTCTCCAAAAAGAGGACAAGGACGGCCGCCTGGTCCTGTCCAAGAAGCGCGCCCAGTACGAACGTGCCTGGGGCCAGATCGAAAAGATCAAGGAAGAGGACGGCAAGGTATCCGGACCCGTCATCGAGGTCGTCAAGGGT
>JAGQSZ010000476.1 GCA_020439285.1 Microthrixaceae bacterium
GTGGGAAGCACACCGACAATGTCGGCATTCTCGATCTCGACCGCAGTCACGTAATAAGCGGTTGGGAGGTCAAAGACGAGTCCGTCGACCTGGCCCGCGTCGAACGCTGCTTTGGCTGCTGCATTGTCGTCGAATACCTGGACCTGGGTGTTTGGCTTGATCACGTTCTCGATGTAGTCGAGAGAGGTCGAACCCAACGCTGCACCGAGTCGTGCGTCCTTGAGATCGGCGAGTGATCGAGCCTTGGAGATTTCGTTGTCCTTGGCAGCGACAAGTGCCTGTTCGACGGTGTAGTAGCTACGTGAGAAGTCAACGACCTCTTTGCGCTCAGGAGTGATCGAGTACTGCTGGACGTTGAAATCGAAGTCCTTCTTTCCGGGCGCGATTGCAGCATCGAAACCGGTGCGGGTCCAAGTGACCTTGGTGATCCCCATCTGCTTCGCGACAGCTGCAACGACGGCCGCTTCAAAGCCCTTGCCGTTGGAGGGATCGTCATCTACCACCCAAGGTTCGAATGCCGGATCGCCAGTGGCGACGGTCAGAACTCCCGCCTTCTTTAGTGGAGGATTGGTGCAGTCGGTCGCCTTTGGCGCTGTAGTGCTGGCGGACTCATCCGATGATCCGCCACAGCCCGCTGCAAGGGTCAGTGCAATCAACACGGTTG
>JAGQSZ010000477.1 GCA_020439285.1 Microthrixaceae bacterium
AGCTCGCCGACGCAGCGGTCGACTCGGGTCGTGTGATCGCGCCGCTCGGACGGTCGATGCGTCGCAACATGTCGATGGCGCGGGAGATGGGGCTGCTGCGCATCCCTGACTCTGCCCTGATCGACGTCGAGGACGTCGACCGCCACGAGCCGGGCAAGGTGCTGGTGCTCTGCACCGGGTCACAGGGTGAGCCGATGTCGGCGCTCACGTTGCTCGCCGGCCAGGAGAACCGCTGGCTGAAGCTGCACCCCGACGACACGGTCATCCTGTCCAGCCATCCGATCCCCGGCAACGAGCACGCGGTCACCAAGGTGATCGACAACCTCTTCCGACAGGGCGTCGAGGTCATCCACTCGGGGGTGTCCGACGTGCACGCCACCGGGCACGCCAAGGCCGAGGAGCTCAAGCTCTACCAGTCGATCCTCAAACCAGACTGGTTCGTGCCCGTGCACGGCGAGTACCACCACCTGGTCGCACACGCCCGTCTGGCCGAGACGATGGGCACCCCGCACGACCACATCGTCGTGGCCGAGGACGGCGACCGGCTGGTCCTCGACGACGACGGGCTCCGCGAGATCGGCCGGGTGCCCGCCGAGTACGTCTACGTCCACGGCACCGTCGGCGGCGTCGGAACCGGAGTCCTGGCAGACCGTCGGATCCTCG
>JAGQSZ010000478.1 GCA_020439285.1 Microthrixaceae bacterium
CCCTTCAAAGGCGGCGCCTTCGTCTGGGGCATGGCCGTCAACATGGATCCCGGCACTTTCGGCATCGCCGTCGACAACCTGACCGTCGACGCCTGCCAGCGTCTGGGCAATCACTTCTCGGACCAGAGGGCCCTGAGCATGGTCCAGGTCCAGGACGCCACCGCAACTGCCGTCTCTGGCGGTCAATTCACGAGCTTCCCCATCTCGCCGGCTGACCTTGCGGCTGCCTGCAAGGCTGCCCCTAACAGCCGTCCAGCCCTCGAGTTCGATTTCGCCATGGCGCCGCTCGGCTCCAACGGCCAAGGCGGCGGTGGCGGTGGCGGCGGTGGCGGCGGTGGCGCCATCGACTGCTCCAAGCCTGAGAACCAGAGCGCTCAGGCCTGCCAGCCGCCGGCCGGCCCGTAAAGCAGCTCGAGCTTCTTGACCTCAACCCGGTCCGCCATTCAGCAATATACGGCGAGCGCGCTCCTCATCGTCGCGCTCGCCGTCCAGCTTTTTCACCTTCCGCGTTTTTTCGTCAGCGCGGACGGACTTCACGACGCTGCCCGCATGCCGCTCTACGGCGACTTCGCGCCATTCTGGCTAGCGGCCCGCAACGCACTGATCCGCGTCATCGAGTACGATCAGGGCGCATTTCATCGCCTCGTCGCATCCGTCT
>JAGQSZ010000479.1 GCA_020439285.1 Microthrixaceae bacterium
GTCGGTGGCGATGCCGGCCGGGTTCGGCGGGTTGCCGGCACCACCGGCATTGCCCTGGTTGAACGGCAGGAAGGTGGTGTCCAGGCCAGCCAGCCGGGTCGTCATCTCGGCCTCCGCATTGCTCACCGCGAAGTGCACCAGCGCCCCGCCAGGGAAGGCCAGCAGCGGCTCGGCCACGTTCTTGGGCTTGAAGAACGGTTCGCGGTCGGTTTTGTACTGGTAGACGGCGTCCTGCACGCCCTGCGTGTAGTGGCTCTTCAGTTCGGCAGTGGCCACCGGGATGCCGTTCACGAACAACACCAGGTCAATGCTGTTTTCATGGTGGACGGAGTAGTGCACCTGGCGCACCACCCGCAGCCGGTTGGCGGCGTACCTGGCCTGCAAGTCGGCGTTCATCGCCAGCGCCGGCTTGAACTGGCACATGGCCACCGCGTGCTTCAGGCCAACCATCTCGAAGCCCTGGCGCAGCACCGCCAGCGTGCCCTGACTGTCCAGCGCCTTGCGCAGGCGCTCGGCGACCACCTTGGCCGCGGCGGCACCGTGGCTCTTCTCGATGGCATCCCAGGCCTTGGGCTGGCTGGCCTTGATCCAGGCGACAGCATCATCGACAAACAGCGCCTGCGGGCGGTCGTAGCGGCTGGCATCGGCAGCGTCGTAG
>JAGQSZ010000480.1 GCA_020439285.1 Microthrixaceae bacterium
ACGACGGAAACGGGGGCGTACTTGTCCGCCTGGCTGGTGTTGCCGTCACCGACTTGGCCGTAGCTGTCCGAGCCCCAGCACCACGCTGCGCCGGAGGTGTCGAGTCCGCAGGTGTGGATGGTGCCCGCGCTCAGGGCGGTGAACGTGTGGCCGCCTGACACAGCGACGGGGTCGGGCTTCAACCACTGGACCGCAGAGTCGTCACCGACCTGTCCGTTCCCGTCCGAGCCCCAGCACCACGCTTGGCCGGAGGTGTCGATGCCGCATGTGTGGTACTCACCGGCAGTGATCGTGTCCGGGTTGATCTTCGGCGGTGGCGGCGGTGGCGGCGGTGGCGGTGGTGTCGTGGGTGGCGGGGTCACCGGCGGGGTCGGGATCACTGGTGGCGGCGCTGCCGGGGTCGCAGGGAATGTGACCCGCACCTTCACCGTCTTGCCTTTGCGCACCTTCACCTTGGCAGGTTTCGCGGTGCCGCCGGGAGCCTTGATGGAGTAGCGGCCGACCTTGACCTTGAAGGTCTTCGACGTCGCCGCGGTCTTGCGGTAGCCCTTGCCTTTGATCGTGTACGAACCGGTGCCGGTCAGGGTCACCTTGATCCGGCCCTTGGCCACCTTCTTCTTCGCCGCGGCCACCTGCACTTCCGTGGCTGGGTGGA
>JAGQSZ010000481.1 GCA_020439285.1 Microthrixaceae bacterium
CTCCTCGGACTCCCCCGGTCACCAACGCAACCCGGCCAGACAGACCCAAGTCAAGACTCACGATCGACCTCCTCGACGACCCTGATAGGCTACCAAGCAAACGTTTGGTTTGTTAGACAGGGGCGCGTCAAATGGGCATCACCTCCGAACTTCGCAGCTACGACGGTGTCGACGGCATCCGCGTGATCACCATGGACTATCCCAAGGTCAACGCGCTGCCCGTGCAGGGTTGGTACGACGTCGCGGCCGCACTTGATGAGGCCAGCGCTGACCTCGACACCCACGTGGTGATCCTGAGGGCAGAAGGCAAGGGCTTCAATGCTGGCGTCGACATCAAGGAAATGCAGAACACCACTGGTTTCGACGCCCTGATCGGTGCCAACAAGGGCTGCTACGCCGCCTTCAAGGCGGTCTACGAGTGCGCCGTACCCGTCATCGCTGCGGTGAATGGCTTCTGTGTCGGTGGCGGTGTGGGCCTGGTTGGCAATGCCGACTGCATCGTGGCCAGCGAAGACGCCTACTTCGGCGTACCCGAGGTCAATCAGGGTGCACTGGGCGCAGCCACCCACATGGCCAGGCTCGTGCCTCAGCACATGATGCGCACCCTCTACTTCACCGCACGCACGATCAAGGCCGCCGACCTTGTGCAATTCG
>JAGQSZ010000482.1 GCA_020439285.1 Microthrixaceae bacterium
GGGCAGTGTCGTCAACGGCGATGGTGCGCTGCACACATGCTGTTGGTGCGTCGGCGAGTCGGGGTGGGTTCAACACGACCGGGACTTCGGCGGGTGCTGCCATCGAGTGTGGCTTGTGTGGGCAGCGGAGCTGGCCTGCTTCGGCGGGGCACTCATAGCGTTCACATGCGGTGCCGGTGCGTGGTGATGTGCTCCAGCCCTTGGTGCGTCGCATCGCATAGCGGGAACGTTCTTCGATGTCGGTGTCGAAGTGTTGGCGTTCCTTCTTGGTGGATCCGAGTCCGGGCCTGTTGAGGGCCTCGAGTTGTTGGGGTGTGGCTGGGCAGTGGGGCCAGCCGTCGATCATGGCGATGCCGTGATGGTCGATCCGGCCTCGCTCCGCTGGGTGCATGTCGAGGACCTGTTCTATGTCCCTGTCTCGGAGCTGATTGGCCCAGGTGTTGGCGGTCTTGTACGAGAACCCCCGGTCGATGATGACCTTGTTGACCTCGAGACCGGATTCGGTGAGTGCGTCCAGTGCTGGGATGGTGGTGGTGGCTTCGGATGAGCTTGCGGGGCGTAGCTCGATCCGTCGGATGAGTGCAGGGTGCTCTTCGCCGCTGATGCCGATCGGGGGCACGGACACGAACCCGTAGAGGTCGTATCCGAAGA
>JAGQSZ010000483.1 GCA_020439285.1 Microthrixaceae bacterium
CCGGCGCGCCCGGCCGAAGCGTCATGACTGTCAGCCAGCCGTTCGGTCGGCCCCGCTCGTCCCACGGCATGAACTCGATTCCCTCGAACCCCTCGAGAGCCTCGCGGTAGAGGGCGTTGATGCGGTGACGCACCGACATCTTCTCGGGCATCTGTTCGAGCTGTCCGCGGCCGACCGCGGCCAGGAGATTGGAGAGCCGGTAGTTGTACCCGATCTCGGTGTGCTCGTAGTGCAGCACCGGTTGGCGCGCCTGCTGAGCCAGATACCGGGCGCGGTCGATCCGTTCGGGATCGCCGAGGAGCATGCCACCACCACCGGTGGTCATGATCTTGTTGCCGTTGAACGAGAGCGCGGCGAGGCATCCCCAGTTGCCGGCATTGCGGTCCTGCCAGGTCGCACCCAGAGCTTCGGCCGCGTCCTCAATCAGGGCCACCCCGAAGCGTTCACAGACCGAAGAGAGCCGATCGAGCTGCGCGCACTGGCCGTAGAGATCGACGCTGACCACCGCCTTGGGCAGTCGATTCGCCGACTCGGCCTCCTCCAGGGCCGACTCGAGCAACTCGGGATCCAGGTTCCAAGTGGCTCGCTCAGAGTCCACGAATCGCAGATCGGCGCCGGTGTACCGGACCGCGTTCGCA
>JAGQSZ010000484.1 GCA_020439285.1 Microthrixaceae bacterium
GTCTTGTTCAAGGGCGAGATCGAGGCCTGTTCCAGCAGCAACTGCGTCACCGTCACCCGGCCCTGCGACATCGCGGAAGTGACATCGGGAGAAGCCCACCAACTGCCATATCTGCGCTCCGGCAACCGGGCCTCGGAGGACAATGACTATTCGCTGACCTTGCGCCAGAACCGCTTCCAGTTTGGGTGGCGCGCGCCTGTACTGACCTGCGCAGTCCGTGCCGCCCTGGATCCTGCCGTACAGAATTCGCGGGCCCCCACTCCGGGCGAGGGCGGAGGTGGCAACTTCGGAAACTCCGAACCGGATCCGGAACCGGACCCGGAACCGCAAGGCGATCTGGGGACAACTGATCCAGGTTGTGGCGGTAGTACCAGCGGCTGCTGAGGCTCCACCTAAAGCCTGATCTGCATCCCGTCCCGGGTGACGGTGCAGTGTGCCATGTCCTTTTCGATCTGCGCAGAAATCGCATCCAGCGCAGCATCGTCGCGGAACGGCATGTGGTGGATACCGAAGACATGGCCGGCGCCGGCGGCCTTTCTCAGCCGTTCAGCCTCTTCCCAGGTTGAATGACCGAAGCTGGCAAAGCGTGGAAATTCCTCGTCGAGATAACTGCTGTCATAGGCAAAGGCGTCAACGT